>DATHCH010000207.1:0-49075 GCA_035319625.1 Thermodesulfobacteriota bacterium
CCGATTTCAAGGGACCGGAAGGAGTTGAATTGGACGAGGTCGCGCGTGCCCTGCTTGACGAGTGGCTGAAAGATACTAAAGAGTTAGCGGAGGCCCTCGGGATAAAGGAAGAGGATTTGTTAAAGCTCAGTCCGGAGGAGCTTCTCAAATACTTTCTTGACCGATTGAAAGAACAAACCGAGACGCACCACGGAGGAAACAAGTGGATCGGAACGGGTGGCACCTCTCCTGTGGGACACTCCGGTTACCATCCGGGTGGGATGAGAGTCGGCGGGGTTTCCCGAAATAAGTCAGCGGTCAAAGTGGCTATGGATCGGAGATATCGTGACTACTCCCAGGAGGGACCGATGACGGCATCCCAAATCGGGGAGGCTCTCAAGAGATTGAGGAATATGGTTCCGTTCGGCCCGAAGGATAGGGTGAATATTGATAAGACCATTTACGAAACCATGAGGAATGCGGGAGAAATAGAGATTGTATTTGATCGAAGTCTGAAGGACCGGTTGAAGGTCATCCTTGCCATTGACAATGGCGGATGGTCTATGGATCCATATATCGAATTGGTCCAAACCCTCTTTAACTACGCACGGGCCCAGTTCAAAGATCTCAAGACATTCTTTTTTCATAACACCATCTACGATTATCTCTGGGAGGACCCTCCCAGGCATTCCAAACCATTTCCAGTGGATGAACTGGTTCGTCTTGACCCTGAGACAAGATTTATCATCGTTGGGGATGCAAGCATGGCTCCTTATGAATTGATGGCCACGGATGGCTCCATTCATATCGAAGAGAGATCCGGGAGGCCGAGTTATGAGAGGCTAAAGTTTGTTGCCAAAACCTTTGCCCATGCTGTTTGGATCAATCCGAAACTTGCCGAAGAATGGCCCTACACCCGCTCCATTCATCAAATCCGTGAAATTTTCCCGATGTTTGAGCTGACCCTTGACGGACTGGAGAAAGCGGTGGGCCACATGATGCGCAAGAATTAATTATCCTCCAACTTCCCTCTCCAAGAAACGATATCCTAAATTGAACGATTCTATTGACAAGACCTTCTGTATGCGCACCGGAGTTTGTCCCATACTTGATACGGAACATGAATGACTTCATGATAGGGTTAGGATCACTGAAAAAAATGGTCTCTGAGGACATAACCGTTTCGACATCCTATGGCAGGTATCTGTCCATGTCCAATGATGATCCGAACAAGAAGTGAACAAATTATTTTTCCATAACACCACCGACGATGGAAAGATGGAGCTTCAAATTGACAGAATATTAATTTTCAAATAACATAAGCCCGATCGGCAACTGATCATGAGATTTTGAACCTCCCCTTGGCATTTTACTTTAATTTTTTGTCTACTGTTCTTAATGACTGGGGACGAGGGGAGCCCTGTCAAGAAGATGATGATCTCAACAGAAAATCTGAAAAGGCACGTAGGAAATACCCATTTTGATCGGGATCCGTATCAGGGCTATCAGAAGCTGGAGCAGGCGGCTCGATATGTTGGGGAAGAATTTCTCAAATCCGGATTGGACGTCAATGAAGATCGTTTTGAATGGGAGGGGAAATCTTATAAGAATATTGTGGCAGAAAAGAGAGGGATGACCTCTCCTCATCGGGTTCTTATCTTGGGGGCTCATTACGACACCGTTTCGGGTTCTCCCGGGGCGGACGACAATGCCAGTGCGGTGGCTTTGCTTCTCGAGGTCGCAAGAAATATTCAAGCGGTCCCTCCCGAAAATACTGTAAGACTGATCGCCTTCTCCCTCGAGGAATATGATTTTGCCGGCAGTGCTCATTATGTGGGCAATCTGAACAAGGGAGGAGAAGAAATCCTCGGGATGATTCCAGTGGAGATGGTAGGATTCACTGGTTCAAGGCAGGATTATCCTCCTTATCTCAATCCCAAACATTATCCCAACGTGGGAGATTTCATCGCCATCATTGGAAACGAGAGGTCGAAGGAGTTATTGGAAAAAGTTTGTCAATCTTTCAAAACCAATATCCCTGAACTTCCTTTAGAATTCCTTATCGTGCCCGGGAATGGGGAGGGAATGGACGATGTGAGGCTGAGTGATCACAGTGCTTTCTGGGATCAAGGGGTATCAGCCCTGATGATCACAGATACTGGTTTTCTGAGAAACCCGAATTACCACCTGGCCTCGGACAGGATGGAAACGCTCAATTTCAAATTTATGCAGAAAGTGGCCATCGGGGTCTATCATTCGGTCGTGGAGTTAGCGAGACTTGCGGACACGAAACCCGAGACACGGAAAACGAGATGATGAAGATCGGTGTCATTTCAGATACCCACTTGAGGGAGCCTCACCCTGAATTCAAGAGAATAATCGAATTCCATTTCAAAGACGTGGAAAAGATATTTCATGCAGGAGACTTTGTGGACTGGAGCATCGCAGAATATCTTTCAAGCCTGAAAGAGCTGATTGCTGTCTGCGGAAACATGGATTCTCAGGATATTCGAAAAGCATTCCCTCAGAAGAGGATCGTTGAAATAGAAGGATTTAAGATCGGCTTGATCCATGGGGGAGGCCCTCCGTTCGGAATTGAGTCACGCATCCGAGGAGAATTCGACGAAGCGGACGTTATCGTTTATGGCCACACCCATACCCCGGCGAATCATCAAGTCAAGAATATCTACCTTTTCAATCCCGGCTCCGCCACCCGCTCTTTTATTAATCAAACCACCCTTGGGATCTTACACCTCGGAGAGAAGATAGAAGGAGAGATCATTAAAATCTGATACCCTCCCCCTCTCCCCACCGGGGGAGAGGCAGGGGGTGAATTTATCGGGGCGAAGGGTCTGCTGCTCCGCCGGTCAAGGTGCATTTTGTAAAGTCAATCTCCTGACGGCAACCTTTACAGGTGTGCTTCCTGTCGAATTCATCCGAGAAGATCTCAACTTTCTTTCCGCAGTTCGGACATTTGCACACGAAGGATTTTAGATCCTTGAACTCCTCAAAACCTGGACAATGTCTCGGAATATTCATCTTGACCTCCTTTTTTGAACGACGGACCATGAACGATATACGATAAGCAAAGGGTGGCTGAAGATTTTGCTGCCCGATAAAAACAGCACTCCCTGAATCGAAAAAATGCTTTCCTTTGGTCCATCGTTCATCGTTTAAAGTTCATCGTTCTATTTCAGTTTCTCCAGCGCCCCCATCAGATCCTCAAGCGCAGGCCTCTTGTTGATATCATGTACGTCAATATAACGAAGGATTCCCTTCTTGTCGATGACAAACAAAGCCCGTTCGGATACTCCATTCGACCGCAAGACACCGTATCTTTTGGCTACCGCTCCATGGGGCCAGAAATCGGAAAGGACCGGAAACCAGACCTGGCCCATCTGGTTGGTCCACGCAAAAAGGGTAGGAATGTTATCTACCGTAATCCCCAGGAGGATAGTGTCATACTGGTTAAAAATATCTTTTGCAACATTATATCCAGGCCATTGGTCTGAACAGACGGGTGTCCATGCCGCAGGAACGAAGGAAAGGACAGCGTTCTTTTTCCCGAGAAACTGGCTCAGAGAAACCTTCTCGCCGGAAACGGATGGGAGAGTGAAATCAGGAGCACGATCTCCAACTTTCACTCTCAAAACGCTGTCAATCGGTTTGAGCGTCCCCATCTGATAAAGATTCCCTTTATAGGCGTCCGAAACAGCACGGGCAAGCGGAACAGAGACAACAGCAGATAGAAGCCCACTAATCAAGATGAATTGGGCGAGCCTTTTATCCTTCATAGTCTCTCCTTCTCCTCTCTATTTAACCCCGAAGCTTCGAGCACGACTCCCAGAAAAGGGTCAGCCCCTGGATAATTTCCCAACTGAGTGTGTACGATTTGGTGGGTCCCATCTTCATTAATCTTGACAACCATATAGTACGGCGTCCTCACTTCCCCGCAGACCTTGTGGATCACGAAATCCTTATCCGGAAAAAGCGGAAAGGGGATATCATACGTCTTCTTGAACACCTCCACCTCGTAAGGCGAATTTCCCAAACCGATCCCGATCAACTTAATTTTGTTTTTAAGGAGAGGATTGCTTTCAATGAGCCGGTACAGCTCATTCACTCTGGCCGCATCCTTCTGGCAGAAAGGGCAGTACATGCTAAACAGTTCGACAATCACGGCACGGGCTTTGATCTGAGGGATTTTGAAAAGGTCGCCCCCGGAAAGCCCCAAATAGTTTCTCTCCTCTGCATTTTTTGGGACAGGAAGGTTGATAACAGGAAGCGCTTCGCCCTTTTCCGGCGGCTTGTTGGCAGCCAAGGCAGGAAGAACCTGGATTGAAATGGAGAAGGTGATTAAGACGAGGGCCGTTAAGATTATCTTCATTCTTTAATCTCCGTCCTCAAAACAGCAATCGTGGCCCCCCAGGAGCCTGCCTCGGGCGGAGCTAGTCTAAATGATTCAACAAGAGGGCTCTTCTCGAGAAAGGAATGGACAATGTTCATCTGCACCCCCTTCCCTTTTCCATGGATGATGCGGACCTCCCTGAACCCTCTCTTCTCGCATTCCAAGAGATATTCCTCTAAAAGAGAGGGGATCTCTTTCGGAGAGAAAGTGTGAAGGTCAATCCAATTCTCAATTGGAATATGGACAGCCATAAGCTAAATGTCAAATTTCAAAATCCAACGTTCAAATCAAAAACTCTTAACCCCCTCACCCCACCCTCTCCCCATCGGGGGAGAGAGTGGGGTGAGGGGGCGAATGTCAACTCTTAACCTCCAGCTTCTTCCGGGCTATTTTGAAGATCTTATGAAACATCGGCCTTGTGAGTTTACCAGTCTGAGTGTTTTGCTGGCTAGGATGATAGGTGGTGACCAAAGTAATAGTTCGGAGTGATGAGTTCGGAGTTCGGAGCGGATACACCTTTCCGTGGCCAAAGGCCAATGCGGGGATTTCCAACCCATGCAGCCTCAGGGATTTCAGGCTTTGCGTAAAGGCGATCTGACCCAGCGGGATGATGATTTTTACCTTCTTCAAGAGGTCAAGCTCAGTCAAAAAGTACGGCTGGCAGTTCTCAATTTCTTCTGGCAAGGGTTTATTTTTGGGCGGAGCACATCGAATCGTCGCAGTAATATAGCAATCGTCCAATTTGAAGCCGTCATCCCTCCGAAGGGAGTTGGGTTGATTGGAAAAACCGAACTGATAGAGTGCGTGAAATAACCACTCTCCGCTCCGATCTCCTGTAAACATACGGCCTGTCCGATTCCCCCCTTGCGCAGCAGGGGCCAGGCCTACAATCAGAACCCGGGCATCCGGATCTCCAAAACTGGGAAGGGGTTTTGACCAATAATCCCAGTCCCGATGCCTTTTGGGTTTATGTTCGGAAACCTCTTTCAGGTAACCCACCAGCCGAGGACACTTACGACATCGAAGCACAACTCTTTGGAGTTTTTCTAATTCTGTGCCGGGTTTCATGGATAGACGAATACTTTCACCATTTTCATCATATCTATTTCCATCGTGCGTTTTCAAGTAAAAATATGAGTTTTGACAGAACCCCTTTTTCTTGTTAAAAATAATCCATATAGCCCGTCCATAAGAGATCGAACATGAAAGGGGTGAACGATGCCGACCTATTCCCACTCTCAGCTTTCCACCTATGAAACCTGCCCCCACCAGTACAAACTCGCCTATATCGACAAGATCGAGGTCGAGACAGAAGGTATTGAAGCGTTCATGGGCTCGAGGGTTCACGAAGCCCTGGAGAAGCTCTACCGGGATCTGAAGGTGATCAGGCTCAACACCTTGGAAGAGCTCCTCAACTTCTACCGCCAGAGTTGGGAAAAGAATTGGAACGGCATGATCCAGATCATACGGAAAGATTACAGTGTCGAGGACTACTGCCGTCTGGGAGAAAAATGTATTACGGATTATTACAAGCGTTATTGTCCCTTCGACCAGGGAAAAACCTTAGGTCTCGAAGAGTATATCTATTTTCCTCTGGAAGAAGGGAGGAGTTATTGGATTCGAGGCTTTATTGACCGTGTGGCTCTGGTGAATGGTTCTATCCTCGAAATTCATGATTATAAAACCTCCAACAGGCTACCGACAAGGGAAGATGTCGAGTCAGACCGGCAATTGGCTTTCTATCAAATGGGGGTGGCGGAGAAGTGGCAGGGTATCCAGGAGATCAGATTGATCTGGCACTACCTCACCTTCGATACCGAAATCCATTCCTCAAGAACACCCGATAAGCTTCATCAACTTCGGAAAGCCACGTTAGAACTCATCCAAAGGATTGAAACGGACAGACGATTCCTTCCCAAAGAGGGACCTCTTTGTGATTGGTGCGATTATCAGAGTTTCTGCCCCCAGAGAAAACATCTCATCGCTGTGGAGAGCCTTCCGCCCAACGAATACCTTAATGAGGAGGGGGTGGTCTTGGTCAACCGATATGTGGAGATAAAAGAGAGGAAAAGGCTCTTGAATGAGGAGATCGACGCTGAATTGGCTAAGATAGAAGAAGCTCTCTATGCCTATGCTCGGAAGGAAGAGCTCGAGGCGATCTTCGGAAGCGGCCACGTGGCGAAGATTAAATTTGAGACGAAGGAGAAATATCCTTTAAAGGGAGACCCCAATCGAAGAGCATTGGACGAGATGATCAAGAAGGCTGGAAAGTGGATGGAGGTCTCTGATTTAAACCCATGGATGTTGGCAAGGATCATGAGTCGAGGAGGTTGGCCTTCTTCCTTAGTGAATAAGGTTAAGGAGTTTTCAACGGTGGAGGAGAGCCGATCCGTCACGGTAACAAAATTGAAAGAAAGAGAATAATCGTTGATAAAGCAATGTCAAATGTCGAAACCCAAAATTCAAATCAAATCTAAAGCAAATGTCAAGAATGTTTTGGATTTTGGACTTTGACATTCATTTAACATTTGGATCTTGAAATTTGAACTTATAAGGTCAATAAGCGAGAGGGGAAACCTATGGAGATACGGGTTGAAAAGGGCAAAGCCGATAAATTTCCCTGTGAACTTCTTCTCCTTTTTTCTTTTCAATCTCCCGAGCGGTTAGAAGGCCCTATCCGCGATGTGGATTCGGAGTGGAAAGGGTTTATCTCGACTCTGATAAAACAGGGAGATTTTAAGGGCGAGTTATTCGAATGCCACTTCCTTCACACCCAGGGTGCTCTTCCCGCCAGAAGAGTGCTCTTGACCGGCTTGGGCAAAAAAGAGGAATTCGATTTAGAAAAATGGCGAGGCGCTGCGTCGAAAGCCGGCCAGTTGATCCGGAATGCCGGGATGAAACAGTTTGCTTTTCCGATAAGAAAATTCGATGGCCATTCAGAGGAGAAACTGGCTGAATCTTTTGTGACTGGGCTTTTCCTCGGTGTCTACCAGTTCAATGAATTTAGGACGCTTGAGCGGGATAAGATTAAAGAGATTGAAGAGATCATCCTCCTTGGAGAGAAGGACAATGAAATCAAGTTGATCGGCGAAGGTCTGAGGACGGGACAAACTATTTCAGAAGCGGTTTATCTGGCAAGGGATCTGGTGAACGGACCCAGCAATGAGGTAACCCCTTCTCTTTTGGCCGAAAAGGCTAAGCGGATTGCGAAAGATTGTGGAATGGGGATTGAGGTGTTGGAAGTGGATCAGGCAGAATCCATGGGCATGGGAGCGTTTGTAGCCGTGGCCAAGGGTAGCCAGGAGCCCGGGAAGTTTATCGCCCTGGAATATAATAAAGGAAAAGGATTGGATACGATTGCGTTGGTAGGGAAGGGAATCACCTTTGATAGCGGGGGGATTTCGATCAAACCTTCAGAGAATATGGAGCGGATGAAAGACGATATGTCCGGAGCCGCCGCGGTCTTGGCTGCCCTGCAAGCTGCCGCCAAGCTCCAACTTCCTCTTCATCTGGTTGGGATCATGCCGGCGACGGAAAATCTTCCGAGCGGAAAGGCTTATAAACCCGGTGATATTTTGAAGACGCTTTCGGGGCAAACCGTAGAAGTGATCAGTACTGATGCGGAAGGAAGACTGATTCTTTCGGATGCCATCACTTATAGCTTGCGGTATCAACCTAAGGCGATCATTGACCTCGCGACATTGACAGGAGCGTGCGTGATCGCCTTGGGAGATTATGTGATTGGACTTTTCGGTAATAGCGATACCCTTTTAAAACGGATCGAAGACGCCTCTTCCAAGACGGGAGAAAAGGCCTGGAGATTACCTCTCTGGGACGAGTATTTCGATTATCTGAAAAGTGACGCGGCTGATTTCAGGAATGTGGGAACACGGGCGGCGGGTGCCATCATCGGCGCGATCTTCTTGAGCAAATTTGTGGGAAAGATTCCGTGGGTTCACCTCGACATTGCTGGTCCTGCGTCGATTGAAAAAGAGAGACCTTATATCCCACGCGGGGGGACCGGAGCCGGGGTAAGATTGCTTATTCAGATGCTGAGGGATTGGAAGTGAAAAGCAAGCACTAAATCCCAAGCACCTGCCTTCGCCGAAGCGGCTTCGCGCAGGCAGGCCAAATCACAAACAAATTCCAATGACCCAAATCTCAAACATCTATTTCCGACATTGGTCATTGATGTTTGGAGCTTATTTGGTATTTGGGATTTGTGATTTGGAATTTGAATAGCTCGATCGGTGAAGGAGATGGAAGAATATCCATTCTTGAAGGCTTGCCGCAGAGAACGCACGCCTTATACGCCCATCTGGCTGATGCGCCAGGCCGGACGTTACCTGAAGGAGTACCGGGCGCTTAGGAAGAAACACTCTTTCTTGGAAATGTGCAAGAATCCTGAGCTGGCAGCTCAGGTAACGCTTCAGCCTATTGAAAAGTTCAAACTCGACGCAGCCATTATTTTTTCGGATATCCTCATTCCCCTGGAGCCAATGGGGGTGGAGTTTGAGTTTGCCAAAGGGGAAGGCCTTGTTTTCCGTCATCCCCTCCGGGAGAGGAAGGATGTGGAGAGGTTGAGGGTCTTCGATCCGGAAGAAGAAATCTCTTTTCTCATGAAGGCGATTCGGATCGTCCGAAAAGAATTGGAAGGAAGGGTTCCTTTAATCGGGTTCTCCGGCGCTCCTTTTACGCTCGCAAGTTACGTCATTGAAGGAGGTCATTCGAAGAATTATGCTCTCACCAAAAGCCTGATGTACCAGGACCATCCCACCTGGGATGCTTTGATGGAGAAACTCTCAGAGGTGCTCATCCGGTACGTAAACGCTCAGATTCGATCAGGTGTCCAAGCGCTTCAGATGTTTGACTCCTGGGCGGGTTGCTTGAGTCCGGGCGATTATGAAGAATATGTCCTCCCTTATTCCAGAAAGGTGATGGATGGTGTTAACAAGAGCGTCCCTCTCATCCATTTTGCCACCGCCAATTCAACGCTTTTGGAATTGATGAAACGGGCAGGAGGAGATGTCATTGGAGTGGATTGGCGAGTGGATATTGGCGAGGCCTGGGCACGTCTTGCGTACGATGTCGCCATTCAAGGAAACCTCGACCCTGTGATTCTATTGGGCCCGGTGGATTTGATCGAGAAGAATCTCAAGAAGATCCTTGCCAGAGCAGGGGATCGGCCTGGTCACATCTTTAACCTTGGTCACGGAATCCTTCCCAATACCCCTCCCGATCATGTCGCCGTTTTGGTGGACATGGTACATGAGTATAGCTCCAGAAGATGAAATCCCAATTACCAAATTCCAAATACCAAGTGAATTTCAGAGGCATGCATGAGAGCCCTACTTCTTTTAGCCTTTGGAGGACCCCGGTCTCTCGACGAAGTGGAACCTTTCCTAACCCGTCTCTTTCGGGGCCGAAAGCCTTCTCCAAAACAATTGGGAAGAATTAAGGAGCGCTATCGACTGATTGGCGGCTGTTCTCCTCTGCCGGAGATTACGTTCAAACAAGCAATAGCCCTGGAAAACAGTCTGAATGCGAAGGGCTACCCGTTCAAGTCTTACGTAGGCATGCGTTACGGACATCCTCTGATCGAAGAAACGTTGAAAAAGATTATCGAGGATGGAATCCGTGAGATCGTCGCTCTTCCGATGACGCCTTTTCGGTCCCGTGCGAGCACAGGAGCCTACGTCGAAGAAGTAAATCAACTAAGGGAGAGTATTGCAGAGAAGACAGAAATTTCGTTTGTTGAGGGATGGCATTTACATTCTCTCTTTATCGAGGCGATTCGGGGGAAGATTGAAGAGGGATTGATGCAATTCGTTCCGGAAGAGAGAAAGAAGGTTCATCTCATTTTCTCCGCACACAGTCTTCCGAAATCTCTTGTTGAGGATGACCCTTACGTCAAAGATATGGAGGAGAGTGTAAAAGAAGTCCTTAAAAAGGTTAAGCCCCTTCCGTGGCATATCGCTTTTCAGAGCAAAGGGATGGGACCCGGCGAGTGGTTAGGCCCGGATGTGGAATCAGTCTTGGAGGAACTTTCCAAGAAGAAAGTTTGGGAGGTTCTGATCGATCCTATTGGATTTGTTTCAGACCATATAGAAATCCTTTACGACGTTGATATCGTTTACCGGGATAAGGCAAAATTATTAGGGATGGAGTTGAAACGTACGGCTTCCCTCAATTTTTCCAAACAATTTATTGAGGCTCTTGCAGCGATTGTCGAAGAACATATAAAAAAAGGAGTCCAGGGGCCAAGGGGTCAAGGGGTCGAGCGAAGATCCTAAAATTTAAACCCTTGAACCCTCGGCCCCTCGAATCCTTGACCCCTTTTCTATATTTTAAGGGAATAGCATGAAGCGAATCATCGTCATCGGTGGCGGCGTTGCCGGGCTTGGAGCAGCCTTCAAAGTCAGGCGAGCTGCATCCCGGGGTTACGACGTTGAGTTTGTCCTGGTCGAGAAGGACCGGCGTCTCGGGGGCAAGATTCAAACCGAGATGGTCCTCGATCCCTCGGAGCAGGGCAGGTTCGTCGTAGACGGCGGCCCGGACTGTTTCTTGACCGAGAAACCGGCATGTCACCGCGTCGCCAAGCTGACAGGAATCTTCGATGACGAATTGCCGACCGACGAATCCCGGAAGCGCACGTGGATCCTTTCTCGTGGCAAGCTTCATCAGATGCCCGACGGGGTGATGATGTTCGCCCCCACGAAGTTTGTTCCCTTTGCGACAACCAGCCTCTTTTCATGGCCTGGCAAGATCCGCATGGCGATGGATCTCTTCATTCCGCCGAAAGAAGTTGCGTCTGGGGAGTTCAATGACGAGACACTTGAGAGCTTTGTGGTTCGCCGCATGGGTCGCGAATGCCTCGATCGCCTTGCCGAACCGCTTGTCGGCGGTGTTCACGCATCCGATCCAAAACAGATGTCACTTGCGGCAACCTTTCCGCGCCTCCTTGAGATGGAGCAAGATTACGGGTCGCTGTTGAAAGCCTTCATCGCCATCCGCCGCAAGGTCGAAGAGATGCGCCGAAAATACCCGACCAAACCAGGGGAGAAGCCCCGTACGTTCTTCACCTCTTTTGCGAATGGTATGCAGCAACTCACGGATAGCATAGCCGATGCCGCCGGTCGTGAGAGCATCCATACGGGAGCAGTGGTCACCTCACTCCAGCGTATCGCCGGAGATAGATGGCGCGCCTCGCTCTCCGGCGGTTCCTCCGTCGACGGGGACGCAGTGATCATCGCAACGGAATCATGGGCGGCTGAGCCGCTCATTCGCCCCCATGACGAGGCCATTGCAGATGCCCTTGCCAATATACCGACTTCTTCCTCCGCAACGGTATCCATCGCGTTCAAAGAGAGCGAGGTCGGCTTTGATCTGAATGCGTTCGGGGTGTTGTGCCCCCTTGTAGAAGGCCGCGCCCTTATGGCAGCAACTTACTCCTCCACTAAGTGGCCGGGCCGGGCACCGGCGGGCAAGGTACTGCTGCGCGGCTTCGTCGGAGGCCCCCACAACCAAGAGATTGTGAAAGGCTCCGATGAGGAACTTGTGCAGATAGTGCTCGACGAGTTTTGTGACATTCTTGGTCTTAAGCCTTTTGCAAAGCCACTCTTCTCACGCGTCTTCCGGTGGCACCGCGGCATGCCGCAGTATACACTCGGGCACCTCGACCGTGTCGCACTGATTGAAAACCGCAATGCTCAGATTCCTGGCCTCGCACTTGCCGGCGGCTGTTACAGGGGGGTGGGTGTCCCGAATTGCATCGAGAGCGGTGAGAAAGCTGTCTCAAAGATACTCCGTGAGTGGGGAATCGATCTCCATGAAGATCACGTTGAAGAGAAGCGCTACTACTAATAGGCCAAAAGTTCAAAGCGGAAAGCAAACGATATTCCCCTCTCCCCTTGGGAGAGAGGGATAGGGTGGGGGGCCGATGATGGAGTTAAGAATCAAGCTAAAGCTTATTCAAACCCTTCTGATTTTGATATGTCTTGTGATTTATTTTGTCCCCCCATCTTTTTCTGCAGAAAAGATTGTCACAAAAGTAGTCGTCCGTGTGGTTGCAAGAGATGCCCAGGTGATCGGGTCGGGGGTTGGGGGTGCACTCGTTCGAATCAAGAATCTGGAGACCGGAGAAATCCTCGCAGAGGGAAAACAGGAAGGAGGAGCCGGCAGTACAGACCGTATCATGATTCGACCGCACCAGCGTGGAGAGACCATCTATGGAACCTTTGGTGCAGCCTCCTTCGAGGCCAAGATTCTACTGGAACGACCAACTCAAGTCGAGATAGATGCAGAAGGCCCTCTTGCCTATCCTCAATCCATTCAGAGAGGCTCAAAAACGATGCTTCTCATTCCCGGAAAGCATATCACGGGGGACGGCGTAATCATCGAGTTAAACGGATTGATTGTCAACATCCTGAGCCCTTCCCCCAAAGAAAGTTTAAAGGCAGGAGAAAAAGCTTTTGTGAGGGCTGAAGTCAAGATGCTTTGAGGATGCCCCATCACTCCCGGAGGTCTCTGGGATGCGAATAAATTTGAGATATGGGGACAGTGGCTCGATAGTGACAGGACTTCGGGAAAATTCAATTTGAACTATGCAGGGAAGCCAAGCCTCTTCGAAGGGAAGGCATCCCCTTCAGGAAACTTTGATCAGGTGAAGCTTCAGATCCTCGCCGTCGATCAAGCAGGCAACTTCGGCCAGCACATTCTTTTCTATCGAGTAGGTCCTTAAAAGAAAGTTGTTCTAAATAGGTCAATAGAGACAAAATGCAGACGACCCGGAAAGTTAAAAATCGACATGCAGAACACCTGCCCTATTTTTTAAATACCTATGATTTTATCTAAATCCAAATCGTCCAGGACAACGATCCCCCTCGCCTTCATCTCCTCAATTGCCTTTTGAGAAGTATCCGGTGCCACTCCCCTGCTCAAATTTTTGATAAAAATCACTTTGTACCCTGCGGCGACAGCATCCAGAGCCGTTGCCCTCACGCAATAATCCGTCGCTATGCCATAGACCACTACCTTACGGATCTTCTCCCTTCTAAGGAGTTTGTCCATATCCGTCTTCTTTCCACCGTCGTCTTGAAAGCCAGAATAACTATCATATTTGGAATCCACTCCCTTTTTCACGACTGCCTTAAACAATTTCTCATCCAGCAGAATTTGGGCCCCAGGGGTGTTTTGCACGCAATGGGGCGGCCAGAGGACTTGGTCTCTTCCATTAAGTTTGATCACATCAAAGGCTTTTTTCCCTTGATGATTAGTAAAGAAGGATACGTGATCAGCAGGGTGCCAATCCTGAGTGGCGAAGATAGGGAACCCTGCCTCTTTCAGTTTCCTCGTATTCTCTTCGACCGTTTTCATGTAAGCCTCGTCCGTCCCTTCCACGGCTAAGGATCCATTCTTAAGCTTGGTGAAGTCTCCCTGGATGTCCACAACAATGATTCCAATTTTTGCTGTCTCCTTTGCCATAGCCATCCCTCCCAAAACCAGTGTGGATAATAATGCCCATGCTAACGTTCTCACCACTAAATTTTTCATACCAACCTCTTCTAAAAATTATAATATACTTTGAACGGCAAGCTCATCGCTCTCCCCTTTATACTCTTTTCATTTCCCGGGCCACGTTTCGGGCATCTTTGATGAATTTTTCGATGTCCTCATCAGAGTGAGCGATCGATAGGCAACCTCCGCCATGCATCACATGAACCCCTTTTGCGAGCATTCGGACTCGAAACTCAACCTCCCTTTTCTCTAAATCGGTGAGGCGATGAATAGATTGCGGAGAATTCAGTGTCACCCCTTTTTCAAAGGGGAAATGCGTTTGGAAAAGCGAGCCTATCCCTGTGACCGCGGCGTTCAACCCCTCCCGGTCGAGCGCCTCCTGGAGCCTTTTCCGAACTTTTTCTCCTTTCGATTCCAGAAGAGGATAGATCGTTTTGCGATGAGCTCTTAAATAGCGGAGTATGGCCAATCCCGCAACGGCTGTCAGCGGATGGGCGGAAAAGGTCCCCCCGCCGATTAAAACTCTCTCCCATTTATTTCCTTTTTTTTCTGGAGAGGACGCCTCCATGATCTCCCTTCTTCCCACCAAGGCCCCGACGGGTAATCCTCCGCCGGTGATCTTCCCCAAGGTCGTCAGGTCTGGCACAACGTTGAACCGTTCCTGAGCACCCCCCAAGGCCACTCGAAAACAAGAAATCACTTCATCGAAGATGAGAAGAGCCTCCAGCGTTCGGGTTTCGGAGCGAAGCATTTGAAGATATTCTTTCGCAGCCGGCGTAAACCCGCCTTCACCGATGACTGGTTCGACAATGATTCCTGCTAAATCCTCTTTGTTTTGATGAATGACCTCGATCGAACCGGAAAGGTCATTAAAAGGGATCACTTTCGTGTATTCCTGAAGTTCGGGCAATAAACCAAGGCTTTCCTCTCTTTCGTAGGGCATTTTAATACCTAAGGAGAGGTCAGAATTGGCTCCGTGCCATCCCCCGGCAGCTTTCAGGATGGTTTTTTTGCCCGTATAACCACGGGCCAGCCTGATCGCATACATCGTTGCTTCCGTCCCAGAGCAGCAGAATCGGACCATCTCTGCACTGGGAACTAACTCTCGAATCAACTCTGCCCACTCAATTTGCTTTCGATACAGGGCTCCCCAGTGAATTCCTTGCTCCAGTTGTTTTTCGATGGCCTGGACCACAACCCGTGGTCGGTGACCCAGAATGTGAGTGTAGTTCCCCATCCAGAAGTCGATGTATTCATTTCCGTCCACATCCCAGATTTTGGAACCCTTTGTTTTTTCGACAAAGAAAGGATAAGGCGGGAAAAAGTGAATATTATGAGAGATCCCCCCAGGCATCACCTCCTTGGCCCTTTTGAAGAGGTTTTCTGAGCGGGGTGTTTTTAGTCGGTAGGCATCGGAGAAATGCTTCATCAAGTGACCTTGCATACTTCATAGCATATTTTTGAATGAATGAAAATGGGATTGCGACGCCGCAGCGGGAATCCAGATAAAGACTGTCCTGCCCCTGGCAGGACGGCAGGAGTTTATCCCGATGAAAATCGGAGCGAGAATGACGACAGAATTCTTACGAAAGACCGAACAACCAATGATTCTCGGCTTTGATTTTAGCCGATGGCGGTCAGGCCCCTCTGAAGGGGACCCGCAGGAAAATCTGAATCGCCAGAATCCCCGAACTTTTACGTTAACGTCATGGCGCCGTTGCAGTTTCATCAAAGCAACGCCTGTAAAGATCACACTGGGCCGATGGTTTTCTAACTATTCTTCAGGATTTTTTCCAACTCCTTGATAAGATCTTGGAGATCCTCGTCTACATTCTTTTCTTTCTCCATCCGTTTGATCGTTTCGGAGTCATTGATCATCTTGTTTAATCTAACGGCAAACTCATCAAGGGTAAACGGCTTTCTTAAGAATTCTCGGGCCCCGGCAGAAATCACCGTTCCTTCGGGATATTCCTCGTCAAACGCCGTCATGATCATGATGGGAAGTCCGGGGTACTGTCTTGAAATCTCTTGTGTGAGAGTAATTCCATCCATGTTGGGTAATCTTATGTCTGTGATGACGGCATCAATCTTATTTTTCTTGATTTTATCCAGAGCATCCACCCCATCCACTGCTGTCAAACATGAGTGTCCCAGCTTGGATAAATAGGAAACGACAAGGTATCTCATTAATTCTTTCGTCATCCACCACAAGAATGCTATATTTAGCAGATTCCATTCTCGAACTCTCTGGCTATGAGTTTATCAATCCCGAATTGAGAAGTCAACGATCCCAACCCTATATCTTTGCTTTTGAACCGTAATCGCACCATTTTCGAATGGGACAAATGCCGCAGAGTGGCTTTCTTGCTACGCAGGTTCTCCTACCATGCCAGATGAGAAGGTTTGAGAAATGGGTCCACTCCTCCTGGGGGACGATCTCCATCAAATCGAACTCAATCTTGACGGGATCATCGTTCTTCGTCAGGCCAATCCTTCGGCTCAGCCGGTGGACATGGGTGTCCACGGCAATGCCAGGCATTCCAAAGGCGTTTCCCAAAATGACATTCGCTGTCTTCCTCCCTACTCCGGGGAGGGTAACCAATTCCTCCAGAGTTTTTGGAACATCTCCTCCGAATCGTTTGACCAGTTCCTGGCAGCATCGCTGGATCGACTTGGCTTTGTTTCGATAGAATCCAGTGGGCCGGATCTCCTCCTCCAATTTCGCCAGATTTGACTCAGCATAATCTTTTGCCAAAAGATACTTTTTAAAGAGATCCGCCGTGACTTGGTTCACCTTAACATCCGTGCACTGGGCAGAGAGAATGGTGGCGATGAGAAGCTCGAGGGGATTGGAAAATGTCAGAGCGATTCTGGAATCGGGTATGGCCTTGGACAAAATTTCAATGATCTTCTTTACTCTTTTTCTTAAATCCTCTTGCTTTTTCATAGTCCCCTCCGGATGAACGGTGAACCCTAAACGATGAACTTTGAACTTTAGCAGGCTGTTGAAAAACCCCCATCTGCGGCGTTTCCCTTATCCTTCGTCGTTGCGGCGTACATCCAATGTACGCCTCTGGCCGATTCACCAACTCGTCGGCGTGGCAAGATGTCGCTCCTTATTCGTCGCGACGCCACTCTCAGGATTTCGGGGGCCTTACATCTGTGCATTTTTGAGCAGCCTGGCCTAAATCACTTTTTCAGCATCCTGTTAGACCTCAAACTCTAAACTCCTCTCTCTTTACCATATTGCACAATCTCCAATCAATGTCCAAAGGATTTTCCCCCTTCAACTCTAAGAACAAGGCCCCCTTTTGCAGAACGTTGCTGACCACTTTGTTATCCAATGCTGTCTGGTCATACAAAAATTCTAACCGGAATCTTCTAACATAGATAACAAGAAAGTTGCACTCAATATATTGCCTCAGTTTTGATGCGGGATCGTATTCTCCGGGTAGGAGTGGTCTCTCCGGAGAAAACTTGTTGATAAGACCCGACCACAGGAAGCGGCACATTTTAACGATGTGCCAAAGGGTAGTTATCCCAAAAAGGCCCCTCAGCACCGCCCTCCGATTCCCTTTTCTCTAATGATCCGCAATTTCAAGTTTTTGCAGGGGAGACCACTTCGATCCCACTGCACCTGAGACTGAGGGTTGCCTCTCAATCTCTTCGTCATTATGTCTCCCGGTCCCCTGTCCTTTGCATCAGGATGAGACAAGTTTAGCATTGGGAGGACAAAAAATGTCAACTCCTTTCTTAAGACTTAGGAGGTTTGGAAAAAATCCTGTTCAATTACGGTGGGTTAGATAAAATCATCTTTTTTGGTATAGAAAATGCTATCAACAAGTGTAAAGTCTAATAGAAAAGGTGGAAAGCTATGATAAGAAATGGTGAAGATACCGTCCTGACGACTCGGGAGGCCTGCCACTACCTTCGGATCTCAAGGCCTACTTATCTCAAGTACCTATACATGGGTAGAATCAAGGGAACGAAGGCGGGAAAAGGTTGGAAGGTTCTCAAATCAGAGTTGGATCGATTTCTTAAAGGAGAGAATGAACATCCACAGGCAGCATGAATCTGTCGGAGGCAAGAAGAAATAAGGGGTGAAGCCGGGTGAGTAGTTTAGAAGATCAATTGGATATTTCTGAAGAGAAGGAGATTGAGGAGAAAGTTAAGTCAACCAAGGCGTTGATTCAAACTTTTCTTCAGGCTCTGAAAGCCTTTCGGCTGTATGAGGCCAATCATCCTATTCTATCCAAATTCTTAGAGAGGCTGAGGAAAGATTTTGATCAATACTTTAATGCCTTCGATTCTTTCTCCCTCCAAGTTGGGGAACACCGGCTCCATTACCGGGGGAACGTCGTCTATGAGAATCAGGATGTAAAGGAAAGTTTAGCCTTCCTCTTTTTTAAAGATGGGGTCCGAGAACTCCAATTTTCAAAAGGGTTGGAATTCGAGGAGATGATCGACTTTCTCAATATTGTAAGAAAAAGTGACTTCCTTAATCGAATGGAAGATGATCTTGTCACCCTACTCTGGGAAAAAGATTTTTCTCACATTACCTTTACCACCGTGGATGAATTTTTGGAGGGGGGTGCCACTTTTGTCCCTGCTACTGAGGAGGATTTGATAAAGGGATCAGAGTACAAAGGGTCCTATGAAGAAGGGCCTCAAGAGAAGGTGGATGAAGGGGAGGCGGAGAGTCCTCAGGTTCTCGCCACCGAGGGATTGCAGCAGGTGATCAATCCCGTTCCGGGGCAGTCCTTGGTTCAGGCCTGTCAACTCAGTCCTGAGGAGAGCGAGGTAATCCATCGGGATGCACGACAAGAGGAACAGGCGGACTATATCTATGTCTTGATTGACAACCTGATTGAGATCTTGCTTCATCTCGGTGAGGACGTGGATGCTTATGAAAATATGATTTCCTACTTCGATCGGGTGATTCAATACCTCCTCGAACAGAAAGAAGTGGGGAAGGCCGTGGCGCTATTGAAGAGCCTGAATGAGACCATGGAATCCATTATGATGAAAGACAAGCAGATTTTTGCCATTCAACGCATCCTCGAAAAAACCTCGAGCCCCCAATACATTGAGCTTTTGGGAAAGACCATGAAAGAAAAGGGAGACGGCAAAGCAGAGCCCGTCCTCCAATATTTTCGATTTCTCACAAACCAGGCTGTCGAGCCTCTCTGTCTTTTGTTGGGCGAGTTAGAGTCCGGGAGATGGAGAAAGGTCATCTGTGACCAGGTGGTCGAGCTTTCTCGAGGAGAGATCCAACCGCTGAGCAAATTCCTATCGGATCCCAATGCCCTGTTGGTCTGCCAGATTCTCTACATCCTTGGGAAGATCGGGAGTCCCACCACGGTGAAATATTTAGGAGGTTTGGTGACCCACAAGGATTTGAAAGTGAGAGAGGAAACCCTTCACGTTCTCGATAAATTGGGGGAGAAAGGGAAGGACCTCATTAAGAAATTCTTGATGGACTCCGTATCCGGAATCAGAGGAAAGGCTGCACTCCTCTTGGCGAGGAATGCGAAGCGGGAAGCGGTGAAGCCCCTTACAGAGATCATCCTCTCCGAGGATTTTTACAAACGGGATTACAGCGAAAAGGTCTCTTTCTTCAGGGCCTTGGGGGAGACAAAGTCGGAAGAGGTTATACCGATCTTGGAGAGGATTGCCAAGAAAAGAACCTGGTTTCAAGGGGAAAAATGGAATGAGATGAGACAATGCGCTACCAATACGTTGAAAATGTTGGGCGCTTAGAAGCAAGGGGATTTTAAGAGGAGGAGTGACCGAATCCTGTTGGAAGGACCCGATCATAAAGGAGATAAAATGGATAGTTCACCATCCGCGACCCAACCCAAGACAGTGAGCCCAAAGCCGCCCGATGGCATGGACTCCGAATTGTCGAAATTGGGGAACAACCTCGTGACCAAATTCCATGTGCTGATGAGGATCTCCCAGATTTATGATTCTAAGAATGTGGCCCTCAATCAGTTTGTCCAAGAATTTCTCGAGACCATAAACACATTGATCAAGAGGGAAGGAGTCCTCTGCCTCAAAATCCGCAAAGATGACTTCTTCCTCAACGACCAACGATTGCGGTATTCAGTGGAAGGGTTCACCAGTTTCAAATACCTTCTGACCCAATGGAAAAAGCGGCTGATCGGTGAAGTGATTTTCAAGACCCCGATGGAGGAAGAGTGGTTGAGGTATTTCATCTACACCCTCATCAACTTAGAGGAGGGTCGAGAGGAGAATGCGGATCTTCTTACAAGACAGTTGACGAGCCACAATATTACCTCGATCGAGGCGAATCCTCTGGAGGTCGTTGAAGGTGAAGAGGAAGGCTTTACCGTCCGAAAAGAAGACGAACGGGAAGTGGCCAAGAAAATATTTTTTGAGACCATCGGGACGATCAAAGAAGTGATTACCAATATCAAAGGAAAGCAGCATGCCGATGTGAGGAAGCTGAAGAGGTTGGCCCAGAAAGCAATCCATCTCGTCATCGAAGACGAATCCATTCTCCTGGGAATGACCATGATCAAAAATTATGACGAATATACCTTCAACCATTCCGTCAATGTTTCGATCTATTCTTTGGCGATGGGAAAACGACTGGGATTTTCGAAAAAGACCTTGACGGAGTTGGGCATTACCGCCCTGCTTCACGATATCGGAAAATCAAAAATTCCAAGAGAAGTTTTGAATAAACCTGCCGCCCTCAATGATGAGGAATGGGAGATGATGAAGAAGCATCCCTTGATGGGCGTGGAGGTCGTTCTCAATTTAAAGCAGCTAGGGGAGATCAATCCCAGGATGGTAGTCGGTATCTTTGACCACCACTTGATGCCTGATCTTTCAGGATACCCGAAGCTGTTCCGGAAAAAAGAGGTGAGCCTCTTCGGAAGGATTATTCAGATTTCGGATGCCTATGATGCGATGACGACTCCCCGGATTTATAAGAAAATTCCCTACACACCGGAGCAAGCTCTCGCCCTCATGCTGCGAGAGAAGACATCCCATTTTGACCCCCTTCTGCTTAAGATCTTCATTGGCCTTGTGGGAGTTTATCCTATTGGGTCCCTGGTCCTCCTCAATACGCGCGAAATAGGGATTGTCTATAAGACCAACCCAGAATCCACGTGGTTGGACCGCCCCATCATCCTCTTGGTCGATCGAGATGAAGAGGGGCATCCGAAGAAAGAGCTGGTTGATTTAACCGAGACGGATGGGGGAGGAAATTACAAACGGAGCATCGTCAAGACCTTAGACCCATATAAATACCACATCGACATCGCCAAATATTTCCTATAGAAGCATTTCAGATTTTAGATTTCAAATCTGCAAATCCCGCCCGAAGTAGGCAAGATAGGCGGGATTCGTTATGTTTTGGGACGTGCCGCGCAGTGGTAAGACCGTTTTTTTTGGCTGTCAAAAGTTAGGAATGACTGGTTCTGAACAACACTACACATCAACACTTACGAAATAAATATCTTTGACATCTGAGCTATCGCCTATAACCTTCCATCCCCAATTCAAGACAGATTCCTTTGTTATTCTTTTTGGATCTTTTCTTCTTTCGGGCAGTATCCCAATAAAATGCTCATGCCCTTTTTCATCACGGTAATAGAATTCATAAGCTGTCATCCTTTAAGACTCCACGCGGTTTCTAACCTTTCCGCTGAATCCCGTTAGTCGGATGGTGAAACATTACCTATAATCTCAACCCGGTCGGCTCCAATTTGAAGAACATTTCAAATACTTCTTTGAGATGCTACTGATTTCCTAATCTCCCTTCTATATTTTGGAAGAACTTCCTTTCTATCAGCGTTATCTCTGTTGTGGCAGAGATTTCTTAGCATTTTTCTGCCGGATGACCTATTCTACTGACCTTCCTTCCTTTTGGCTAAAGGAAGAAAAAGTTGTTCTTGACTGCCTTCCTTCCATCCTTTCAAGAAGTTATCTACCGCGTGTCGAATAACTCGGGCAATTGAAACGTCATTTTCTAAGGCAATGGATGAAAGACGTTTTAGCGCCTCCTTATCAAGACTTATTGTTATCCGTTGTCTTAACTTTCCATTAGTCATAAAGATCAATGAATCGTAATGATTAATAACGATGATTTTTGATGAAAAATTCTACAATTTCTAAGAGATAATGTCAAGTAAAAAAATTTATCATTAAAAATCAATAAGTTACAAGAGATAGTTAAGTAAGAACACATTTGGCACACACCTTCTAAGCATTTTCGTTGATACTTCGGCGGCCCGGCCCCAAACCCATTCTTTAGGACGGGGTAAAAGCGCAGCTAAGTATCAACCCTTAGCAAATTTCCGGCTTTAGATCTAGAAGAGTGGAAGGGTTGATTTCCCTCAACGAATTTGGTAGGCTATTTGCTAGATGGGGCCCTCTGCTATCGAAATCTAATCTATCGGCTGGGGATGCCTTCTGGAGGTCGGATTCGACCCTGCAACGCTCTAATCGGTGCTCCCACAGGAGTTCTCACTCTTGGACAAAAAGGGCAGAAGGAACAAGAAGCGTTGTGAAAAACTGCAGCCTCCACGGCTCTACGCGCGGTGAAAACTGGGGAGAGACCTGTTTCCCAATTCATATGCACATCTACTGCGGGATTTGGCTTTTGCGAAAAGTGAGCAAATGCTACGCATGAAATGGTATGAGCCGCATTGCCCTTCGCCTACCTGCGCAGGGAGAGATAGAATTAAATTGTATCCTATAAGGGGAAAGCCCAAATGGCTCCCGCTGGAAGTTTGGGCCTCTAAGAAGGATGACGAAATCTTATACAGGTGTGCTTATTGCGGGTTAGTATGGTTTCAAGAAAGATCGAAGAGGCCGGGTCTTGACGCAAAGCCAATGGGTTATTATGATGATCTCCAGCATCCTTGGGAGTTTGTTTCTCTAAGAAATATGTACAGAATTCGAGAACAGAATACAAGTGGTTATTGGTACAACGTTAGAGGCCAAAGGGAGGCTATCCATTCCCCAAAGAGGGGAGGAGTGGACTGACAGGGGACCATTGGTTATTGACTCTGTAATTTCACCCTGAGCGATGCGCCGGCATTTGGTTCGGCAAGCCTTTCGAAAAGCTCAAGGCTGTGAGTCTACCGAAGGGCTCACCATCTTGAGTGAAATCGAGAGTTAGGCCGACGAATCGAAGGGGCCGCTACAGAAAAGGGATATTGGGAATAGCACCCATAGACGGGTTCGTTGGTCGGCTGATGCTAATAGGTTTGTAAGAAAACACTTTTCTCCTCTCAACGGGAAATCCTAAGGAAATGATCATCTTCGCCTTCTCTTCATCTGTCTCAAATTTCATCACCCCTTGATTTCTCAGAACTACTTCCTTCGCAAGACGCAATAGTAGATCAAACCCTACATCCTTCTCTAAAGATGTGATTCCCTCCGTTGCCCTCCCGGACCATCCCGTCGGTTTTGCCACGCTTGAAACGACCAACCGGATCTCAATATACCTCCCGGCCTTCACGAAAAAGGCCTGACCCCCGCCTGCATCCCTCTGAAGGCTCAGGGATCTGGTTAAGAATTCGATGCGCCCGCTAGGCGGTGTGGAGGCCACTGCATACAGGAGAACGGAATTCAAAATATATTTCAACTGTTCATCAGGGACGACCGTTTCAGGAAGATTTTCTTCAAATGTTTCGGTCGTTTTGATGTTCTTTTCTTCCAGCTGAGCCCGATATTTCGACAACGCTTGTCCAATGAGGGTATGGACGGTGTTTGTTTTTTCAATGGGGGTGCCGGTCTTGATATAATGGAGAAGGCTGGTTAATAGCAGATCACCAATCTCGATCTCTTTCGCGATAAATCGACAAAAAGACTCACCAAATTCCTTGTCTCTAAATTTCCCTCGAGAAAGCTCAGTAATGTCTCGGATGGAGCCCAGAACGTTTCTTACCTGAAGAATCGATCCAATAAGCAAAGCCGGTTCAGTTAAGGACTCTCGATCCCGCCTCTCGACGGCATAGGGGGGGGAAAAAATTTGAATTGCCCTGCGGATAAGAAAGGGTCGCTTTGATTTCCCACCTCGTCTCTGGCGGTAATCCCGATATGGTAAGTTCCGGGTTTCATCGGGAACTCAGGCCATTCATCTGGGATGATCAACTCCGTCTTCCCGGTGACATGCTTGAAGATTACTCCAGGTGTCGCCTCCCATGAGAATTTCTCAGGATCGAAAAGGGCGCCATCGTTCGCGACATACACCACATAGCTGGTAGCCTCGGGAACGGATTCCCACCAAATTCGTCTCTTACGGATCAATGGCATCATATTCCTCCTTGTCAATCTCTTCCACTGCTGGGTAGTGTCTACCCGGCGAATGGCTTAGGGCTGGGTGTAGACAGGGATACAATAGAGACATTGAGCATTTTCTATACCAAGTTTCTACTATCATCACAAGTCTCTGAAATAATGGCAGTTCTCTAATAGGCGAATGGATCAACGAAACCTGAAAATGGAAGCACTTTTCATAAAACTCCCAAATGATTTCCCCTAAAAAGGGAAAACTCTTTCCCACTTTCTTATAGATTTCGGATTGCTCTATACTACGGAAAGTAAGCTTTCAACGAAGATTTCAGAGGGAGGACCTACTGACTCCACCATATGAGTAAAGTCCATTCCCGAGCTTTATAATTCAATATTTGAAGGTTGGAATTCGTGACTTTTGATTTTACCGATTCCCTCCTCTCCTTATCTGTTCTTCTTTCTTGGGAGGAGAAAAGGAGGATACTCTGCATTCAGACGAGTTCCATTCCTCAACGAGTCTTCGAGTGATCTCCAGTTGCTGCCGGATGCAGAAGTCAGCATATTGGGGATCTTGCTTTCGATAGGCCCTTTCAATAAAGTCCACGGAGTTATGGGCACTTCGCATTTGCGAAACAATCATGTCGCATTTCTTTAAGCCCCATCGGGCTTCAATAGAATCTTCCGGATTGGGGGAGAACCAGAGGTAGTTCTGATAGAGATGGTAAAAAGTGACCGATTGACCTTTTTGGATGGGAATCACAATTCCTTCCATCATCTCTCTTGCAGCATCATTGTCGAGATGGTTCAATTCGATGAGATGATGAAGGTGGTCCATGAGCAAGATAATCCATCCATCGCGACCGGGCGTGCTATGAATCTCCCATAGATCCGAACCTTCCGAACAGCCTCCCTTGTGACACCTTTGGAATCCTTCCAAGACAATCGGAACCCTCTCTTTGACATACTGAACCGTGTTGTCCAACACCTTCTCCATTTTATCCCACGGATCGTAATCCGTCGGGTCAATTCTCTTTGCCACGGCTTCGACAAAATCGGTATAACCTTCTGAGAAACTTGGTGAGTACTGTTCAAGAGAATAGAAGGGATGGTCCTCTGCAGGAAGGTATTTCCAATGTCCATTTTCAAATATTGGCCAGCGGAACTTAATCAAACCGGAGTAGATCGTCGATTCCGGTCTTGTAGTCAGAAAATTCCTTTTGTTCATCTTCTGGAGTTTTACGGGAGTCGTGGCCTCCCAAGTCTGAAGGGGATGAGCGGTGCTTCCGTCTAAAATGACACGGCCGATGATCCCTGAATGAGATTCGGTCACCAGAAAAACCGTTCCCGGAGTGATCGCATCCGGGTCAATTCGAACGGGGTAGGTATCCGACGGAAGGGTTCGAGTCGTCGTCTCCGAAAGCATATGAAGAAGGGCTTTGCGAAACCGGAGATCTTTATGCCACTCCGGATGAGTCGGTAGTTTCCCCCATTCCGTAGACCAGTGGCCGATCAACTGGCCGTCCTTTGTGGTAGCCGCAGCAGGAAGGTGGGCGATCCGTGCATAAATCCATCGAACCGCATAGGGGACATCCGCACAGTCGACGGGGATCTTATAACGGATGAAGAAATCCTCCGTGATATTTTTCTCCACCCAATTCGCAAATCGGTGCTCTTCTGCCACAGTCCATCGACGTTCTCTCACTTTCCATACCTGAAGAGAGGATTCCTTAATGCCTTGTGCGAAGGACGGGACAGAGAAGAAGAGGACAAAGAGGGGTACCAAAAGCCGCATAGTTCCATATTAAAAAGATTGGTAGAGAATTGTCAACAAGGGGGAGCAAGGTATTTAGAAAAGGGGAGACGATATCGCTGAGAAGACATACGAATCTTGACTTACTTAAACGCCTGCCCGCGCGAAGTCGCTCCGGCGAAGGCATGCACCTCGGCCCGCAGAGGGCTTTGCCCGTGGGGCTCGATACTGGCCCTTGACAAATTATGGGCATATGCTTATAATTAAGCTCAAAGGGAGGATTTCGAATGGCAAGACCGATCAATTGCAGGCGAGTTGGCTCCATGCCGAAAAGCAATTATTTTAAGCCGAGAGGTATCCCTCTGTTTGGGTTAGAGGAAGTTGTTTTGACGGTTGACGAATTTGAGGCCATCCGGCTTGCTGACCTTGAGCGTTTGTACCAAGAGCAGGCGGCGGAAAAGATGAAGGTTTCGCGTCAAACGTTCGGACGGATTATCGACTCTGCGCACAAGAAAATAGCGGAGGTTTTGGTTCAAGGCAAGGCACTGAAGATTGAAGGAGGTGAGTTTCAAATGGCGGCTATGAAGAAATTTAGGTGTGATGATTGCCAACACTCCTGGGAGCTGCCTTACGGAACAGGTAGGCCAGGAGGCTGTCCCTCCTGCAAAAGTGGCAACATTCACAGAGCGGAAGAAGACAGGGGATATGCTCGGGGAGCTGGTAGAGGACAGGGCAAATGTTGTCGTGGAACCAAGCAAAAACAATAGAGAAATGAACCGGAGAAACGGCGAGACGGCGAAAAGGGCTCTTTACTAACCGAATTTCCAGAAAGATAAATTACAGCGGGATTGGCTTTTATTCGAGTTATTCATTGTCATTCGGGCAATTCGTCCCTAAGAAAGGAGAGAATCATGAAGGTAGGATTTGCAGTTCAGCAGAATGAAGGGATTGAGAGCAAAGTTTATGACCATTTTGGTTCTGCACCGGCGTTCATTATCGTCGACACCGAGGGAAAAGATGTCCTGACGGTGAACAATCAGGACTTAAACCATGTTCATGGTGCATGTAATCCTGTGATGGCTCTCGACGGGAAGAGTGTGGATGCCATGGTGGTTGGAGGCATAGGCGCAGGTGCATTAACCAAGTTGAATGCGTTTGGGATAAGAGTATACGAAGCCGGTGTTCCCACTGTGAAAGAAAACCTCGCCCTGTTAGGCGAAAACAAACTTCAAGAGCTTTCTGTATATAACGCGTGCCGATCTCATCAGGGCGGATGCGGACATTAATAAGAACATCTCAAATCGCCCTTTGATGATTTCAATATCAATGTGAAAAGGACTCCACTTTTGTTTGTTGACGTCCACCTCCGCACGGGAGGAATTCTTCAAGTGCAAAATACCCCCGCACGAAGTGGATGGGGACTGTGCCAACTCCGATGTTCTGATCAGGAAAAAGTACGGACTATTTAAGCGTGTTGTTTTTTCGCGCAGGCTCTTCTATCGATGGTTCACATTGTAGTGAATCCAACACTTCCCCACAACGATTATGGGGTCTGTCATTCCCGCCTCGTATCGAATACGGGGTAAGCTCCAGCGGGAATCCAGGGTTCCCGGTGGAAACCGGGATCCAGTCTTTGAGATGGTTCCCGACTTTCGTCTGAAGGGCGTCTGGATTCCCCCGTGTCAAGCACGGGGCAGGCTTATCAAGTCAGGAATGACGATCTTTACAAAGCGATCTATGAAATACTGCAAGAGTTCTGTATACTATATGTCAGGACGGATTCCTTGATGGAACACTTCCAAAACCAACACCCTAATCCACCCCCTTCACTATTCCATTTATTCACCTCATTTCTAAGATTGGGTGCTACGGCGTTTGGTGGCCCGGCCATGGTTGCTTACATTCGAAAGATGGCCGTTGAAAAGAACCGCTGGCTTGATGAGTCATCCGCTCGCGATGGGGTGGCTCTTTGTCAGACGATACCCGGCGCCACGGCTATGCAAATGTCCGCCTACGTGGGTTTAAGAACAAGGGGAGTGGGGGGTGCCGGAGCGAGTTTCATAGGATTCGGCCTCCCTGCTTTTCTTTTCATGATGGTCCTGTCAGCCCTCTATGCGCAGGCCCATTCGTTGCCTGCCGTCGTTTCGCTATTTAATGGACTTCAGGCTATCATTGTTGCTGTTGTCGCCAACGCCACCGTATCTTTTGGCAGGGCATTCATTAAAAACTGGAAAAATGTTATCAATGCGCTGATTGCAGCGGGTCTATTCGGATTCAAGGTCAGTCCCATCCTGGTGATTATCGTTGCCGCATTTTTAGGGGCGGTACTCTATAGCGAACAACCTCATCCAGCTGCACTGAATCCTGTGCACAACGCCCACGCCCCAAGATCTCTTTTTTTAATATTGTCAGCGACAGTAATAGGATTCGGAGCACTTTATTTCTTAGACCGAAAGTTATTCGATCTTGCGACCCTCATGTTCAGGATAGATCTATTTGCTTTTGGAGGGGGATTCGCATCGGTTCCTTTGATGTACCATGAGGTGGTGGAGGTTCGCTCGTGGCTTGATGGCAAGACCCTTTTGGATGGAATTGCCCTAGGGCAGGTAACCCCGGGCCCGATTGTCATGACAGCGACCTTTATCGGATACTTGTTGAAAGGCCCTTTGGGAGCGCTGCTTTCCACCCTCTCTGTATTCCTGCCCTCCTTCATGATCATTGTTGGCACAGCTCCTTACTTTGACGGATTGCGCACTTCGCCTTACTTTAAGAGGGTTATTACCGGGATATTGTGCTCCTTTGTAGGGCTCCTTTTAACCGTGACGGTTCGCTTCGCTTTAAACATCCCGTGGGATATCATCCGTACCCTTCTTTCCGGTGCAGCATTTATCGCCCTGTTTTTGAAGGTTGATATCCTGTGGGTCGTCCTCGCAGGAACGGTGATTTCGTTAATTGTCCTATAGATGTTTTGCTTTATGGGGAGCAGGAAGAAAGGTTCTTTTGATGCCTTCAAAAAATTTTCATCGCTGGACAAAAGAATTCGGGCACACCTTCCTGTTGTTGATTGTCATCATTGTTATCTCCATTCTTTTGGGACAGCTTGCCTTTGTGAAAGGCTGGGAGGCAATCTACAGGGGATTGTTCCGGTTTTTCCGAATTGCTTTTTTCCTCTGCGTTTCCCTCCTTCTATTATCCCCAATCTTCGGCAACCTTGGTTTTATCATGAGAGGAAGAAAAGGATTTTTGTCCAAATTAGAGGCAAACAGGAATTGGAGATCCATCCTATAAAACACCGGTTCTTTCGGCCTTTTCAAGGTATTGGTATCGGACTTCTTTTTGCCACAAAACTCCTAGGCATTCTTCAAATCATCACAGGATCGAATGCTAAAATCCCCCTCTTTTTGTCCCGAAGCCAGTACCAGCCGGGACGCCTTTTGATTGCCACAGGGATCACAATTCTTGTCGCTCTCCTCCTGTCGACAGTCTGGACCATGGATGATCTTGGAATCAGGTACTTCAACCGGAAAGATTATGAAATCAAAATGCTCGGGAAATATGTAGGGACTCTCATGCCCATTGTCTTCGGACTCTACGGGGTACTCAGTCTCTTTGGTCAATTTTCAAAAGTGGAGGCCCTCCTCCACCTATTTCAGGTCGTGGTTATCTTATATCCCCCTTTTGCAGTCTTCAGCGTCTTTCATGCTCATTTCCTCCATAGAAGGGTAGAAGATCTTTGAAAGAGGTTGAATATCGAAAAAAGCAGTATTCTCCACTGAACAGGGAGCGGAAAAGAGAAGGAAGGCAGACATTAAGGGGGCCAGCTGGTGAGAGAGTTCCTTAGACCAGAACCGAAAAAAACTTGACAAATTTGTTTCAAGATATTTCTGTCCTCATCGGAGGGTCTACGATGCGGTATGTCGTGATTTATGCGGGGCAGATGGCCCAGGTTATTTCTTAGAAAGACGAAGATACGGAGACTCTCCCTATTTTTTCCCTATCCAATGTTTTAAACGGTTCCAGAAGCTGAGTTTCTCGAAGACATAGAGCCCTTCCCGTATTCTTAAATACACCTTTTGACCCATCTTCAATTCTTTGGGGGAGCGGTAATCCGGATTACAAGTCATCACCATTTCGCCTCCTTTGGTCTTGACAAAGCCAAGGGTGAGGGGCGAAAGGAATCCTTCCGGTGTGGTGTAAAGGGTGGTGAAGGTCTCCAAAATTCCAACTCCCTCCGAGGGCGGAGAAGCGGTGCTCTTCTTCGAAACACTGATCTCTGGATGATAATCAGGACTCCAGCCTCCCTTCACGGTTCGCTTCCGGTCAGCCCTTTCAAGAATGGTGACTAAGGTATTATTCGCCAATCCTCCGATGCTTTGGGCCAGCCCGATCTCTGCTCTTTGTAACTGCCTTTCTCCCCCTGCCTCCCCGCTCAGTTGATAGACGATCTCGACCAACTGAGCAAGACCAGAGACGCCCACAGGATGCCCCCTTGCCTTCAACCCTCCGGATGGATTGACAGGGAGCCTTCCTCGAAGATGAGTCGTTCCTTCTTCTAAAGCCTTCCATCCCTTCCCTGCTGAGAAAAAGCCTAAATCTTCTGTCCCGATGATTTCGAAGAGCGTAAAGGCATCATGGATCTCTGCAAATTGAATATCGGAGGGATTGAGCTGGGCCATGGTGTAAGCCCTTTGAGCAGCTTCTTTGGTCGAGTTGAAGGAGGTGAGAGAACTTCGATGTCTCACTGCGGCCGTATCCGTGGCGTGGCCGATACCGGAGACCTTGATCGGGGTGGGCTGGTTGGTAAGGATGATGGCCGAGGCGCCGTCTGTGATCGGCGCGCAATCATAGAGGCGGAGAGGGTGAGAGACTATCCGACTTTTCAAATAGTCTTCTTTCGTAATGATTTTTCTGAACTGGGCATAAGGGTTCAGGTAACCATTGGAGTGATTTTTGACTGCTACCTGGGCGAGAATGTCCTCAAGTTTGAGCGCTGAAAGATTGAATTCTCGGGCATATTTTTGCGCAATCATAGCGGCTAAAGCAGGCATGGTCGCACCGTATCTTCGTTCGGAACGATCGATCACCTCGGAGAGAATCCGAGTGGTCTTTGCCGTAGGGAGGTGAGTCATTTTTTCGCCGGCGAGGGCGAGAACACGTTTCATATGTCCAGATGCCACCGCATAGAAAGCCGCCTCAAAAGCGCCTGCACCCGTCGAAGAAGCGGTTTCCACTCCTGTAGAGGGAATTCCGGTCAACCCAAGCGTGTCGGCTAAAAGGCTGGCAAAATTAGAATCCCCGACAAATTCCTCAACGCTCATCACCCCTAAGTAGATCGCATCGACTCGCTCCACTTGGGCTTGCTTCAACGCTAAAGAGGCGGCCTCGGCCATCATCTTCTCGAGAGGCTCTTTGGATCTCCCAAATTTTGTCATGCCCACGCCTGAAATATAGACATCCATGAGTTTTTTCCGTCCCTTTATCTGAATCTTACAACAAAAAATTCCATTTGAATAGGTAGTTTGAGTGGTTGAAAACCGTCCATTTTAATGAAGAATTGATCTGGTATAGTGACCCTAAAATAGATTGAAATTGGGTAAAAGGTTAGGTACATTATGTATATAACATATTGGATTTATTACGGTTACGCTTGTGAAAAAAATTATTTTGACCTCCTGAGAAATCAATATTATATTAATGATAGATCTAATGTTGAATGTAATAATGCTTTCGAACCATATACATATTTAAAAAAGTTCCTCCCCCCCTACAACCAAAAATTAGGAATTAGTTCAACATTAGGATTGAGTCTCACAGGCTGATAGAGATGGACGAGATCAGTTATCAGAAATTTCTAACGACTAAGATCGGCGACCTGGAACTGGATGTCGACGGAAGTTTAGCATCTCCCCTTAAACGATTGAAGAAGGAACTCAGAGGACATCGAATTCTCTTATGGCCTGACTTCTATTTTGGGAATGAGTGGGGATGTGTGAACAAGAAGATATCCATTAGCCTTCCTTTCTATTTGGCCATGCCCGAATTAGAAGACCTCGAAGGAGATACACCGACGAATGAGGAGATGGTAAAAATCCTTCGTCATGAAACAGGCCATGCGGTGAATTATGCCTATAAACTTTGGCAACGAAAGGATTGGAAAGAAACGTTTGGGGATTTTCACAAGAAGTATCGCGATGGGTACCTCTACCGGGTAAATCCCTGGTCAAAAAGTTATGTTAGGCACCTCCACTATTTGGGGGATCCTCACTACGCTCAAAAACATCCTGATGAGGATTGGGCGGAGACCTTCGCCATCTGGCTCGACCCGCGGTCCCATTGGGGAGTGAAATATAGAAACTGGCCCACCGCCTTGGAGAAATTGTCCTATGTAGATCGGTTGATGGAAGAGATTGCCGGGAGAGAACCGTTGAATGTGGAAAAGAAACAGGATGGAACGTATATGGCGATTGAAGAGACCGTATCGGAGTGGTGGGGTTTAGACGGAGAAATCCTGGATCAAGAACTGCAGGAATATCTGACCGATATGAATGAGCTCTTTGTGAAACCTGGGAATGGATGGAGAAATCTTCTCCCGGCATGGAAGTTGATTCGGAAGCACGCAAGGCCACTTACCGAACAAGTCAGTCTCTGGATCTCAGGGTCCAACAAACACACCCTTCGAAAAAGGCTTCGCCAGTGGGAGGCCATCTGCAGAAATGAATCACTGGGGTACGTTCCCGAAGACGAGGAGAAGAAATTGATCGAATTGACCACCCTGCTCACCTACTATGTCGTAGATGGCGTTCATCACTTCCGAAATTGATCCCGTCCCACTCATCTCACCTGCCACCTACACGCCGAAGCCAAGCCTCAGCACCCATACTGACGTGTCGAGGGATTGACCCCATCATCGGGGTTGGTGTAAAAAGGAAACGTGGACCGAATCAAAATCCTTTTATTCCCCGCTATCTTCCTTCTCTCTTTCCTGCTTTCTTCCCCTCCTTCAATTGTTCAGGCCACGGAATATTATGCCCTCCGAGCCGCCGGATCTGATTGCACCCTCTGCCACACAGACCCCAGAACAGGTGCGTTGAATCAGGTGGGAGTCCTGTTCGAGGAACAAGGCTACCGATATCCCCTGACTTGGAAAGGTGCCTTCTTCTACTTTCTTGGAGGGTGCGCGTTCTTTCTTGTCCTCTTTGGCTTTTATCTCAGATATCGCCTCTGGCGTCGCGGAAAGGGTGAATCAAAATGGACCCGGCTGAGAGAAAGGTGGAAGGGACTTTTGATATATGTCTTTGGACAGCGAGGAGTTTTAAGAAGCCTTTTTCCGGGAATAAGCCACCTTCTTCTCTTTTGGTCTTTCATTTTCTTGAGCTCTTCAATTTTCATTGTCCTCGTTCAGGAATATTTATTCTTTCCTTTATTGCGGAACAGATTCTTTGGTCCCGAATCTTATCCTTATTATCGTTTGATTTTAGATCTACTGGGCATCATCGGATTGATCGGGACAATATCCCTTGCCTGCAGAAGGTACCTTGGGAGACCCAAGGGGCTGGACAATCAACGAACCGACGCCATCTCCCTGCTTCTGCTTTCCTTTGTATTTCTAACGGGCCTTTCGTTAACGGGAATTCGAAACCAACTTTACCAATCGCCCTGGTCCCAATGGGCACCCGTGGCTTCCCTCACGGGGCGGATTCTAAAAAATTTTTTTGAACAAGAAAGTAGCCTGAAAGCCTTTTTTTCGGCCCTCTGGTGGGTTCATATCTTTCTTTCTTTAACTCTTCTATCCTATATTCCTTTCTCAAGAATCTTTCACCTCTTTTCCTCTTCTCTCAGCGTCTTCTTCAGAAATTTAGAGGCAAAGGGGGCTTTGGCCTTGATTGATCTCGAAGCTTCAGAGACCTATGGCGTTGGAAGGATGGAGGAGTTTTCGCGGAGAAATCTTCTGGAACTGGACGCCTGCATGCGGTGCGGTCGCTGTCAGGAGGCGTGCCCGACCCATCTCACCCAAAAACATCTCAATCCCAAAAAGGTGATCCAGGATTTAAAACACCATATGGAAAGGCCCTTGAAAGAGAGAGAACGGCTTCACCTAATTGGTGATGTGGTGGCCGAAGAAGTAATATGGGAATGCACCACCTGCCGCAACTGTCTGGAGCATTGCCCTGTTTTCATCGAACCCATGGTCAAGCTGATTGACCTCCGGAGAAATCTTGTCCTTCATCATGGGAAGATCCCAAAAGAAACGCATTTTGCGTTCCGGAATATCGAACGGAAGGGAAACCCCTGGGGGTTCGATCCGGAGAAAAGGATGTGGTGGACGAAGGAGTTAGGGGTGAAAGAGTTCACCCCGGGAGAAAAGGTGGATATTCTGTTCTGGGTTGGATGCTACGGCTCTTATGACGACCGAAACATTAAGGTGGCCACCTCCTTGATTCGCATCTTAAATCGAGCCGGGTTGGATTTCGGCGTCCTTGGGAGTTCAGAATGGTGTTGCGGCATTGACCTGAGAAGAATGGGAAGCGAATATCTCTTCCAGGTCAATGTGGAAAAGAATGCGAAGCGACTTCGACAGATGAAGTTCCAAAAGATCCTCACCACTTGTCCTCACTGTTTTAATACGCTGAAAGATGAATACCCACAATTTGGGGCCGACTTTGAAGTGATCCACTATACGACTCTGTTAGAGGAGCTGATCCGAAGCGGGAAGATTGCAACGACCTCCGGAGACAAGACAAGAAGGGTGACTTATCATGATTCCTGTTACATGGGTCGATACAACGATGGCTATGAGCCGCCTCGAAGGATATTGGGAACGATACCCGATGTTACCCTTATCGAGATGGAGCGAAGTCGAAACAAGAGCTTCTGCTGCGGAGGAGGCGGATGTCACATGTGGATGGAAGAGAAGGCAGGAAAGCGGATCAATGAAACTCGGGTGAAGCAGGCAGAAAAAACAGGGGCCGAAATCTTGGCCACGGTCTGCCCGCTCTGCATGATCTCTCTCGACTCGGCGGTCAAGGTATTGAACTTAGACGAAAGGATTCGAGTGATGGACATCCTGGAACTTGTTGATGAGAGAGTCAAACCATAAGCCGGAGTGGAGTGCAAATTGTGGTTTTTTTTAATTCCGCACTCCGCATTCCCTGCCTGCGCGAAGCCGGTTCGGCGAAGGCAGGCGAAATCCGAAATTGAATCATAGGACCACTGTTTTTTTGATGATCTTGACGATCTCTCCGGGATCATCGACCAACTGAAGGATTTCCAAATCCGAGGGCGAGATTTTCCCCTCCTTCAGCACTACTTCCTTCATCCAGTCCAACATGCCTTTCCAATAATTTGACCCGACCAAGATCACCGGAAAAGGTCTGATCTTGTGCGTCTGGATGAGTGTCACTGCTTCAAATAGCTCATCCATGGTTCCAAACCCACCAGGCAGGATGACATAGGCCACCGCGTATTTGACAAACATGACCTTCCGCACAAAGAAATAGCGGAAATGCAACGTGACATTGGCATAAGGATTAGGCTTCTGTTCTAAAGGAATCTCGATGTTGAGACCGATGGAATTCCCCCCGGCAGAGGCAGCGCCCTTGTTGGCCCCTTCCATGACACCAGGCCCTCCTCCTGTGATGACACCAAAACCATTCTCTGCCAGGAGTCGGCCAATCTGCTCCGCCTTCTTGTAGACCTCGTCGCCGGGTCTGGCTCTCGTGGAACCGAAGATGCTCACCGAAGGATGGTATTTCCCGAGGGCTTCGAACCCTTCCACGAATTCTGCCATGATGTGAAACGTCCTCCAGGATTCGCTGGCAGCCGTCTCATTGATCATATACAGTTGATCCGTCATATTTCCTCCCTATCCCGTGATTCGTGACTTGGAAATCAATTTCATTGATTAATTTGAGATTTTATATTAGGAGAAAGAGAGTTTAAAGTCAATGATTGATGAAAAAGTTCGGAGTTTCGAGTTCGGAGTCCGGAGAGATCAGTTTGGAGTTTCAAGTTGCAGTTCTTACTCCGAACACCGACCTAAGTTACTCCGAACTCCTTTAGCAAAACTTAAAGGGAAGCACACACAGATGAGAGTGACGTTTTTAGGAGGAGTTCGAACGGTCACAGGCTCTGCCACCCTCTTAGAAAAGGGTCCATTAAAGTGGATGGTCGATTGTGGGATGTTTCAAGGGAGCAAGGAACACGAGGAGAGAAATTGGAACCTCCAGGCCTACCAGGCGAAAGACCTCTCTTTCATTTTACTGACTCACGCCCACATTGACCACAGTGGTCTTATTCCAAAACTGCTGAAAGATGGCTTCAGAGGAAAAGTAATTTGTACAAAGGCTACTCTCGATCTCTGCGAGGTGATGCTCCAGGACAGTGGCCATATCCAGGAGACGGAAGCGGAGTGGCAGAACCGTAAAGGCAAAAGGGCCGGGAAGGACGAGGCCATTCCTCTTTACACGGCGGAAGACGCGGGAAAGAGCCTTCCGCATTTTCAGACAGTGAGCTATGATGAAACATTTCAGCTGACGGATGGCGTGAAGGCGCGTTTTCAGGACGCCGGACACATTTTGGGATCTGCGATCATTGAAATCTGGGTCGAAGAGGCTGACGGAGAAAGAAAAATTGTCTTCTCAGGAGATCTGGGAAATTCTGACCAGCCACTCATCCGGGATCCATCGATTGTTGAGCAGGGGGATATTCTTTGGCTGGAGTCGACCTACGGGAATCGGCTTCACAAATCGAGGGAAGAGACCGTCCAGGAATTGTTGAAGATCGTTCAGGAGGCTATTGCGAATCAGGCGAAGGTGGTTATTCCCGCCTTTGCTGTAGAGCGAACCCAAGATATTATTTATACCCTCGGTCAATTTATTCGAAAGGGCTCCATTCCTCCAATTCCCATCTATATTGACAGCCCTCTGGCCATCTCCACCACGGAGATCTTTAAGAGGAATTCAGATTGTTTTGACCAGGAGACCAAAGATCTTCTGTCGGGCGGACAAAATCCGTTAGACATTCCCGGCATCCATTACACCCAGACCACCGAAGACTCAAAGGCCATTAACGAAGCCCCGGGGGCCGGGATTATCATTTCCGCCAGCGGGATGTGTGACTCTGGAAGGATCAAACACCACTTGAAACATCACCTTTGGCGAGAAGAATCCCACATCATCTTTATCGGGTACCAAGCCGAGGGAAGTATTGGCAGGAGGATTATCGATGGCGCCAAGACGGTCAAGCTTTTTGGAGAGGAGATTGCCGTCAAAGCTCATATCCACACCTTAGGAGGATTCTCCGCCCATGCCGACCAGAAAGGGCTTCTCGATTGGGTTTCCCACATTCATAATCCCGAGCTTCAGGTTTTTGTCAACCACGGAGAGGAGAAGGTTTCATTGGAGCTCAGCCAACTTGTCAGCGAGCAATTCCATTTTAAAACAACGGTGCCCCAATGGAAGGAGAAGAGGGATCTCTTCGGCGATGAACAAGAGGTCATACCAGAAGAAAGGGTGGAAGAGGCGATACCCCCTGAAGAGTCGTTCTCTGTCCTGTTTAAGAATTTGGATCGAACCTATAAGAGACTTCGCCGGAAATTGAAGAGGGAGAAGAAGAAAGGGGAGAGTTTTTACGACCCCAAGCGTCTGAAAGAATTGGAAGAGGTAAACAAGAAATTAGAGGAATTGGAATCGGAGCTTTGAGGGATGTTGTGAAATACATTTGGCCTGTACCATGCTAGGTTCAGGGCCTGCCGAGAGGCAGGGGGTTTCAATTGGGGAATGAGAGCTTAAACATTGAATAGGTTATCGGCTCGACAGGTAGGTGCCAGGAAGATGAAGGAGAGGAGCATGAAAACAAAGACCTTATTTTCTCTGATATTGTTGATAGGTGTGCTTATGTCGGTCGTGCCCGCAGAAGGCCTCGCAGGAGTGGTGGTTGAGCAGGTGGTGAGGGATAGGAATGGGATCCCCTCAAAAGCGTTGCTTTATTTTTCGGACTACCGATTTCGGACAGACCATCAGGAGGCTGGAATGACAACGATCCTGGACTTCAAGGGAGATGGATTGGTGATGATTGACCACCAGTCCAAGAGTTATGTCGGAGTCAAGCTCTCCGAGTGGGAAAGAGAAGTAGCGAAACGGCTCAAGGACGAATTTCCTGGAATAAAGCCCAAGGAGAGGAAGATCGTCGTGAGAAAGACCGGCAGAACGGCTGTCATCAACGGGTTTCAGACGGAACAGATTGAGGTCCTGGCAGACGATGAGCTGATCGAGGAGGACTGGGTGACCCGTGATGTGGAGATGAAAGAAATAGAACAGGTGACGGACCGGGTGGCCCATGGGTTTTCAAAAGATTTCAGGCTTGAGATGAAAGAAGGCCGGGAGATTTATGAGAAACTGAAGCCTTATGGGTTTCCCATTTTGATCAAAGACCATGCGATCACTTATGGATTGAGGGCGATTGACCGGGTAGAAGTCAAGAAAGTGGAGAAGAAGGAATTAAAGGATGACGTTTTCCTTCCGCCTGCCGGCTATCGAAAAATTGTCCCAGAGCCGTCAAAAAAGTAATAAGCACGATATTTGATTTCTGTATGAGGAGTGGTTAACTTTAAGACAAGAGCATCTTTTCAAAAAGAGGAGGTTTCAAGATGTCTTTAGTCGGTAAAACCGCTCCAGATTTTGAACTCGAAGGCTACTTTAACGGGCAGATCAGACGGTACAAATTATCGGATTACAGAAAAAAATGGGTCCTTCTCCTTTTTTATCCCCTTGATTTCAGCTTTGTCTGCCCCACCGAAGTGCTTAACTTCTCCGCAGCCGCAGAAAAATTTTGCGGGCTCAATTGTCAGATCTTCGGCATCTCGGTGGACTCCGTTTACGTCCATAAAGCTTGGGTGGATACGAAGCGGGAGGACGGGGGGCTCGGCGGCAACCTCAACTACCCGCTCCTTTCCGACTTGAATAAAGGAACGACACGAGATTACGGAATCCTGATGGAGGACGAAGGGGTTTCCCTTCGAGGACTTTTCTTGATCAGTCCGGAAGGAATGATCATGCACTCCACGATCAATAGCCTCTCCGTTGGTCGCTCCGTGGCCGAAGCCATGCGAGTCATGAAAGCCTTCCAATTTGTCAGCGCCCACGAAGGTCAGGTTTGTCCTGCGGACTGGGAGGATGGAAAAGACGCAATGGTTGCAAATTCTGACGGGGTGAAAGAATACCTCGTGAGCCACTGATAATAGCGAATAAATCGAATGATACCGAATTTAACGAATAGCCGAAGGCTTTCAGCACTGAGTTATACTCTGTGCTCTACGCCTGCTGCGCTTTGCTCAAGGCGATCCGGGCATCGAGCGCGACAGCCCCTTTTTCAAGGACCTTCACGGGATTGATATCGATCCCTTCGATTTCCGGAAAATCCGTCACCAACTGGGAGAGCCTGAGAAGGCTTTCGACCAACGCCTCTGTATCCGACGGCCGTTCTCCTCGAACGCCTTTGAGGATGTTTGAAACCTTCAATTCGGAAATCATCTCCTTCGCCTCGGGCCGATTGATTGGAGCCACCCGGAGGGAAGTTTCTTTGAAGACCTCTACATAAACTCCTCCCAATCCAAACAGAAGTACTGGACCAAAGGAAGGATCTTGTTTCGCCCCTAAAATGACTTCTTTCCCCTGGGAGACCATCTTTTGGACGAGGATACCGAATGAATCTCCCTTCGTCAGTCTTTGGATTTTTTTATATGCTTCTTCGGCTTCCGAGAGCCCGTGGATATTTAGGACGACTCCCCCGACATCGGATTTGTGTGAGATTTCAGGGGAGATGACCTTGAGGGCAACAGCATCTTCCATCTTTTTTATCGTCTCTTGCAGTTCTTCTTTTTCATGGATCACTTGATAATCCGCCACCGGAATCCCATAGGCCTGGAGCAATTCGAATGCTTCTGGAAGGAGAAGATCTCTCTTTTCCCCTTGAGCTGTTTGAAGGAGTGATTTGGCCCGGTCGCGGCCCACGCGATAAGCAATCGGTTTTTCCTTCATCACGTTCTGCTTCCGGTAGTATTCCCTCGAAACTGCCAAAGCGCTCAGCGCCTCACTGGGCTCCGTGAAGATGGGATAGTCGACTGTCTTCTTGATAAAGGCCGATTCTTCCTCTTCGGTAAAATAGCATAGAGCCACCGGCTTTTGATGACGGAATGAGAGTTCTTTTACCGCGTGGATCAACCTGCGGGAGGGCTCTTTCTCCTCGCCGGCGGAGCCGTGCTGGAAAAGAATTCCGTCCACGCCCTTGATCCTCAGGACCTGATCGAGAATCTTCGTATACAGGTCGAAATCGAAGAGGTCCCCCAGATCGAGAGGATTGGTGGGCTGGATGACCTTTGCCCTGAAGTAACTTTGAATCCGTCTTGTAAAACTCTTTGCCAGAGGAAAGAGCCTGAAGCCATAGCGCTCCGCCGAATCTGCGGCGATAATAGCAACGCCTCCGGAGCGCGAAAGAACGACCAGGTTGTTTCCCTTCATGGGCGGGAGGGAGAGGATCTTGATCGCACTGGCAAAGAATCGAAAATCTCTTGCCCTAACGATATCCGACTGCCTCAATGCCGCGTCGACCACTCGATCGTCGTTCGCCAAAGCCGCGGTATGAAGTTTGGCGATATGGTGGCTTCCTTCTCCGATATTGGCCTTGTGGACGATGATCGGCTTGGAGGTGGATCGGGCGATCTCCATCAATTCTCTGCCTCTCTCAAGGCTCTCCAGGTAAAGGCCGATAATTTCCGTCTGCGGGTCTTGGACGAGATACTTGAGGTAATCGATCTCATTGAGGTCCAGTTTGTTCCCCATGCTCACCATCTTGGCTATGCCCACGTTGGCGCTGGCAAAGAGGTTGAAATAGCCGATGGTTATTCCGCCGCTCTGCGCTAAAACGGAGACTTTTCCCTTGTTGATCGCTTCCTGTTTCAGTCTGACGAAGGGAACGACAAAACCGTTTTCAAGATTAATGACCCCGATTCCATTGGGCCCGACAATTCGAATCCCCCACCTCTTGGCAATCCGAAGGATCTCCTCTTCCAAACGAGCTCCCTCCTCCGAAAATTCCCTGAACCCTCCTGACTCAATGATCGCCCATCGAATTTTTTTCCGGCCGCAGGCTTCCAGTATCGCCGGGACGAAGGGAGCAGGGGTGAGAATCACCGCCACATCGATTCCTTCTCTGAGGTCGTCGAGAGAGGTATGGATTCTTCTTCCGAAGAGAATCCCCTCTTTTTTGCCCGCCAGAAAGATCTCCCCATTGAACCGAAATTCGAAAAGATCCTCGACAATGATTCTGGCTAGATTCTCAGGCCTTTCTGAAACGCCGATAACGACCACCGATTTCGGGTAAAAGAGTCCGTCCACGTTCCCGCCCTCCTTGTGAAAGAAAATATATACCAAAGAGGAGTGGTTTTCAATACGGTTCGACCATTTTCTTATTAGAATGATAATCTTAGAATACCGGCAAATACCGGAATATAATAAGGCAGAAGAGGTTCACATGTTCTTCTCCTCGAAAAAGGGCTCGTCCATCTTCTCTTCTTCATCTTTTTTTCTGGTTTGGGCCATTCCGTACTTGATACGGGCGGGAATGACGGCTTGAGAAATAATGTGAAGAATTGTCGCGCCCACTAAAGGTGGTGATAGGGCAAGATCCTTAACCTGTTCACATTATGCATCCCAAGGTCAATGGCAAGGAATTAGCGCACAGATTCAATAACTGAGATGGAGTCGTAAACCAAATATTTGAGCTGGCCCCCTATCCCGGTTATATCCCGGGTTCCAGATATACTGGAAATCCGGGCTGATCTGTATATATCGACCCAGTTGGATTCGATAGTACGTTTCGAGTACCTGCTCCGCACCGTACCTCAGTTTTCCATCACCGACTACCATGCCCATGCCCCCCTCTGCGAGATACTGCTTGTGGAGATCGGATATGCCCTGGACTCCGAAAGCGATTCCGAAACGATCCTCAAAACGTCCCCAATGCACTCCGCTAATTTGCGCTCCTATGCTAAGATGTTGGTCAGCTTCTGCATAAGACCAAGTAGTTGTGTGTCCATCAGACCAGCCTGCTCGGGCAAATAATCCTGTTTCTCCGTTGTCTGCCAGGGGTTGTTCCAAATTGATGCCAAGACCATACTTTCTATGTATTTTCTCATCGAGAACGATCACGTCCGGTGTTGTTGAATGTTCTGCCGCAATATCCAACGCATCTCGATACCTTCCCATATTTCCTTGATTGTAATAGCCAAGAAAACGAACCACCGTTCCAAATTTATTTGGCTTTATTGCGAGTTCAAGATTATATCCTCCCGTTTTGCCTATCCTCCAGTCAAGGTCAATACCATTCGCTATCGTATTTATTTGGAAACTCCCAAACGTTAATCTCCAGGTTGGCTTAACAAGGCAGACAGTGATACCTTGGCTGTAGCCTCTGGTATCCGATGCATAATCCCATGCCGGATTAAAGAGGAATGCATAATTGAGAAACTGTATCCGCTGATTATTGGCATAGCGGTTCAAATCTATATCGTCAGTTACAGCGAATCTCCCAAATTTTATCTCTATCCTGCTCGTAGGATCGCGTGATGGCAATTGATCCATAGCAGGCTCTCCAGGTTCAGCCCTTTCTTCTGACAAAGGGATGAGATAACGCAGATAAAGACGAGCAAGATATGGATTCTCCCCCAGCTTCGCCGGTCCAGCTCTGATGAAATCTCCATTCAGATATCCGCCGAGTCCTAAACCATGACTTATTCCCTCACCACGAAACATTTCAGTATCAACATAGAATTGTAAATTATTCGTTATTTGGGAACCAAAATAGATTCCATAAGTATGAGTAAACTTTTGCCCGAGTCCGTGATCGAACTTGAGGCTGTTGTCCCCCTGATACGGACTGCGAAAGGATGGCATATTCTGATAGATTCCAGTGAACTGTATACCAAGTAATTTGGGTGCCCAGCTCGGCAACTGAACACCCGGCACCTTCTCAGATATCCAATTCAATTCATTACCCTTCTCAAAGTTCTCAGCCACTCCGCCCGATGGGGTTTCATTTCCAACCTCGCGAGCGTCATCTGCCATGACTGGCCGAGCGGCTAACAGAATGACCAAAGCAATAGCGATGGTGAGGACGCGATAAAGTGATGCCCTTGGATTCTTCTCCAGCAGGGTTAATAACCAGTAACAAGTAAGTATCATGGCACCTGCCACCATAAACTTCTTTCGGGTGCCGAGCCGAATGGAAGGAGCAGAAATAAAAAAACCATTCCGCGAGTGGGAATGGTTCAAATTAGATCGGACAATCAGCCTGATTGCCAGACCTCACGTTCCCCACTCGTTCAAGCTTTGGCACCGCGTACCGTGAGAGGCCAAATGGCCTCAGCCACATTGAGCAAACCCTTAATCCGGGAATGCTTGGTCAACCTGTTCGGAGAACTTCTCTCGAAGCTTCCGGGCAGTGGCCTGTTTGTGACGCGGGAGCCTCACCTACCGAGGACCCTTCAGGACCCTTTATTTTTTGCTATTATTAAGACACCTCCTATAATTTGTCAAGCAAGAATTCGATACCGGGTTAAAAAAATACCTTGTGGGAGCTGACAATCAATCATTTTTTATTTTCATCAATCGGTCGCGGAAAAAGTAAGCCAGTAAAAAGATGATACTGACGATTATTTTTCTACTCTTTACTTTTACCCGAACCGTCTTCTAATTTCTTTTGAGGGGTCTCCTCACCTTCCAAACCTTTCTTGAAGTTTCGAATCCCCTTTCCAAGACCTGCACCAAGGTCCGCAACTCTATTACCACCAAAAACAATCAAAGCAATCACCAAGATCACCAACAAATCCGGTCCCGCAAGCATACATCCTCCTTTCTGAAACGTGCAAAAGAAACACTTAAAGGGATCTCATATTGATATTTTATAAAACATTCTGAGATCATGTTTGAATCACTATTTGCCCTCGGGGATGTTGTCTCCGGCATCGATTCTCCTCGACTCCTCGGCCCTAGGCAGGCGGTCTGTGGGTCGCGCCCACCAGACGTAAAAAGTCGGCAGCAGAAAAATGCTCATCAACAAGTCAGCGATCAATCCGCCCACAATGACGATAGCGAAGGGCCGCTGTGAATCGGACCCGATGGCATGGGACATCGCCGCCGGCAGCAGACCCAGCGTGGCTACAAGCATGGTCATCATAATCGGCCTGAGCCGGCGTGTTGCTCCTTCAACCGCGGCATCGGTGATCGAATAGCCTTTCGCCCGCAACTGATTGATATACTCAACCATAACAAGGCCAACCTGAACCGAAACCCCGAATAAAGCCATGAACCCCACTCCCGAGGACACGCTAAGATAAGTGCCCGTTACGAGCAATGCCAGAAGACCCCCGAAAGGTGCCACGACCATGCTGAGCAAATTGAGGCAGGCCCACTTAGCGGAGCCGAAGGCGCCGTAGATGATCATGAAGATGAAGAAGATCGTCACAGGCACGATGATCAAAAGCCGTGCGTTGGCGCGCTTCTGGCTCTCATACTCACCCATCCAACTGATGGAGTATCCTGGGGGCAATTTCACCTGCTTGTTGACCTTCTCTATGGCTTCCTCGACAGTGCTGCCAAGGTCGCGGCCGCGGACGCTGTACTTGACTGCCACATAACGCCGGTTCCCTTCACGATAGATCTGGGTTGCGCCATCCTGCGTTTCCACCTGACAGAGCTGCGCCAGAGACACACGTTCGCCGGAAGGGGACAACAAGCGAATCTTTTCAACCGCTTCTTTGGTGTCTCGGTACTGGGGCAGATAGCGCATGACCAGGTCGTAGCGCTCCTCGCCCCTGAGGACCTGGGTGAGGGCTTTGCCGCCGACGGCAGTCTCAATGGCGTCCTGCACATCGGCGACGTTGATCTGGTACCGGGACGCCTGTTTCCGGTCTACGACGAAATTCAGATTCGGCTGTCCTAAGACACGGAAGAGCCCGAGGTCCTGGATTCCCTTGATATGCCGCATGATATTGACGATTTCCTGGCCTTTCTCCTCGAGCACCCGCAGGTCGTCGCCGTAGATCTTCGTAGCGAGCTCCCCCTTGATCCCGCTCACCGCCTCTTCCATGTTGTCCGCAATGGGCTGGGAGAAGTTCCAGATCACGCCGGGGATCTTCTGGAGCTCGCGGTTCATGGCGGCGATCAGTTTTTCCTTATCGTGATGAAATACGGGCCGCCACTCTTCCTTTGGCCTCAGGACAACGCAGTATTCCGTGTTGAAGAACCCCGTAAAGTCCGTTGCATCATCCGGCCGTCCCGCCTGATCGGCCACCTGGGTCACCTCGGGGAACGAGGCAAGTGTGATCCTGGCCTTGTTCGCCACCCGGATAGACTCGCTTGGTCCCACGCTCGGTGGAAGCGTTCCCCGTACCCAGATGTCGCCTTCATCAAGATGGGGGAGGAATTCCGATCCAATCACGCCGCTCTCAACCAGATAGATACTGCTGCACAGCGTGAGCGCGGCAACGCCCACCATCACCCAGCGATGATGGATCGACCATTTCAGGGCCTGCCGATAGCGTTTCGTAAGCCATACAACTACCGGATTGTGCCACTCAGGGGTTTCTTTGCGGAACAAGAAACTGATAAGGACCGGTGCAAGGGCTACGGAGAATATCATGGCACCTAACAAGGCAAACGCCACGGTCCAGGCCATGGGCCTGAAGAGACGCCCTTCGACGCTCTGCAGCGTGTCGATGGGTAAGTAGGCGGTGATGATGATAACAATGGCGTAGAAGACGGGCCTTTGCACCTCGTGCGCGGCAGCCCGGATTCTGTCCGGCAGCGACGTGCCAGGGTCCCTCTGGCCTATGTGCCGTATGATATTCTCAACCATCACGACCGCGCCGTCCACGACCATGCCGAAGTCGAGCGCACCCAAAGATAAGAGGTTCGCCGGTATCCCCCGGAGGTGCAGGCAGCTTGCGGCAAAGAACAGGGCAAAGGGGACGGTCAGGGCAACAATGACGGCGCCACGGATGCTTCCCAGAAAGAGAAGGAGCACGATGGTGACGAGAATGAACCCCTCTGTGAGGTTACGGAGGACAGTATGGGTCGTGTATCGAATGAGGTTGCCTTGGTCGTTGAAGGGGATGATCTTGACGCCCGGAGGCAGAAGTTTTTCGTTCAGCTCTTTCACCTTATTCTCGACGCGCTTGACCGTCTCATCTACAGGGGCCCCTTTCCGCATGAGTACGAAGCTGTAGACGACATCATCGTTATCGATAATTTTTCCATCCGCCCGATGGATTGACCTGCCGCACTGGCCCAGCCGGATCTTGGGATCTTGCGAGACGACGGCGATGTCTCTGACCCGCACCGGCGTGCCATTTTTGGTTATGATTACCGTATCCTCAATGTCGTGCACGGTGCGGACTAACCCGACCACACGGACATTCACTTGCTGCATGCCCGCCTCGATGAAGCTTCCGCCTGCGTTTACATTGTTATTGGCGAGCTGCTGCTCCACCTGGCCGATGCTGAGACCATAGGAGACGAGCTTGTCCGGATCAACACGCACCTGGTATTCGCGCGTAGGGCCGAAATCCGATACATCGACCACATCTGGCACGGATTTGAACTGCTTCACAATGAACCAGTCCTCCAGGGACTTCAATTCCATGACGTCATACTGGGGATTTGTGCTTCGTAGCGTAAAAAGGTAAACCTGGCCGACCGGGCTGTAATCGGGGCCGATGCTGGGGAACAGACCCGATGGAAGATTCACCATGGTCAGTCGCTCCAGGACCCGCTGGCGGTTCTGGAAATTGTCCGAGTTGTCCTCGAAAATGAGGATCACAACCGACAGCCCTGCAATCGACACCGACCGCAAGTAGGTGCGATAGGGAATTCCGCTCATCACGTTTTCAATAGGGATGGTGACCTGCTGCTCGATTTCCTCGGCGGCCCGGCCCGGCCACTGCGTGATGATCCAGGCATAGTTATTGGCGACGTCGGGATAGGCCTCGATATTCAGATGCATGAACTGAATGACGCCCATGGCGAGCAGAAAGATACCAAAGGCCAGCATGAACCAGCGGTGGCTCAAAGCGAAATCGACAACAGCCCGAATCATCTTTATTTCCTGTTCCCCTTTAGCTCATTGTTGGTTAAAGACTTGTTACTGCTCCGTAGTGAATTGGAGCACCAGGGCGCTTGCGACGAGATATCGTGCAGGAGGTGCCCGAGTTGAGTGCGGAGAGCAACAAAGTAAAGAAAGCATGACCGGATTTTCGAAAGAAATAAAGGTAATATAGGACGTGGGTGGCGAAATTCCACGAAAACCCTGAAAAACCAAGTTTGATTGCTGAGAGACGTAAGAGCACATAGAACAATTCTCATGGGGAACTCCATCCTGATGATGATGGAATGCAAGTCCCAGGATGGAGAAAGAAAAACAAACGAGCAGAAATAAGGCAAGTTTTCTATTCATTGGCTAAAAATGCTAACCAATATGTGAAGAAAAGTAAATAGGATGAATCATGCATTTTTGACAGAGTATACTGCATTTTAAGCTGCGATATGGTGGAGATTGGAAATCTTGTAATCCAGATCTATATTATAAAATGGCTTTTTTTCCCCTGAATAATCAGGAAGGAACAAATAGGGCGGCGATGAAAAATCTTAAACTTTAAAGTGCGGATATCTTGCCAAGATGTGCCCCTTCCAGAAGGCTTCCATATGAAGGACAAATCAAACCCCTGGATTTTCTTCTGTTTATTACCTGAAATCTTGTATGGAAGCAGAAAAACATAAAAAGAACATTATAGGAAGGAAGAGAGGAGATGTGGGATGCGAATAACACCTACAAGTCCTCGGAGGGAGCCTAATTGGAGAACTGAAGATTTCCATTTGAAAGTAATGATCTGAGTCAGAAAAACCAGCTTACACCGACTTGAAACATCTCCGTGTTCGTCCCGTTGTTAGGCAGCCGGGTATGCGCGTCAGAGAAGTGCAACCATCGGTATTGCACTGTCAGTGCAGTCCGGTCACTCAGGAAATAATGTATACCTGCGCCCACCTGGACATTAAACTGGAAATTTCCGGTAAGATCACGATCGTCAATATTGGTGCTTGAGACCCCGGCCCCGGCGTTAACAAACGGCACCCAGCGGCTGCCAGTGGCAAAGTTGTAGCGAAGTAATGGTGTCAGACCAATAAAATAACGATCATTAGGTTTGAACTGCTCTCCACCGAAAAGTTCAACCAACAGCTCCAGGTTGCCACGATACCATTTATCGGAAGCCATTACGTCCGTAAATACCCAGCCAAGATTCGCTGACGCCAGCGCCAAATCGTGGTCAACCGAGGTGCCGAAGACTCTGATGCCAAAACCCGCCCCAACCATGCCCCCCACTTGGAACAGACCCTTACGAAACCCGCTGCCGATGTCATCCACCCAGACGGTCTCTGGCGACGGGCTCGGTTCTAATCCGGGATCATCCGAATAGGCCCACTCCGCTGAAAGTCCTATTATCATCAGGATGCCCAACATCACCGAGGCCGCCTTACCTCTGGCCCAATGAGCACAACGTCCTACGGATTTCGCTTCCATTTCTTCCTACCATCCTTCCTATAATAGGCGCTAACATTAGATCGTTTCCTCTGACCCGACCCATGCTATTCTTTCTTCTCGATGTCCAAACCTTTCCGTTTCCCTGCCAATTTCGTCAATCGGTCGCGGAAAAGGTAAGCCAGTAAAGAGATGATACTCACGATTATTTTTCTACTCTTTGCTTTTATCCGAATCGTCTTCTAATTTCTTTTGAGGGGTCTCCTCACCTTCCAAACCTTTTTTGAAGCTTCGAATCCCCTTTCCAAGACCCGCACCAAGGTCCGCAATTCTATTACCACCAAAAATGACCAAAGCAATCACCAAGATAACCAACAAATCCGGTCCCGCAAGCATACATCCTCCTTTCTGAAATCCCCAAAAGTAATAATCAAACGGATTATGTCCTGAATTAATCTGACTCATTTTCATATTGAAATTTTGCAAAACATTCTGAGATCATGTTCAAATCACTATTTGCCCTCGGGGATGTCGTCTCCGGCATCGATCCTCCTCGA
>DATHCH010000208.1:0-8314 GCA_035319625.1 Thermodesulfobacteriota bacterium
AGAATTTGGTCAAAAAGCCGCCTTATCCGTCCTACTGAAGTTAAATTCACCTGACCCAATGAGATAAACTAAAAAAGCAGGTTATGCGAAAGAACCCGATTTACAAATTCATCTTTTTCGACAGTCTCGGAAGAAGTCCTCAAGAAAAGGGGGTGTGAATAGCACCTACAAAAAGTGAGGAGTGGGTTTCTATACGATCTGATGATTTCCGGAAAGCAAGGGAAAGAATGGATTCCCCAATTACCTAGAGAGTGCGAGATGTCAACTCTTTTTCAACTGCAATGACCATATTTTTGTACTTCTCGTGAATTAAATTCCTGTCAAGCTCCCACTCCTCTCTCAGAATAGCCTGTTGTTCTGCTTCACTAAAGTAGTCCATGCAAGGGATAAAGAAATGTTTGTCCTCTTTCTCAATGTGTTTAGGGTAAAATTGAATTAGAGATTTCATGCAGTCAGTCACGATGGACATGGCATCCCCATGTCCCGCAACGTATCTTTTGTTCGCCTCCACCAATCTGGCGGTTGTGTTTCTTGCCCTTCGGTGCTCTTCAACCAATTCTTCCATGGTATGCCGGTGCTCGTCTTTTAGCTTCTTTCCGCCTAGTTCACGGAAGAGAATGTCCTCCTCCTTGCCGTGGTGACACCGATCTGCGTAGGTACGAATGAAGTCGACCGCCATTTCCAGGAAATTAGCTTCTAGTTTCTTTTCTTTTTCAAAGATGGTCAGCTCTTTCTCCATAACATCAATCATTCGTTCAATAAGCCTGTGCTCAATCATCAATGGGCCAATTGGCATCATGGTCCTGTCCTCCTTTTTTTGTGTTTCCTGATTCTATTCTGCATCGAGGAGTTGTACCAATTTATCTTACCAAATTGAGAACAAAGGGCAAATAAAAATTGTAATTATGATTGGACTTGCGTACCAGCAAGAATCTCCCTTTTGCTGCGCATGGGTCCCCAACAAGCAAAAGGATCACTCTTATTGTTGATTATGGGTTAAAATGATCATTCTTCGCGCAAGAATTAAGAATCATTCTTTCAGGACGGAGTATTCAGAAAAACGGGTTGAAGACTCCACTTATAAATCTTCACTCTGAGATAATACCTGGAGCTGCGGATTACTGACTGAAAGCATGCATAATGTTCTTGGAATAACCGAATGCCGAGGAGGGCGTATACACTCCCGCTGATGAGACCGTTCATGATGATGTCTATGACGAGAGCCGTATTCCCTCAGTAGCTCGGAGAATATGGGAATGGCCCACCTCTTCTCTCTGAAACTCGAAGGGGCGCGCGCACCAAGCAGATTAATTATTTCTTATACTTCTCGATCATCCAGGGCGGTATCTTGAAAGGGACAATCCCCTTATATGTGATCTCAGGCGAATCCGGGTTCAGCTTCCACTTGTAGGGCCAGAAGCCGACGAGCTTGCCATTCTGCCATTGCGTAGCAATGGCGGTCATGAAACCCGGTCCCCATGTTAGGTCATGGAGTGGCCGGCCTTCCGCATCCTTCGTATATTTTACTATGCCACTAGGGACCTTGTACACACGGTTCTCCAGAATGGACACCAGCTTGTCGGAATCGAGACTTCCGGCTTGCTCAATGGTCGGCGCAAGCGTGTAGACAATAGCGCTATAGGTATCCGCGCAGTAGGTCGGCGTCTCGCCGAATCTCTTCACGTAGGCGTCAACAAAGGGCTTGGTGAGTTCATTGTCCTCAACACCCTGGCAATAGGTATTCGAGCTCATGACATAGTTGCCCATCCCTTGAGTTGCCTGCCAGAAGCCATCCTTCTGGGCCTCCGCATTGATGCCCACCTGCACAGCCGGAATCTTCAGCTCCCCTCCCTGCCGGGCAAACGGAATCCCCACCGGGGAGGCGAAGATCGTAAAGATGATATGGGCACCTGAGCGCTGGATGGCGGAGAGCTCGGCCGTGACATCCGTGGCCACCGGAGAGGGCCTCCAGACGCCTTCCACCTCCATACCCATCTTAGGGATGGTAGCCTCGGCTGCCTGAACCATCGGATCAGCCCACACGGCCTTTTCCGCGACCACAGCCACTTTTATCTTGGGTATGTTCAAGGTCTCTTTCATTAGACCGGCGACGTAGTTCAAATGGATGAAGGCCAGTCGAGCAAGGTTTGTGTTACTGACAGGGGTTCCCCGGAACCAATACTTGTAAGTCTTATAGTCAGTAGCCACCCGCGTGCAGAGCTCGATATTGGAACACCCGCAGCCGATAAAGATCACCTTGTGCTCCATGGCGATGTCCTGCATGGGGAACATCGCCTCACTCCGAAACCCGCCTAGCACAAAGTTTACCTTGTCCCTCGTAACAAGCCGCTCCATGGCATTGGTGGCGTCCGCGATGCTGAACAATTCGTTGGAATCCGCCTGAACGAGCTTAATTAACATCTTTTTGTCGCCGACCTGGATGCCCCCCTTGGCGTTAATCTCCTCGGCGGCCATGGTTGCCCCGTTCCACTGGCCTATGCCCTGGACAAACTTCATCGGGCCGATCACGCCGATCTTAATCTCTTGCCCCAAAGCAATTGCCGAGGGCGACACCGCGAATAAGAAAACGCTTATTAAAATGATCATTCCTTTGCCTAACTTGTTCATTTGTCATTTCTCCTTTCTCTTTTTCTACCCTCCAAAAGACTACACCCAATATGGGTGTGCCGCCCCCAAAATTTTCTTAAAGTTCTTTCAAGAAGAAGGTACCCCATTTCAGTTCTGGAACTCCATTAGATTCACAGCGCTCGAAGAAAAAATAAAGCCCAGCCTTTCTGTTGAAAAATACCAAGCTTTTAAATACCTTCTCCGCCCCCGCTCTCTGTGGGAAAGAAACAGGTGAGTTCATTTAATCGGACTAAAATTCCGAACATCAAAAAAGTATGCCCCCAAGAAGGCGTAGGAACCCCTTGGACGCTTCGTATCGGCACCTTCTGAAAACTCCTTCTCATGCCGCACCCCCAAAAGCTTATAGGTTAGGTAGTTAGGTGAGCCTCAAGTGGGTAACTTTTCATGAAACAAATATCATCAAAGGTTAGATAAGTCAATCAACAAAAGGCCTTGTGAAAATTATCTTTTTGAGGATTATTGTTTGAAATCTGGTATGGCGATATGCAATCTCTGCTTGAGGATTTCAGAAGAAGTTCTCTTTTTTCCAAATCCCGCCGGTCAAAAAGCCATGTTAAGGCTTTCAGTAGAGTAGAGAGCTGGCATAGTGGCTGCGAGCTCTATCTGCAGCTCCCCCTCATCAGTAGGGTCAAGGAACGGCGAGTTACATTAGGTATTCCCTTGGTTGAATCTCCGTCGTCAACCTAGTTCATCACTTCAATTACCATGCAAACGACCAAACTGACGAGAGAGAACCAATGATATGGCGACTATTCCCAGCCCCACAACTTAGGAATCGATGGAAGGGCCATAGGTAAAATGACCTATGCCCATCAGCAACAGATACCCAATGACAAAGTTAGCGGAGCCCCACAATACATTCACTATGGGTGAAGATTCACCTACGCCGGGAGGCGAGTCGAATGGAGTCTGGAATTTCCTACCTGAGATCCCGTTGACAAAATGGGGCACACCGTTGGTCAGGAAAACCCCAGCAAAAAATGGGCAAGATAAACATACCACTCCATAAGATTTTTCCTCCTGCTCTGAATAATGACTAGTGAGAATTTGATAAGTGCTCTCTTTAGGATGATTAGGGTGAGTTGAATATACGAAAGACGGGGTTGAATGTCAATTAAAAGAGACCACCATAAAACTCGGTTTGGCTCAGACTTGAAGGAATCATCAATTACGGGTCGAAATGTTGTATTGAGGGGCAAAATCTGAAAATCAAAACTTCAGGAAATACTAACCAACGACTCCACCTGTTCCTTTCCATACAGCGTAAAAATCCTGATTATCTGGGCATAAAAACGTAATGAGAGGAGTCCTGGACTCACTTTTTCCCTTCTATAGGCTATTAAACCATTCAGGTATTTTTCTTGCCAAACCAGCCTTCAATGTAAATACCACGTTCCAGATTTTAATGAAAACCCAAACCGTTTCCCACAAAGATAAGAGCCAAAAGGGATTATTTCATGGTTAATTTCTCATGGAAGACATCATATAATGCTTGAACTGTGGCCTTAAGAAGGAAAATAGGCTATAACAACTAATATCATAAATAAAAAGAATGAGAGTAGAAGAGGAAACACCCGTAGCTTAGGAGAGGACATATAGGTTAATTGAGAGATGGAAATATCCTATAAATAGGGGAGAGTGTAAATCGGTCTCCAAGATATTAGAAACCCGCCGGAGTTTCAAGTACGAAGCTCAAAACCAAAGGAAGCAGTAAAAAGTCTCCTTTTGGCAGGCGGACTTTCAAAAAGGAGAAAAGAGACGGCTAACCGTTCAGTTAGCTTCTTTGATTGTTTCTATCTTGCTTTCATACAGCGGATTTGGGTGGTAAAGACTTCCCATTTGCAATTTGGCGTTAGGATACAGCATTTTTCTGAGTAAAATACGGCGCCTACCTTATTCAAATCTTCATGATCTCATGAGGACAATTTTTCGGAGCTTTAATGTGAAATGCAATCGATGTAGCGGAATGATGATTCATGAGGAGTTTTTTGGTTCAAGTGGTCCCTTCTTTAGCTGGCGGTGCGTAATTTGTGGAGAGGTTGTTGATCAAATCATCAGAGAGAATCGGGATCATCGGAGCCACGGGGGGAGCGGGACAAAAGAGGCAAGAAATTGAAGAAATAACACCAAAAGTGGAGAGAGTCTTGGCATCCATGATGGAATTCTAGTGGAAACCCCTATTGAAGCGACGGCTGAAGTGGCTCTTATTCTGAAGGATACAATGGATGAGGCTGGAAGAAGCTTTCTGTGTAGAATGTATTAATAAAGACAGTGGAATAATGAAAAAATTGGAAGGGCTATCACAGCGAAGGATTTGGGAGAAAATCGGTATTTTTGTGTTTTATGCGAAAACCAAATCAAATGGACTGATTTAGATGCGTTATTTCGAAGGGAGATGTTGACCTATTAACTTAGGAGGTGAAGAGAAATGAAAAAAATGGCAATATTGACACCGTTTTTAACTATTCTAGTAGTTCTTTACTCTGCCAATGTTCATGCCCAACAGACGATCAAAGTGGGGATCCTTGATACCTACAGCGGGCCACCAACCGTTTATGGAAATGACGCGCTGAACGGCTTCAAACTGGCATTGAATGAGATTAACAAGAAAGGGGTTCTGGGTAAAAAAATCGAGTTTACTACCCGCGATGACAAGTTCAAGGTAGATATCGGCCTGAGCATGGCCAAAGAACTCGTGATGCTAGAGAAGGTTGATCTCATTGTCGGTACCATCAATAGTGCTGTTTCGCTAGCCGTATCCGGCTATGCAAAAAAGGAAAAGATACCATTCATCGTTTGGATTTCAAAGACTGAGAAGATCACCGGGGAGAAAGGACATCGCTATGCGTTTTGCACGGCTGAAAACACCTATATGGCCGGAAAGGCTGGAGGAGTCGCTCTAAGCAAGAAGCCTTATATCAAGTACTGGATTGCTGGTGATGATTATGAGTATGGACATGCCATCGCCGGTGCTGCCTGGCGCAATCTAAAGGCACTCAAACCCAAGGTGGAGCTCATAGGGCAATCGTGGTGGAAGGTAGGCGAGCCTGATTTAATACCCTATATTACAGCGATGATGTCTGCTAAACCTGATGCTGTGATTTTTGCAACAGGGGGCGCGAGCATGACCAATGCCCTCAAGGCGATCAAATCAACAGGCATGTCTAAAAAATATCCCATTTGGATTCATACGGCAACAGACCATGCAGTTCTTAAACCCTTAGGTCTTGATGCCCCTGAAGGCGTGATGGGAACCATGGATTACCATTTTTATTATCCGGATATTCCAGCCAACAGGGCGTTTGTGAAGGCTTTTCAAGATGCTTATGGGAATCCCCCCGGATTTCCCGCATTTCATGCTTATAATACAGCCCACTTCGTTGCAAATGCATTTCAGAAGGCGGGTTTCATAGACAGAGAAAAATTTATTAATGCTTTAGAAGGAATGAAGATCGATAGCCCGGTAGGTAAGATTGAGATGCGAGCATATGATCATCAGGCCATGTTGCCGATGTTCATGGGAGTGACGGAAAAGGCACCGGAATATCCTTTCCTGATAGCAACGGATATCGTGACAATCCCTGCTAAGGATATAATGCCCAGCATTGAGGAGATAAAGAAGGCTCGAGGACAGTAGATCTTTTACCTTTAAATTAAGAATCTTACCCTAAGGTCCTTTCTCCCGTATAGAGGGAGAACCTTGGTCTTGTTAAGAGATCTTTCTTCGATTCGCAAGGTGAGTCAGAGGGAGTTGAAATATAGCTTTTGGTGTTGCAGAACTTATCTGCCAGTTATTGGTAGGAATTAGCAGATCCATGATCTTGTTCACCGTCTGCGCTGGATCAAGTTTCGTTCTGTGTGTGCTGAGGATCCTAAATATCGCCCACGGAACGCTCTACCTGATCGGAGCTTTCGTCGCAATTCTGTTTGGAGGAACCTCGAAAGACACATATGACAGATTTTTGGGTTTGGCAAGATTTTTTAATCTGTCTTGACCAGTGTGTTATTCGACAGAGGGTGTCAAAAGAAGTCTTTATCCGCTACTTCACCTGCTACGAATCTTCAGCCCCGGATAGTTTTAGGATTTAACGCCTACTGGTAGAAACTTTCGAGAAGAAAGGAGGCAGGGGCCATTCCTTTTAATGGGCGACCCTGCCTCTCTTTGTTACCCTTTAGATATCCCTATTTCACCCAATTAAAAGCTCCAACCACTCTGGGGCAGTATTGCTTGCTTATTCTACGAAATGACTATCCGGTTCCCTCATGGCCGGAGTGAAAATTGAAATAGCCACCAATGGCTCGTCTCCTGTATTTTTTGTATAATGCACCTTACCCATAGGGTTGAAATGAAGAGTTCCCGGCTTAATATCAGTCCATTTATCACCAACCAGCATTCTCCCCGTTCCCTTAATGACGTATACCGTTTCATCATGCATTTTGTGAAAATGGGCCTTGATTTCTGCTCCTTCACCCAATCTTACTACAAAAACAGTAATCGTATCGTCTTCTGCGACTTTGATCCTTTGAGCTTTTTCGCCAGCCTTCAAGGGATTGTCTTTAAGAATTTGGTCTACCTGAGTAACAATTTGTGGAACAGTATCTGCTGCATTGGTAAAGGTTAAAGTTGCAAAGAAAATAAATAAACAAACAAGAATTCCACCAATAGAAGCATTCCTTTTCGATAACATGTTATTATCTCCTTTCTATTGATCAGTTTGACTCCAACCTACCAATTCTGAATAAGGATGTCAAGAATTTCCAGATGTTTTTCCCAGATGTTTAGGCGCCGCAAACACTGCCTTTGTTTTCGGCACGTTGCCATCGGATAGGGAACTTTATTTAACCGGTTACAGCTTGAAATGTTTATCCCGTTACCGAATTCATCAATCAACATTTAAGGAAGTAACTCTCTTCATTTTTCTCAGAAATTCTCCCCGTTAATAAACCGGAATTGAAAGGTCCCACTTACTTTAGCAGAAAGAATTCATTCAGAAAAGAAAATTTTTTTCATTCCCCCAAAAATCGCCTAAACACCTTAACACCTTAACACCTGGAAAGTTATCCATCATTAAATGAATAGGATTAACCGGTTATATTTGAGAGAGCTGTTTAGGGAGGGGATAAACACGCCTTAACACCATTAAACACGTTTCTTGCAATTTTTATAAGACGGTGACTCTTATTCTGAAGGAGATAATGGAGGAGGCTGGAGGGGTTTTTCTGAAGGTCGTCCCGGCTGAGGCTGAGGTGGTTATTGTGGACAGTTGGGCAGAGAGATGACACCGGCTTCTAACACTTCGCTACTTACCTTTTATATATTATTAGTCTATCCTTTGGCTGGCTGACGATTTCACCTACAAATCTTCGCTCTGAGTTAAACACTAAGGTCAACGATTACTGTTTGTAATATGTATAAAAAAGGCCATTCAGTGTCATTCCCACAGTGCCCGGCTTTACTTTTCACCGAAGACAAGTGCTTCGTACACGAACAGGTCTGCGTCCTTCCATCCCTCCCACCCTATTCCCGCTTTGTCCTGTGCACAGTGGCCGAGGAACTCCTCCTTCGTCCATCCCGTCTCCTGTGCGACCTGCGGGGGGAATGTCCCCGAACGGGATCCCTTCCGGATGTAGATCCCATGCTTGCCAAGCTGGAATTCATTGATCG
>DATHCH010000209.1:0-29988 GCA_035319625.1 Thermodesulfobacteriota bacterium
ATGGGTATACAGGATACGTCTTTACGGGTAATCTCGACCTGGCAAAAAACGTAGGGTTGAGAACGAAAGGAAGAATTCCTTTTTACAATGGCCCCATCGAGTGCAGGCTATTGGAGTATGATTTGTATGAAGGGAGCAGAAAAAAATGATTTCAGATTGGAGATCGCACCTTCCTGCCGCGGGCAGGGATTGCAGATTGAGAGAATCTGAAATCTAAAATCTGAAATTTCAAATCAGACACAATGGAATATGTTGCAGGAGATTAGAAATGAGGGACAAGGAAAGGATGAAGCTTCGGTCGGATATTTACCCTGTTTATCTTCTTTACGGTCCCGAGGATTACCTCATCGAAGAGGAGATCCAGAAACTGCTGAATCAAACCCTTTCTCAAAAGGAAAGGGGATTTAATTTTCGCGTCTTCAATGGAGGAGAACACAGCGGTCAGGAGATCGTCCAGGCCGCACAAACGATCCCCATGCTTTCTCAGTATCGATTTGTCCTCGTTCGCGAAGTAGATCGTATGGATGAAGAAAAGACAGAGGCATTGATGGAATATATAAAGAAACCTTCCTTCTCTACCTGTCTCGTTCTGTGCGGTCAAACGATGGTCCCATGGAAGGGACATCGGCAAGAGGTCGAAAAGGTAGGAAAAGTGACGGAATATACACGATTAAAGGGTAGGGCGTTAGTTTCTTGGATGAAGAACAGGATGAAAGAGAAGGGAAAGACGCTTTCAGAAGAGGCCGCAGACTATTTGGTTGAGGTGGTGGGAGATCGCCTTTACGATCTTGACAATGCCCTGGAAAAGGTCTTTTTGAGCGTTGGGGAGAAACAGACGATTGAACTTTCCGATATGGAAGAGATTACGTCGGAGGTCAAGGTGAGCACGGTCTTCGATTTAACCGATGCGATTGGTCATCAAAACTTGGAAAAAGCCCTCGGAATTTTAGAAAAGGCTATGGAATCAAAGGCCGTCTCTTTCAGAAAAGAAGAAGAGGGATCGAAGTTTGGCGACCCCGCCCCTTTTCTCTTAAGCATGATGGCAAAGCAATATTGGAGCATGCTGGTGATCAAACAGATGAGCTCTCATCAAGGGGATGTGGGAGAATTCGCCAAAGAACTAGGAACGTCTCCGTGGAATATAAGGAAATTGATGGATCAGGGGAAGAATTTCTCTGAGGCTTCGCTCCGGGAAGGAATCCTACAGTGTCATCAAACCGATTTAGCTGTTAAGAGGAGCCGGGGACCGAAAGACCTTTTGATGGAGAAATTAGTGATTGATCTCTGCCGGCCTGGGTGAACCCCGTTAGAAAAGGCAGGCCCTGAACCTAATATGGTACAGGGCAGGGTTTTGACCCTCTCAATAAGGAGCTGTTGCTTTCTATTTCTGCCATCCCCAGCATAAATGCCGGGGCTTTCTGACGGGGTGAACTCGCTATGCGCTTTGCGCTTTGCGCTGTGCGGATAGAGCGTTGACTTCCCGGGTGAGCCGGGATATTTTCCTGGCAGTGGTATTTTTATGAAAGACACCCTTGGAGTGAGATTTCTGGATTAGAGGAATTGTCTCCGACAAAGCCTTTTGGGCCCCTTCAACATCTTTTTTCTCAATGGCTGCCCTCACTTTTTTCACAGAGGACTTCACTGTGGTTTTGATGTGGAGGTTTCGAAGTCTTCTCTTTTCGTTTTGTCTTGCCCGTTTAATCGCCGATAAATGGATTGCCAAAATTTAGCCTCCTTTTTCTTAATGAATTAAAGAATTCAGGAATTAAGGGATTGCGGATTTCAAAATCCCTAAATCGCAAGATTCTTCAATCTACAATGATATTATTGATTTTTTTAACATTTTGATATAGCTTGTGTCAAGGTTTTTTCGAATGACGCCCTATGTCCGAAAACCATAGAATTACCAAAGCGGCTACTACTATCGGGACGGGAACGCTCCTCAGTCGTATCTCTGGCTTCGTCAGGGATATGGTCGTTGCCTATTTTTTTGGGGCAAGGATGGCAACCGACGCCTTTTTTGTTGCCTTTCGCATCCCTAACCTTTGGAGACGGTTGGTAGGAGAGGGATCGATGACCGTCTCGTTTATTCCGGTTTATACAGAATACCTCATTCAGCGAACGGAAAAGGAATCGGAAGAAGTCACGCATATTGCCTTCACAATTGCAGGAGTCCTGTTATTCGTTTTGACAGGCCTGGGAATGATCTTCTCTCCCATTTTGATCAAAATGTTTGCTCTCACATGGTCCCCGGCCTCAGAGAAATTTCAACTCGCCGTTACCCTCAACCGAATCATGTTCCCCTATCTGTTTTTCGTCGGGTTATTTGCTCTCTCCATGGGTATTTTGAACTCCCTCAGACATTTCTTTGCACCGGCGTTTGCCACCGTTTTCCTCAATCTTTCGATCATTGTCTCCGTGTTTTTGTTCTATTATCGCTTTCAAAAACCGGTGATGGCGTTAGCGATAGGTGTTCTTACAGGAGGAATGCTTCAATTTTTCTCCCAGCTTCCTTTTTTGATCAGAAAGAAGATTCGTTTCCGATTCAATTTCAATTTTCGGCACCCGGCCATTAGGCAAATTGGACTTCTGATGATTCCAGGGCTTATTGGAACTGCCGTTTATCAGATCAATGAACTCATCGATACGATATTTGCCACTTCCCTCCCTGAGGGAAGCGTCTCCTATCTCTTCTATGCGGGTCGGCTCATGGAATTTCCCTTGGGCATTTTTGTGATCGCTATCGGAACAGCAGCACTCCCGAGCTTTTCGTCACTGGTTGCTCAAGGGAAGACCGAACAATTCAAAGAGACCGTCTCCTTTGCGTTTCGCCTGGGTTCGTTTATTTGTATCCCTGCAATGCTGGGCCTTATTTTTCTCAGGACTCCTATCCTTAATCTGCTTTTTCAAAGGGGAGAATTTGACTATCTGGCAACGAGGATGACGGCGAGAGCCCTTTTATGCTATTCCGTTGGTCTATGGGCGATCGGAGGGGTCAGGGTTCTTGCCCCGGCTTTCTATTCCCTTCAGGATACCAAAACCCCACTTAAGATCGGTCTTATCTGCCTGGGGGTCAATATCGTCCTGATCCTTATCTTCATACATCCTTTAAAACATGCGGGGTTGGCATTGGCCACTGGTCTCTCCTCCATATTGAACCTTATTCTTCTCTACCGGCAGCTGAATCGCAGATTGGGAGGATTAGATGTAGCAAGAAATATCAAATCGATGCTGAGAACTCTTTTCTGTGGCCTTCTGATGGGATGGGCGGCTTATTTGATCTGCTCCCTGGGGGATTGGACGGAGTCCGAAAATACAGTGGAAAAGGTTTTTCTCCTGGGGGCTGGGATGATTGCCGGCATAGGAGTCTATCTGGCGAGTTGTTATTGGATGAAGAACGAAGAGATGATTTTTTTGCTGGGTATCGTTAAGAGAAGGATGAAACATTAAGTAGGGATACCGAAACGATTCAATTCGATTGCCATATGCTTTCTGATGTGTGGCTCCAATGGATAAAACAGCAGACATCGTTATCATCGGAGGCGGTATTATTGGCCTGAGCATTGCTTACTATCTTGCCGTGAAAAAGGCGGGGAGGATTGTTCTCTTCGAGAAGGGGCAATTGGGAGAAGGTTCCACAAGCCGCTGTGTAGGAGGGATTCGAACCCAATTTTCTACAGAGATGAACATTCGCTTCTCACTCGAATCGTTGAAGACCTTCGAACAATTCAAACAGGAATTCGGAGTTAATCCAGAATTCAAAAAAATCGGGTATCTTTTTTTGGCAGCTGCGGAACAGGAGATCGGGGTCTTCAAAGAGAATGTAACACTCCAAAGAAAATTTAGCATTCCTGTCGAATTTTTGAGTCCTGACGAGATCAGGTCGCGCTGGCCCCACTTGAGAACAGACGACATCCTGGGAGGAACATTCTGCTCATGGGATGGGTATGCAGGTCCTAATGAAATCCTCTCCGGATTCGTTAATGGCGCAAAGAGAGCAGGGGTTAAAATTTACGAAGGAGTGGAGATTGTCCAGATCTCTCTAACAAAAGGGAAGATCCAGAGTGTCAAGACAAAGGACGAAGAGATTTTTACCCCCGTGGTTGTCAATGCTGGAGGACCTTATGCTGCGTCCATAGGAGAAATGGCAGGTATCAAAATTCCCGTCAAACCTTTAAGAAGGCAGATTTTTGTTACCGCTCCTTTTCATCTCGCCGACCATCCTGTTCCATTGACCATTGATTTTCACCGTGGGTGGTATTTCCGCCAAGAAGGGACTGGATTGCTGCTATCCGGCCCCTTGGACCTGGAACCGAGTTTTAACCTGAGCATCGACTACGAAGCCATGGCCGAGACTTCGGAGAATGCCATGTACCGTGTCCCGGCTCTCGAAAAAGCTCGCATCGCCAGGGGATGGGCAGGGCTTTACGAGATCTCTCCAGATCATCATGCCGTTCTTGGGAAAGTTCCTGAGGTTGAAGGACTTATCCTCGCCAATGGTTTTAGTGGACACGGATTTCAGCACAGCCCTGCGGTAGGAAAGGTGATCTCGGAGTTGATCGCAGACGGAGTGGCAAGCACGGTCGACATCTCCCCCCTTCACATAGCACGCTTCGAAAAAGGAGAATTGATGGAAGAGCCAATGACTGCGTTTAAAGAGTGAAGCCCGTTAGAAATTCCAACAGGACATTAAACCCCGCGGGATTCATTTTAAAATGTAACCCTGCCGTATAGCTGCGGGGCATTATTTCTAACGGGGTGAATCTCCAACGGATCTCCCCATTTACTAAAATAATCCCCGGCAAGGCTATTCTTCAATATTTTAAAAATGTTAACTCATGTTGGCCAATGCAAAATCACGTCAATAATTGTCCAATTGTGTCACGAGAAAGAGTGAAATCCCGGGAAGTTGCACTCCGACTTAGTATTTTGATATTGAGTTTTTTGCGGACTCTATATATAATCATTATAGATTTTTGGATGAACTTATTTCCGTTAGGAAGGTTTGGTGGCCCAAAAAATGGAACGGAATCATTTTGGAATTGAAAACGACAGAATGTCCTTTGACTCTCCTTCAGTTGAAGATCGAATTGAATGCATTAGATCTAAATTAGATTTTTTGTCAAATGAAGAAAATGCCCCCTTTTTGACCTCTTTTCTTATTGAGTTAATTCAACGCATCAAGAGTAATCTTAGCTCCATTAAGAATTATACGCAAATCTCTCGGGGGAAGTTTAGCGACAGGGAATTCGGGGAATATTATTATCGGGCGGTGAGTGAGGACATTGAGAAGATGAATATGGTATTGAATGGCCTTCTCGATTATATCAAGATCCACACGCCAATCAGAAAAACAAACACCGTTCACAATATTATGGAAGAGGTGTTGAAGAAGCATCAGGCTAAATTGGAAGAAAAGGGGATCAAGGTTCTTAAGAAATTAGAAAAGGATCTTCCGGAAACCGCCGTTCCTGATGAACAGTTAAAATATATTCTCAGCTCTCTCCTTCAATATGCCATGACCTTGACACCTCCCGATTGGAACCTTGGCCTATCAACGAGGTCTTTTATCCTTGATAAGGAGGCCGCCGAAGTTGAAGGTTTATTCAAGAGGGATGGAAGGTATATCGAGATCTTGGTGGTTTTCCCGGGGCGTCAAAAACCGAGCGAACCGGGATTGGGAATGGCCGCAGCTCAAAAAGAGGAGGCGTTGGATCTCATCCTTCGTTTTGTTAAAGAAGTGGTGCTGCATAATCATGGGATGATGAAGATTGAAGCCGACGAAAGGAAAACAAAGACGTTGATCTCCTTAAGATTTCCTGTTGAGAGAAGAAAGATAGTCTGTTATCAACCACTGAATTAGTAGCTTTAACTCCCCTTCCTCCGTCCGGCACCATAGTCGCAGTACCGATGCCAGCGTCATTATAGCGGCTCGGGACGGCGGCGCCCCCCTTAAAGCAAGACTCTTCTTGCAATCGGTGCAAAATTGGGTTAATCTAAATTTAATTTAATTTTGAGGTTTAGCCATGGCGAAAGTCTGTGACATCTGTGGGAAGGGGCCGGTCTTTGGACATAATGTAAGTCACGCGAATAACAAGACTCGAAAAGTCTGGTACCCCAACCTTCACAAAATTAAGACCGTCAAAGAGGGAAGGATCATTCATATGAAGGTCTGTTCCCGATGCCTTCGCTCCGGACTGATCACCAAAGCCGCCTAATTCAATCCGCATAGAGCAAAGAGCATAGTGCATTGCGTAAAGACTTTTTATGCTGTGCCCTCTGCGCTATGCGCCCTGCGATCTGTTAGGATTCGGCCTGCGTCTCCACCCTCATTCTTTCTACCTGATGGACCCCCTTAATCTTCCCGAGAGCCCTGATCACCTTGTTGAGGTGGTTTAAATCTCGGATCTCTACCTCGAACGTGCTAACGGCGTTTTTATCCTCTGTCGTATCCACCATGGCATTCTTAATGTTGGCTTCGTTGGAAGAGATCGACTTGCTGATCTCGGCCAACAGCCCCTTCTTGTCTTCGGAATAGATTCGGATTCTCGCAGGATAGATGTATTCCTTCTTCGAATCCCATTCCACTTCCACCTTGCGGTGGGGGTCATCGTCAAGCGCATTCTGGCAATCGGCAGTATGGATCGTCACCCCTCGGCCCCGAGTGATAAATCCCACTACTTTATCCCCGGGGACGGGATTGCAGCACCCCGCATAGCGCACCATCACATTGTCAATCCCCCTGATCAGAAGAGCGTCCTTAGGTGCACGGGTGATTTTCTGAATGAGGTGCTTAAAACGCCCCTCCTCCAATTCTTCCTTCTGTTGTTCCAATTTTTCCTGGGGAAGGATCTTCCCAATGATCTGATTGGCTGTGAGCTTGCCGTAACCCACGGCCGCGACGAGGTCCTCAACTCCCTGGAAGCTGAACTCATTGGCTACCTTGGCCAACTCGCCTGACTTAATTAATTTGGCCTGCTGGAGGTCATATTTTCGAAGTTCTTTCTCCAGGATTTCTTTTCCGAGGATGATCGATTTTTCCCTTTCTTCTGCTGTAAACCATTGGCGAATTTTTGTCTTGGCGCGCGGGGTTTTAACCAACTTGAGCCAATCCTTGCTCGGTTTCTGATTGGGAGAGGTGGTAATCTCGACGGTATCCCCGCTTCGCAGTTCATACCTCAAGGGAACGATCTTGCCGTTTACCTTGGCCCCCGCACAATGATTCCCGACGTCGGAATGAATGCTGTAAGCGAAATCGATTGGGGTGGAACCGATGGGAAACTGCTTCACCTCGCCTTTGGGTGTGAAGATGTAGACTTCGTTGGGGAAGAGATCTACCTTGAGACTTTCAATAAATTCTTGATTGTCCTTTAGATCCCGCTGCCATTCTAAGAGCTGCCTCAGCCAAGTAAAACGTTTATCCTCCGCCTCCTCAACCACTTTTCCTTCTTTGTATTTCCAATGGGCGGCAATGCCTTCCTCCGCAATCTTGTGCATTTCGTGGGTACGAATCTGGATCTCGATCCGTTCCCCGTAAGGTCCGATGACCGTGGTATGAAGGGATTGATACATGTTTTCTTTTGGAAGGCCGATGTAGTCCTTGAATTTCCCTGGAATGGGTTTCCAGATGGAATGGATGATACCCAGCACGTCATAACACGCTTTAATGGAATGGACGATGACTCGGAAAGCAGTGATGTCATAGACCTGATCAAAATCGATGTTCTGCTCTTTCATTTTCAAGTAAATACTGTAAGTCTGTTTTAATCGGCCAGTTACCTCTCCATCGATGTGATTTTCATAAAGTCTCCTCATCAAGGTGCGCTTCACTTCTTCTATGTATCGGGTCCTCTCCTTCTCCCTTTTCGCAATCTTTCGTCGAGTCTCTTCGTAGATTTCAGGATGGAGGTATTGAAAGGCCAGATCTTCTAACTCGGATTTAATCCAATCGATCCCGAGACGATGGGCAAGAGGAGCATAGATGTCAAGGGTTTCCTGAGAGATCTCCACCTGTTTTTCTGGGGGTTGATATTGAAGCGTTCGCATATTATGGAGGCGGTCAGCCAGTTTAATCAGGATGACCCGAATGTCCTTTACCATCGCCAATATCATCTTGCGGAAATTCTCTGCCTGATGCTCTTCAGAAGATCGTAGGGAGATCAGGCTGATCTTGGTCAGCCCGTCTACCAACTGAGCGATTTCTTCCCCGAAGTTCTCTTGGATCTCCTTGGGGGTAGCGAGAGTGTCCTCGACCGTATCGTGAAGCAATCCGGTCGCCACACTCGCGACATCGAGTTTCAATTGTGTCAAGATCCCGGCGACCTCTAAGGGATGATTCAGGTAGGGTTCTCCGGAGAGGCGAACCTGTCCTAAATGAACCTTGGCAGAAAAGACATAAGCCTTCTTTAGGGGCTCGATATCCGCATTAGGATGATAGGAAGTTAGCCTTTCAAGGATGTCGTTGAATCTTAACATTTTACAACCTCATCTTACTCGTAACTATAAGAAAATTCAAGAGGGTTCTTCTCCCTCATAATCCGCGATCAAAGCGGTAGGCCCCGTCGGAAACTCCAGTGAGGAGTCAAACGCAGCCGGAATTATTCTGGAACACGGCCCTGCTGCAAAGCCCTGCACCGCATAGTGTACAGGGCAGAGCAAGGGGCCTCATTTCTAACGGGGTGAACTCGCAGCCTGAAGGCAGTGGTCTTGATGAAACCCTCACTTTCCGTTTCATGCGTTGTTATCGCGATTATCACTCTTTGTTAGATTTTTTGATTACGGATTATGGGGGAAAGGGGAAAATTTTTTGACAGCAAACCTGTTAGAATTTATAATGGTATTCTTTAAGATTTAGGATAGGTTAAAAAATGAAACGGATCTCACTGATCGCTATTGTCGCCGTTGCCATAGCCGGTCTTCTCTATTATTTCCTGACGCGTGGAAAGGAGGAAGAGGGGAGTTTTATCGAGGTTTCTGGAAATATAGAAGCCACGGAAGTAGATGTGGGGTTTAAAGTCCCCGGAAGGATTGTCAGCCGTTTTTTTGAAGAGGGGGATTGGGTGGATCAAGGAAAGGTTCTAGCCAAATTGGACGATGAAGACCTCCGCAACCGTCTTGAAGTGGCGCGGGCCACGTTGATGTCGGCGCAAGCTCGATTGAGCAAAATGCTTGCGGGGTCGAGACCAGAAGAGATAAGAGAGGCAGAGGACAACCTCAATCAAGCCAGGTTCGACTTAGAGAATAAGGAGACCCAATACGAAAGGATAAAGTCCCTCTTCGAGAAGCGGGTTGTTCCCAAAGAGACGTCGGACAACTCCGAGGCTGCCTTTAAGATCGCCAAAGCCACTTTCCAAAAGGCCAGAGAGAACTACCTTTTGGTGAAGGAGGGGCCGAGGAAAGAGGATATTGAAGATGCGAGAGCTCAGGTGGATCAAGCCCGGGCCTCCGTGAAGCTCAATGAGACACAGTTGAGCTACACAACACTCTATTCTCCCATATCCGGAGTCGTTCTGGTCAAATCTGGAGAAATCGGCGAGGTCGTCAATCCAGGGACGTCCATTCTTACTATGGCTGACATCGAAAATGTGTGGTTGAAAGCATATATCGCAGAGACGGACCTCAGTCGGGTGAAGTGGGGTCAGGAAGTCATTGTGACCACAGATCTTCGGCCGAAGAAAGAATACAGAGGCAGAATCTCTTTCATCTCCTCTCAGGCCGAATTTACGCCTAAACAGATTCAGACGGAAAAAGAGAGGGTAACCCTGGTCTACCGGATCAAGGTGGATATTTCCAATAAGGATCACGAACTTAAGCCCGGGATGCCGGCCGACGGACGGATATTGCTGACGCCATCCTCTCTTCCCAAATAATAATCCTAATGAGCTGTTGAATCGAAAGGGTTCAAGGGGTTAAGGATTCAAGTGGTCGAGTGAAATACCAAAGGATGTAAGAAGATGGGACGTCAATTTTCCGTAAAGATTTTTGGAAAGGAATAAATTTTAAAGCCCTTTAACCCATGAACCCTCGAATCCTTGAATCCTTTTTACCAATCCTTTGAGAATGATGTTTTCCATTCAAACCAGCCATCTGTCCAAATCCTTCGAATCACTGGCCGCCGTCAAAGACCTGAACTTGGAAGTCAAAACAGGGGAGATCTTTGGTCTGGTGGGGCCGGACGCCTGTGGAAAAACGACGACCATCCGAATGCTGTGCGGGATCCTCCCCCCTGACGGAGGGAAGGCAAAGGTCGCAGGGTATGATATCCTTGGAGAGGTAGAGTCTCTAAGAGAAAAGGTCGGTTACCTTCCCCAGCGGTTTGGACTCTACGGGGATCTTACCGTTCTTGAAAACGTTCATTTCTACGGAGATCTCTATCAAGTCCCAAAACAGAAGAGAAAGGAACGGATCGAAAGACTGCTTCAATTTGCCAATCTGAAGCCTTTCGGAAAACGAAAGGCCCAGGACCTTTCTGGCGGGATGAAACAGAAGCTGGGCCTGATCTGTGCTTTGATCCACACGCCTCAAATCCTCTTTCTCGATGAGCCGACCACAGGGGTCGATCCTCTTTCTCGAAGAGATTTCTGGATCATCCTCTATGACCTGTTGAAAGAGGGGGTGACCATCCTTTTCTCAACCTCTTATCTGGACGAAGCCGAGCGTTGCAGCCGTGTGGGTCTGATTTATCAGGGAGACCTGCTGATCGCTGATACTCCCTCTGCAGTGAAGGCTCGAATCGGAGGGACGATATTGGAACTCCGGCTGGAGAACCCCCAGAAAGGGATGAAGGTGCTTGAAGGGGTCGATTTGATTCGAAGCCTGGTCTTGTCCGGGGATAAAATCCACATTCTTGTCCATGATCCTCAAAAGGCGGAGAAAGCAATTCGGGAGATTCTAAAAAAAGAGGGGATGGAGATCCTTGATTTATTGGCGGTCCGGCCCTCGCTTGAGGATGCCTTCGTCTCCATGGTCCGTTCCAAATCCCCCCATCCCCCCTTTGCTAAAGGGGGGTGAGGGGGGATTTCTGTTGTGCATGGGAGAAATTGTCCGTGGATTCTTTTGTCGTTGAGGTCGAGGATCTCGTAAGAACATTTGATAGCTTTATCGCCGTGGACCATATCCGTTTTCAGGTGGAGAAGGGAGAGATCTTCGGATTCCTGGGCCCAAATGGGGCGGGCAAGTCCACGACCATCCGAATGCTCTGCGGGCTTTTGCTGCCCACTTCAGGAAAAGGGCAGGTTGCAGGATTCGATATCATGAAGGAGCCGGAAAAGATAAAGCAAGCGATCGGATATATGTCCCAGAAATTTTCACTCTATGATGACTTGAAGGTTATTGAGAATCTCCATTTTTTTGGCGGAATTTACGGGCTCTCGGGCCTGTCGCAGAAAACGAGAGAAAATGAGGTCTTAGGTATAATCGGCCTTCAAGATTTCGAAGATCGAATCACCCGAACGCTTGCTGTCGGGTCGAAACAGCGCCTGGCACTGGGATGTGCCATTCTCCATGAGCCTTCCGTGCTATTTTTGGATGAACCCACTTCAGGGGTCGACCCGATCTCTCGAAGAAATTTCTGGAGTCTCATCCAACAAATGGCAGAGAAAGATGTGACTACCTTTGTGACCACCCACTATATGGACGAAGCGGAATATTGCGACCGGTTGGCCCTAATCTACCAGGGAAGGATCATTGCTATGGGAACGCCTTCCGAATTAAAAGGCAAGACTCTCTCACAGGGAATATTCGAAGTGGAATGCGATCCGCTCGTCACGGCCCTGGACCTCCTGAAGAAAGAGCCATGGGCCGCGGAGTCAGCCGTGTTCGGAGACGGGCTTCATGTGATCGGTAAGGAAGGCGTCGATCTGGAGCGAGAGGTCAACGCCCTCTTCGAAAAACACGGGATCCTTCTCAAGAAGATGGGAAGAATCAGGCCTTCCTTGGAGGATGTTTTTGTTTCACTGATCGAAAGAGAGGACACGCAGTGAATTTTCCACGAACGTGGGCCATTGCGAAAAAAGAGTTTTTCCATATCTACCGGGACCCAAGGAGCCTGGCACTGGTGATCCTCATGCCTGCTCTCCTGATGCTCCTCTTTGGATACGCCGTCACCCTCGATGTGAAGAAGGTCTCGATGGCTGTCTTGGACCGAGACCGGACCCAGGAAAGTTTAAATTTCATCCAACGATTCAGCGCCTCTCCCTATTTCCACCTTCGCTTTTGGGTCCGAGACGAGAAAGAGATGATGCGGCTGATCGACCAGGGGGAGGTGAAGATTGGGTTGGTGCTTCCTTGGGATTTCTCAAAAACGATCAAGGCAGAGAGGGTCGTTCCGATTCAAGCGCTAATCGACGGAGCCGATGCCAATACAGCCAATCTTATTCTTAGCTATGCCCAGGCGATTGCTCGACAATACACTCAGGAGAAGACCATTCTGAAGGTCTCCCGCATGGGAATAGAGAACCTGAACTTTCCCATCGAAGGACGGCCCAGGGTCTGGTTCAATGAAGATTTGGAGTCGAAGAATTATTTCGTACCAGGGCTGGTAGCGGTGATCATGTCGATCATCGGAGTGCTCCTTACCGGACAGGTGATTGTTCGGGAATGGGAGAAGGGGACGATGGAACTCCTCATTTCAACTCCTGTTCGAAAAGGAGAGCTGATGATGGGGAAGTTATTCCCTTATTTTTTCTTGGGACTGTTAGACTTATCCTTAGCCGTCCTGATGGGCAAATGGGTCTTTCAGGTGCCGTTGAGAGGAAGTGTTGCTTTGCTTTTTGCTCTCTCTTGCATCTACATTTTTGTGGCCCTGGCTCTTGGCTTGACCATTTCCACCTTTGCCAGGACACAGCTTCTGGCCAATCAGATGGCAATGGTCATCGGATTTCTGCCCACGTTTCTCCTCTCCGGGTTCACCTTCGCGATCGCCAACATGCCCGCCTGGCTCCAGATCATTACCTACGGGATTGCGCCTCGGTATTATGTGACAATCCTGAAAGAGATCTTCTTAAAGGGGGTGGGCTTCTCCTTTCTCTGGCGTGAAACCCTCGTATTGACGGTGATGGCGATAGCAGGGCTCTGGGTGGCCGCCAGGAGTTTCAAAAAGGAGTTGGGATAGATGTTGCAAACGGTTCGATATTTATTTATCAAAGAGCTGATTCAAACTCTGAGAGATAAGCGAATGCGGGTGACCCTGATTGTTCCACCCGTCCTTCAGCTGATTGTTTTCGGATATGCGGCCAATCTGGACGTGAAACACATCCGCACAGCCATCCGTGATCTGGATCAGAGTGTCGAGTCGAGGGATCTTATCGGAAGGTTCGGAAGTTCAACATATTTTGATATCGTCTCTTTTCCCGAAACCCCGAGGGAAGTCAAAGACCTCATTAATCAAGGGCAGGTCACGGTCAGCATGGAGATCCCGACCGATTTTTCAAAGAAGTTGAAAAAAGGGGATACCGCCACGGTCCAAATTGTTCTTGACGGATCCGAATCTAATACGGCATTGATTGCCTTGGGCTATGCGAACCAGATCCTTTCTGATTTCTCAACCCAGGTGCTCGTAAAAAGATTGAATCGAGCCGGCATGGTCGGCTTTGAGGAAGCAGGTGTAGATCTGCAGCAGCGGATTTGGTTCAATCCAAATTTCGAAAGCAGAATCTTTTACATCCCGGGGGTCATCGCCTCCATCGCCTTTCTCATCCCGATCATTCTGACTGCTCAGGCGATTGTCAGGGAAAGGGAGATCGGCACGCTCGAACAGATCATGGTCACACCCATCCGGTCCTGGGAATTGATGTTAGGGAAGACCCTGCCTTTCGCTCTGTTCGGTCTTCTCGATGTCATCATGATCGCCTTGATCGGAGTTTTTTGGTTCGAGGTTCCTCTTCGAGGAAATCCCCTCGTCCTTCTATTGGGCGCCGTGCTCTTCCTGATGAGTTCCGTGGCCATCGGACTGTTTATCTCTACGATCTGTTCTACTCAGCAGCAAGCTCAGATTTCTACCTTCTTTTTCGCGATGCCTGCGTTTATACTATCCGGTTTTGCTTTTCCGATAGAGAATATGCCAGAATGGATCCAATACCTGACCTATGCCAACCCGCTGCGTTATTTTCTGGTCATCATTCGAGGTGTTTTTCTGAAGGCCAACGGCCTGGATATCCTCTGGCCCCAGGTGCTGGCATTAGGCATCTTGGGCACACTCATGATTCTTTTGAGTTCTCTGAGGTTTCAGAAGAGATTGAAATAAGGTAAAACAATGACAAATGTCAAAGTTCAAATGAGATTCCAAGTCCCAAAATGGCAAGAATTTTTGACATTAAGCCATTTGTCATTGATTTGGAATTTGGACTTTCGCATTTGACATTGGTTGGGAATCGGAGAAGTATGCCTTGGGCTCCGTATCAATGAAAAAGCTTCTAATGAAAATCTACCGCAAACTTTACCGGGCTTACGGTCCACGGAATTGGTGGCCGGGTGAGACTTCTTTTGAGGTAATGGTTGGAGCAATCCTGACACAAAACACCTCCTGGAGAAATGTGGAGAAGGCAATCCAGAAGCTGAAGGCGAAAAGGGTATTAAACCCGTTAGGGATCTATCACCTAAAACGATCACAGCTCGCCTCGCTGATCAGATCCTCAGGCTACTACCGTATTAAAGCCGATCGATTGAAGTTATTTATGGATTTCTTATTCGGAGAATATGATGGGGATTTAAAGAGGATGAAAAGAGAGAAGCTGGTAAAGTTAAGGGAAGAGCTTCTTGGGGTCAAGGGGATCGGGCCCGAAACAGCGGATAGCATCCTCCTCTATGCCTTGAAGAAACCTATTTTCGTTGTCGATGCTTACACAAAGCGGGTCCTTTCTCGGCATGGAGTCATTTCGGAGAGAGGCTCTTATGGAGAGGTCCAGAAGCTTTTTCTGGATCATCTCCCTCATGATGAAGAATTATTTAATGAATACCATGCCCTCTTCGTTCATCTGGGGAAAATGGTGTGTAAAAAAATACCGAGATGTGATATCTGTCCCTTAGAAGGGTTCAAGGGGTCAAGGATTCAAGGGGTCAAGTGAAATGACAAGGAATTAGAACTACATGGAATTCAGAGTGTGGCTGAAGTAAAACCAATTCCGTATACACTCGAACCCTGGAACCCTAGAACCCTCGGACCCTATTAAGATGGCTTATTGGCAAAAAGAGATTCGAAGTCTGATGGGAAAGGCAATCCACGGTTACGGTTTGATACAGGAGGGAGACCGCATTCTGGTGGGGGTCTCTGGTGGAAAGGATAGCCTGACGTTGCTTCACCTTCTCCATGAGCGAAGCAAGCGCGTCCCCGTCCATTACGAACTCATGCCGGTTTACATCGACCTCGGCTTTGGCTCGGGGAAGGCCGACACTCTGAGGAATTTTTTTGAAACGAAAAAACTCCTGAACCATATCGAGTTCACCGATATTGGCCGGAGAGCGAACAGCTCTGAGAATCGAGAAAACCCCTGTTTTCTCTGCTCCTGGGAAAGGAGAAAGCATCTCTTTCATCTCGCTCATCGTTTCAAATGTAACAAGATCGCCCTCGGGCATCACAAGGACGATATCATTGAGACCCTTCTTCTTAGTATTTTTTACAGCGCTGAGATCAGCACTATGCTTCCTCTTCAGGCCTTGTTTAAAGGGAAGATCACCCCGATCCGCCCTTTAGCTCTTCTGGAAGAAAAGAAAATCGAGAGATTTTCCCGGGAGACAGAACTGCCTTTTGGTCCCAGCGGTTGTCCGAGTTCTGGAAAGACGAAAAGAAAAGTGGTTAAGGATTTGATTGAAGCTCTGAGCAAGAAGGACCGTCGGGTTAAAGGAAACATCTTCCGGGCTCTTTCTAACGTTAAATTGGAATATACTTTATTGAGCTGGGGAAAATCGGTACGGTAAAGGAAAGAGGAGTTTAGGAAACCAAGACGAAAAGGAGATTGGAGAGATGGGTTTGAAGAAGAAGGTTTTTGTTGAAGCCGCCCTCTTGGGTCTTTTGATCGTTTGGACCCATGGAATCGCATTGGGCGAACAGAAATTCAGGATAGGATATGCTGATCCGCTGACAGGGACATTCGGTCGGGACGGGAATCTCGTGAAGGATGCCTATACCTTCTGGGCAGGGCTCGTCAATTCAAAAGGAGGGATCGATGTCAAAGGGAAGAAATATCCGGTGGAGCTGACCGCCATTGACGACAAGTCAACGGCTGCCGAAAATGCCAGGTTTACGGAGAAGTTGATCACCGAGGATAAAGTTGATTTGATCCTGGGTGGGTTTGGAAGTGATTCCGTCTTCGCAGGGAGCGCTGTAGCAGAGAAGTACAAATATCCTTTAATCAGTGGCGCCGCGAGTTCCGATAAACTCTTTGCACGGGGGTTCAAGTATTATTTTTCCACTCTGGGAAAAGCCACCGAAGAAGTCCGGGGTTGTGTAGAGATTGTTCAGATCCTTTCCCCAAAGCCCAAGACGGCGGCCATCATTGGGTCCGATATTCTATTCACCTCCCTTGCCGCCGAAGGGTATAAAAAATACGCAGCTCAAAACGGGATAGATATTGTCCACTTCGAACTCTTCCCGATTACCCTTCAGGATTATAACTCCATGCTTGCTAAGGTGAAGCAGAAGAATCCGGACGTCCTGTTTGTAGGAGCGCATCTGATGGTAGCGATGAAGACGATCAAGGGGATGAAGGAAATCGATTTCACGCCGAAGATGGTCACCTTTAGCTATGGGCCAACCGTCCCGGATTTTATTAAGAGCCTGGGAAAAGACGCGGAATATGTAGTAGGTGCCTCTGAATGGGCCCCAAATTTGCCGTACAAAGATCCTTTGTTCGGGACGGCAAGACAGTTCAATGAAAATTATTTCAAGAGATATGGGCGTTACCCTGACTATGTCGAAGCAGCCTCAGCAGCAGGCGCCTATGCGATGCAGGTCGCGATCGAAAAATTGGGTATAACGCCTCCTGTGAAAGAAGAGGACCGGGTGAGATTAATGGAAGCGCTCCGTAAACAAAGTTTGACCACTTTCTACGGAGTCATTAAATTTGGAGCAGACGGGGCCAATGAAGCTCATCCACCGGTAGCGGTTCAGGTTCAAAATGGCAGGCTCGTCAATGTTTTTCCCAAGGAGGCAGCGGAGGCAGCTCCCTGGTATCCCATGAAGCCGTGGAAAAAGAGGTGAAAGGGGAGAGGGTGAGGGATCTATATTGGATAGAAACTCCCGGACGAAAGCGTAGACGAGATGCTCCTCTTCTTACAATCCTTGCTTAACGGTATCCTCCTGGGAGGAATTTATGCCTCCTATTCAGCGGGCTTTTCGTTAATCTTTGGGGTCATGGGAGTGATCAACCTCTTCCACGGCGAGATGGTGATGTTGGGGGCCTTTCTGACCTATTGGATCTTTACTTTATTTCATATCGACCCTTTCTTGACCGTTCCACTCTCGTTCTTCTCACTCTTCATCTTTGGTTATCTAATCCAGAGATTTGTGATCAATCGGGTGGTCGAGGCGCCGCCGACGAATTCTTATATCCTCACCTTCGGTATTCATTTGATTGTCGCTTACGCGGCTCTCTGGATCTGGACAGCGGATTTCAGAACAGTGACCACCAGTTATTCGGGAATGAATGCGAACATGGGTGGGATCATCATCCCTTATGCCAGGCTGGTTACGTTTGTTTTGGCTCTCATCGTCGTGGCCGGACTTTATTTCCTTTTGTATCGGACTGAAATTGGAAGGGCGATTCAGGCGACGGCTCAGGATAAAGAGATCGCCCGGCTGATGGGAGTCAATATACGGCAGATTTTTGCCATTACGTTCGGGATTGGAGCCGCGATTACGGGTATTGCCGGCTCGTTGATCTCCACGTACTTCATTATTTTCCCGCAGATGGGACTGTCCTATACGATCGTTGCCTTCTGCGTGGTTGTGTTGGGAGGGATGGGATATATCCCAGGAGTGCTCTACGGGGGGCTGATCCTGGGAGTCGTGCAATCTCTGACGGCTACCTATCTGAACGCTGGGTTGTCAGGGGCCTTGACGTTTATTTTGCTCTTTATCATGTTGGTCCTGAGGCCGGCGGGTATCCTTGGAAGAGGAATTGTGGAATAAGAGCATGCTGAAGAAATCATCACCATTAATCCTCATCCTCATTACGATAGGTCTTCTATTTGTGCCTTTTGGAGGGTTTTCGGAATATTTCGTCAGGCTACTTGCCGTGATCTTTTTATGGATTGGAAAAGCAGGCTGTTGGAACATCATCTCCGGATACACGGGTTACATCGATTTTGGAGCGGTAGGGTATTATGGTATCGGCTCTTACGTCACGGCCTTGCTCATGTCAAAAGGAAATGCTCCATTCTTGGTCTCGATCCTGGTCAGTGGCCTTGTTTCTGCTTTGATCGCTTTGCCCATTGGATTACCTACGCTTCGATTAAGGGGAGCTTATTTCGGGATTGCCACCCTTGCCTTCGCCGAGGCGATGAAACAGATTATTCTCGAATTCGATAAAACGGCTGGGGTCAATTTCTTTGAGGGCCCCCACGGGATTACCTTGCCCATCGGCCCGAAAAACGAGTTCTTTTATTATATTGGATTTGCAGTCATGGTGGTCGTCATCGGGATTGCCTACTGGATTAAGCGGTCCAAGCTCGGGTATGCCCTGCGTGCGATCCATGAAGCGGAACAGGCCGCAGAGCTGTCGGGTGTGGATACGCTGAGAAGCAAGGTGAAAGCCTACATGATTAGCGCCTTCTTCCTGGGATTGATCGGCGGAATCGAGGCGTACTGGCTCACTTATATCACCCCTCACATGGTCTTTGACGTCCTCATCACCATTCAGATGGTCGTGATGTCCTTGTTGGGAGGGATAGGGACGGTGTTCGGACCGGTGGTGGGAGCTTCCTTTTTAACGATCCTCTATGAACTGCTTCATAGGGATTTTCCTTATACGTACACGATCATTGTCGGGTTTATTATTGTTGTGATCGTTCTTCTTATGCCCAAAGGGATTGTGGGAACCCTCACCCCGGCAGGCAGGCGCGAGCCATGAAAATCATAAATCTCCCCTTGCTCCCCTTTGGTAAAGGGGGTTGGAGGGATTTGGTGGTCGATATGCCGATTCTTGAAGGAAGAGATCTCACTAAGTACTTTGGTGCGCTGGCAGCAGTTCATGCCATCGATTTCTCGGTTGAGAAGGGAGAAATCTTAGGGATGATTGGTCCCAATGGCGCCGGGAAATCAACACTCTTTAGTGTGATTACGGGGGTCTATAAGCCCGATGAGGGTGAAGTATTCTTCAAGGGAAGAAAGATTTCAGGATTAAAACCTCATGCAATTTGCAGGATGGGCATTGCTAAAACCGCCCAGCTCGTTCAACCATTCAGGGAGATGACCGTTCTTGAGAACGTGTTGGTGGGAGGGCTTCATGGGAAGAACCTTTCTCTTTCAAAGGCAACTCAGGAGGCCGAGGAGATTTTGGAATGCGTTGGGCTTGGAGCCATGAAAGGGATGGCCTCCGGCTCTATCACTGTTCCGGACCGAAGGCGATTGGAGCTGGCAAGAGCGCTTGCCACCGGGGCTGAAGTGCTCCTCCTCGATGAGAACATGGCAGGGCTTAATCCAACGGAGATCGAAGAGGTCCTGAAGCTGTTGAGGGAGATTCGAGATCAAGGTAAAACCCTTGTTCTGGTGGAGCACATCATGCGCGCCGTCATGGGAATCTCAGACCGGATCATTGTCCTGAATTATGGAGAAAAGATTGCAGAAGGGATACCCGCTGAGATAGCCAACCATCAGAAGGTGATCGAGGCCTATTTGGGTGAAAAGCATGCTTCATATCGATAGAATAAATGTCTTCTACGGAGATGTTCAAATTCTATGGGATGTCTCTTTGGAGGTGGAGAGGAAAGAGATCGTCACCGTCTTGGGACCCAACGGTTCAGGCAAATCAACCCTTCTCCGAACCATCGTCAACTTGATCCATCCTAAAAAAACCGACCGATCGGATGGAGGGATTTTTTATCAGGGGAGCAGGATTGACGGACTCTCGCCCGAAGAAACCGTTAGACTCGGGATTTCCATTGTTCCCGAAGGGGCAAGAGTTTTTCAGGAGATGAGTGTGCTCGACAATTTAAGAATGGGATCCTATGCCAAGAAGGCGAAAGAGGTCCGGGAGGGAACCCTTGAGGAAGTCTATACTCTTTTTCCCAGGCTGAAAGAGAGGGGGTCTCAGAAGGGGAAGACGTTGAGCGGGGGAGAGCGGAAGATGTTGGCTTTGGGAATGGCACTCATGTCGAAACCAGACCTTCTCCTGCTGGACGAACCGTCCTTAGGCCTTCAACCCAATTTTGTCACTCGAATGTTCCAAACCATTCAGGCGATCAATCAAAGAGGGGTCACCATCCTCCTCGTTGAGCAGAATGTCCACTACTCCCTTGAGATCAGCCATCGAGCCTACGTCCTTGAAAATGGAAGGATGACATTGGAAGGGGTGGGAAAGGAACTTCTGAATCATCAGGACATCAAGAGAGCTTACTTAGCTCTGTGAGGGAGACAGATCTTACGAATCAAATCACTTATGTCGCCTGAGTTGGGCCCATAAATTCGATGACTTTTTCTTCAAATCCCCTTCCTGGAATTTCCACCAATTTTTTAAATACTAAGGAGTCCATAATTGAAAAGACATAATGTTGCAAAATCTCCCCTAACCCCCCTTTTCCAAAGAGGGGGAATTCCTCCCTTTTGTAAAGGGAGATTAGGAGGGATTTAGTCTTCAACGTCCATACAATTATGGACTGGTTAGTAATTCATGCATCACATCACTCCTTTATTCATCTGTTCGTCATCTGCTGCTATCCTTAAGTTAATGCAGTAATCAAATCTCGGAATCGGGGATGGGAATTAGCCAGTTCCTCCCTCTGGCCGGATTCATAATCTGCCAATTCAAATCCAGGCGAGACGGTCGTGCCTAATAGAGCAAATTTCCCACCTTTAATGAGCCTTGCCCCCTGCCAAACCCCTCTTGGGACCAGGACCTGTGGTTGCATTCCATTCAGAATATCAGAGCCAATCGTAATAACCTTACCCGGCCCGTCAGGCCTGAGTTGGAGTATTTCGACCGGGTCACCGAGATAGAAATGAAAAATCTCATCTGACTGAAGTCGGTGCATGACAGAAAAAATTTCAGGCGTTAATAGATAGTAGATGGCTGTTCCAAAAGACCTAATACCTTTATATCGACTTGGTAATGCCTTTTCTGAAAGGGTTTCCGAAGACCGATACGTCTCCGCGAAATACCCTCCTTCTTCTGGATGGGGTTTTAAATTAAATAAAGTTATTATTTGATTTGCGGTCAGCATAAAACCTCCGTATTAGTTGCTGAGCTGAAATCTTTTTCTCTTCCTAAGATAAAACCAAGCATTGAAGCTGCACAGCAAAACCGTGAGGAAGAGAACAAGGGTACGAGAAAGTTCAATATACACTATTCTTTCTACATAGTGAGCGATGAACGAACCGGCATAAGTCAGGTCAAAGCCGTGTTTCGATCTCAGCCACACTTCGAGATGGGTGAGGGGACAGTACCAATCAAACACCTGAATGACGAAAGCAAAGACAAGGCCGGAGAGATGGAAGATCTTTACAATCCTATTCTTGACTCCCCAAAAGGCACCGAAAAAGAGAAAGACGATCCAAAGAAAATGGACCAGGACCACACTATCCGCAAGAATCTTGTAGAGCATTTCCTCAGACTCTTTTCGTGGTGATGATTCTGCAGTCTACCACGGGACGGTATTTTTTTCGTCGTTCCGCACTCCCGTAGAGGCTGCATCTTAATTAACAAAAGACCACTTCGGTTGCAAGACGGAGCAGGCGGTTGGGTGATGAAGCTTTAGGCCAGCCTGCCCTGAACCATGGGAGGTTCAGGGCAGGCTGGGCAGGGGAGGAGGAGGGCTCCGTAGGATCTGAACTTTGCTTCGACGTCTGTTATGACACCTTCATCATTACCTTGAGCACTGTCTCGGGTAGCATTGGCAGGGTCCGCAATCGGACCCCCGCCGCCTTGAAAAGGGCGTTCGCCACGGCAGGAGCGATCGGCGGAAGTCCGGGTTCGCCAATTCCACCTGTCTTATCTTTGCTTTTTACAAGATGGACTTCGACTTCGGGGGCTTCGTTCATTCTAAGTTCGTTGTAGTCGTAGAAGTTGGCCGTTTGAACGCCTCCGTTGGCAAAATCGATCTTTTCTTTCATGGCAGCGCTTAAACCCATGATGATCGCCCCTTTCATCTGGGCCATGATAATATTCGGATTGACCATAGGGCCACAGCTGACCGCACAGACGACCCGGTCTACCTTTATCGTTCCGTCCTTTTTATTAACGGAAATTTCGGCAACCTGGGCGACGTGGGTTCCGAAGGAGAAGTGATAGGCAATTCCGCGAGACTCTCCTTTCCTGAGAGGCTTTGCCCAGCCAGCCTTTTCTGCCGCTACCTGCAGCACGCGGCGGGCACTCTGGTTATTCAGATGATTCAAGCGGAATTCCAGGGGGTCCTTTTTGGCGGCATACGCCAGCTCGTCGACAAATGTCTCCTTGACAAAAGCATTCTGCGTATTTCCTACAGAGCGCCAGAAGCCTACTCGAATCGGCAGTTCCAACTTGACATACTCCACATGGAGATTGGGAATTTCGTAATCCATTTCCGCGATACCGTCGATAGCAGCCGGATCGATTCCGTTCTTGACCATCTGTGGTGCGAAATTTTCGAAGATGGATTGGACCACGATCTTATGAGACCAGGCAGTCATTCGGCCCTTATCATCAATGCCGCCTTCCATCTTGCAGCTGTAACCTGGCCGATAAAAGTCGCTTTGTATATCCTCTTCTCTTGTCCAGATCAGTTTGACTGGTTTGCCTGCTGCTTTTGATATCTGGAGGGCTTCCTCCACATAATCGACAAACCCCCTCCTGCCAAATCCGCCCCCCAGGTAAGTGGTGTGAATGTGGATCTGTTCGGGCTTCAATCCGGTCAGTTTTTGCGCCACTTCGAGCGCTCCCGATTGGTTCTGTGTGGGAACCCAGATATCGCATCGATTCTCACTCACGTGAGCGGTGCAATTCATGGGTTCCATGGTGACATGAGCCAGATAAGGTAGGACGTAAGTGGCCTCCACCTTTTTAACTGCCTGAGGCAGAGCATTTTCGGCGTTTCCCCGGTTAAGCGCAATAGCTCCTTCCTTCTTCAGGTGGTGGAGAAAAGTCTTTTCAACCGTCTCGTTGTTCAATTCCGGATGAGAACCTTTATCCCACGTTGCCTTGAGGGCATCCCTTCCCTTCCATGCGAGGTCAGGAGCCGTGGCACATACAGCGATACCGTCGTCGATTAACGCAACCTTCTGGACACCTGGTATTTTTTCGGCTGCCTCTTTATCGTATGAAATAATCTTTGCTCCAACAGCCGGAGGGCGGGCAATGGTCGCATAGAGCATATCCGGGACGAAGGAGTCAATTCCGAAAATCGCTTTCCCGCTTACTTTGTCCGGAACATCGAGACGGGGTACGGAGGTTCCAATGAGCTTGAATTGGCTTTCGTCCTTTAAAAGGGGATTCTCGGGAACCGGAAGTTGAGACGCCTTCTCGCAAAGCTGACCATAAGTAAGACTCTTGTTACTTTTCGTGTGATGTACCGTATTCTTGGAGGCAGCGCATTCGTTGACGGGGACTCCCCACGTCTGGGCAGCGGCGGCCCGCAACATTTCACGAGTTGCTGCGCTCGCTTTACGCAGAGGTTCAAACATATGCCTGACGCTTGTACTTCCCCCTGTCAGCTGCATGCCCCAATTAGGGTCGATATATTTTTGCCCTCCGGGGGCCTCTTCGAAGCGTATCTGTTTCCAGTCTGCCTCAAGTTCATCCGCAGCAATCATGGGAAGAGAAGTCAAAACTCCCTGGCCCATTTCCGACTTATTCACAACGATGGTAACGATATTGTCAGGCCTGATCTCTATCCATACACTTGGGTTGAAAAGGCCTTTTTTCACTTCTTGCGCTGAAAGTAATCGTGGTCCAAACGGAGTCATGGTTGCGGCGATTGTTAAACCGGCACCGGCGAGAGTCGTTTTTAAAAATTCACGACGCGAGATCAGTGTCTTCATACTCTTTTCCCCTCCTTCGCAGCCCTTTTGATGGCCTGTTTGATATATGGATAAGTGCCGCAACGGCAGAGATTTCCGGACATGGATTCGACGATTTGTTTGTCTGTAGGATTCGGATTTTCCATGAGGAATGCGGCGGCCTGCATGATCTGTCCGGGTTGGCAGTAACCGCATTGGGGAACTTGTTCTGCAATCCAGGCCTTTTTTACGGGATGGTCTTCAGGAAGCCCTTCGATGGTTGTGATCTTTTTGCCCTGGACACTGCCGACCTGAGTGATACAGGACCGTTGCGCTTTCCCATCGGCATGGACCGTACATGACCCGCACATGCCGATTCCACAGCCAAATTTTGTACCCGTGAGTTTTAGATGTTCTCTGATGACCCATAGCAGCGGCACATCCGAATCGACATTCACCTCATACTTTTTCCCGTTTATTTTGAGAGAGATCATAAGGTCCTCCTTTATTCCCTTAGTCGTCAAACCAATCAAATTTACGCTACAAGATTGGTATGAAAAGTAAATGGGGTGAATACTGTATTTCACTGGCAGAAATACAGTAGTTGACCTGAGGGACCCATCAGAGCCCGGTTCCAACGGGTATACGGGAAGCATCTCCAGATTCCCCTCTCCCCATCGGGGAGAGGGACGGGGTGAGGGGGCCATTTCATGGTTGCCAAGGAAAAAGAGATGCTTCCACGGATATGAATGGGGCTCACGGCGTGTTAAAATGCATGCCATCAGGCGGATTCTTCACATCAATATGGATGCCTTCTTCTCCTCCGTGGAGCAAAAGAGGCATCCAGAACTGGCTGGCAAGCCGGTGGTCGTCGGGGGAGAGGGAGATCCTACAAAGAGAGGTGTCGTATCCACGGCCTCTTATGAGGCGAGGAAATTCGGGATCCATTCTGCGATGCCTTTGAGGACAGCCTATAAACTTTGCCCTGAGGCTGTCTTTCTGCCCGTTGATTACAAGGAATACCCAAGAGTTTCAGAAGAGGTCAAGGCTATCCTCAGAGAATTTGGCTCGGACATTGAAGATGTGGGAATTGATGAGGCTTTTCTTGATATCTCATCCATCGACAGACTTTCAGAGGAGATCGCAAAGGAGATTAAAAAGAGAATTAAAGACGAAATAGGCCTCACTTGTTCGATCGGCATTGCGCCGAACAAACTCCTCGCTAAGATGGCTTCGGATATGCAGAAACCCGATGGTCTCACCATTGTTATGGAAGATGACATCCAGACCCGTATCTGGCCGCTCTCGGCAAGAAAGCTCTGGAGGGTTGGGCCAAAGACGGAAACCTATCTCAAGAAAATGGGCATTCAGACAGTCGGAGACCTTGCCTCTTTATCCCTGGATCAATTGACTGAAGAATTCGGCCAATCTTATGGAAGTTACCTTTACGAGGCATCAAGGGGCATAGATGAGAGTTCCCTCGTTACCCATTGGGAGCCAAAGTCGATCAGCAGAGAGACCACCTTTCAAAGAGATGTGGACAACTGGCAGGTGATCGCAAAAACTCTTGTCGAGCTCACAAAAGAGGTTGTCATCAATATGAAAGAGGAAGGCTATCAGGGACGGACCGTAACCTTAAACATAAGGTTTAACGATTTTAAGACCTACACAAGGGCAAAGACCTTCAACGGACTTACAGATTCAGAGGAGGAGACCAGGAAGGCTGCCTTTGATTGCCTCCGGAGGATTGAACTGACTAAAAAGGTTCGCCTCATTGGAGTAAGAGTCAGCCATTTGAAAAAAATTGGAGAAACAATCGAGCCATAAATAGCCACTGTCACGTTACCTCTCTACTGAGGATACACCCACTACGTATCTTGGTACTAGAATTGGTTACGCTCTGAGCCATTTCCTTTAAACCCTTTTTCTGACAAAATTGATTTAACTATTACGTTCACCTCCTGATGGGTCATGGAATCCTTCGACAAGAAATGATCCGCTTTGAATCGGGCCGCCGCCTCCCTGTATTCCGGGAGATCATAATTCGTCAGAATGATAATAATGATCTCGGGGTAGAGGTTTTTTATCTTCTCGGTCAGTTCAAGGCCATTTTGCCCCGGCAACCTGATATCCATAAAGATCAGATTTGGAGATAGAGAATCAATTCTTTCCAACGCCTCCGGCCCATTCGCTGCTTCGACAATTTCCATCGCAGGGAATTGAAGCTGTAAGCTATCTCCCAGTGATTCTCTAAAGATGGTGTTATCTTCAACAAGCATCGTTTTAAACATGCAAGTTTTTTTCCTTTTTGCACAGGACTAACTATTCAATGGCCACGTTGCCCGGATTACTGTTCCTGCCCCTTTGCGCGACTCAATTGAAAAGGATCCCTCCGAAAGCTCAACCCGCTCCCTCATGCTGTCAAGCCCCAATCCGCGAGCAGTGCCTTTCCGAGAAAATGCTTCCTCCAGGTTGAACCCTTGTCCACTATCGCGGATGATCAACTCCATCGTTTGGCTATTCTTCCGTAAGAAGAGAAGTACCACGCTTGCTCTGCTGTGTTTGGCGATGTTGTTCAAGGCTTCCTGCAAGACCCTATAAATCACTATCTTCAAGGAATTTGGCACTTCATGCTCCTGAACATCGATCTCCTTTTTAATACGGATAGAGGGATAGATTGATTCATATTGTCTGCAGAACCAGTTGATAGTCGCCAAGATCCCGAGATCATCGAGCATGGAAGGCCTAAGGGACATCTGGATTCTTCGGGCTTCCTCCATTATCCCCTGAATGATGGGAATAACACTCTCAAGGGCGGCCCGCGTTGGTGGATGGCCGTCGCCAATTTCCTTGAGAGCGGTCTCCACCTTGAATTTGGTGGCAGCTAGGGACGCACCCATGCTGTCGTGGATTTCTTGGGCGATCAGCTTTCTTTCTCTCTCCTGAGCGCTGAGGAGTGCCGTAGAAAGCTGCCGAAGATGATTTTCCGACTCCCGTAATTCAATTTCTACTCTCAGACGCTCTTCATTTTCGGCCCTCAATTCTTCATTAATTGCCGCCAATTCTTCGGTTCGTTCCTGAACTCGCATTTCCAGGGTCTCGGTCAGTTGCTGAAGTTCAAGGGTGCGCTGTCGCAAGGTGTTCTCGGCATCGGTACGGAGCTTCTCTTGCTGCATGGCGTCCAGTGCGTAAGAAATGTCAGCGCAGAGCGCTTCGAGCAGGTTGACCTGTTCTGTGTCAAAAGCGCGAGGATTTGGAGCATAGAGCGTGAGTGCACCGACAACCCTTCCCTGCCGGTGCATGGGAAAGGCGCCTGAAGCCCGAAACCCATAGCGCAGGGCCTGTTCTCGCCAAGGCGCAGTAGAGGGGTTGGTATCAAAGTCGTTATTGATCACTGGCCGGTCTTCGCGGATGCAGGTGCCGGTTGGACCAGTGCCCAGATCTCCATCCACTTCCACCTTGATCTCTTTTAGATAGTCTGCCGCTGAACCGTGCGATGCTGCTGGCTTCACCTGTCGTCCCTTCACCTGCCCGACCCAGACGAGTGGAAACTCTCCTTCCTCGGCGACAATATGACAGACTTCCCTGAGCAACACCTCTTCGTCATGAGTCCGGACAATCATTTCGTTCACCCGACTCAGGACGACGTAGAGTTTCGTCAGCCGGGCAATCCGCTGCTCGGCCCGCTTACGCTCGGTGATGTCGTGGGCCACTACCACCGCGCCTTCAGGTTTTCCGTTCTTATATGTGAACGTCATGTTCAGAACCGCCATATAATAATCTATTCTTTTTATAGTACCCTTGTCAATCCTCGTTTTCGGGCTCGTTTCCAGGGAAACCCGTGTTGCCCAACTTAACGTTGCCTATAGGGTCAATCCCTGACTGTCCTGTACCATGTTCGGTTCAGGGCCTGCCGGTAAGCAGGGACACGACTGCGTGCAGAAACGCCTGTTTGCCGAAGGCGGGTACTCCGGCGTGCAGGCGCGATTCACGGTGATAGGGGAACATCTGAACAATTGAAAGACGACGGTGGTCAGTGGATAGTGTAGGCTCGACACCTAATCTATCATTAACAATACTCTGTGCAAACTGCAAAAAATAAGAAAAGGAATCTTGAAAATTGCAAGGCGGAAGGAAACAGGAAAGATTAGTGATGAGACCACCTCAAAAGTTGGGTTCTTAGGAAGTGCGAACGTCAGTATTTCTTCCTGTAACATTGTTTTTTAAGTCTCTCATCTCCATATGATATTCCAAATGGAAATCAACAGAAGAACAGACACCTTTTTCACCTTTTAGTGTTGCCCTCTGGTTTTTCGCAAAAGAATGTGGAAACGAATTAGAAAAAAAGGGAAAACTATTCCCCTCTTATTAAAAGGAGCCAATAAATTTGAATAAACTCGTATTAAAAATAGTAAACTCCTGCAAAAATCTATCCTTGGCATGAAACTTGTATTTTCTGAAATATAATGAGGGGTTTTTTGATCAATAAGAATCTTTGTTTCTATTATTAGCTCAAGAAAAGAATTGGGAAAGCTTCGGCTTTGAGGGTGGCAAATACTATTGAAAAAACTATCCTGGTTTTAGGAAAAGAAGCCATCCTTTATTCCGATCGAGACGGGAAGCCAAACAAAGAGCGGTAGAATTGATGACAATCATGAATAAGACAAGATTTAAAGTGGGAGGTTCAAAAACTTAATCAATATTTGATTTTCGGGAGGTGAGATATGGTCGCTTATGAAATCTACGAGCATGACCCAGTAAACGGATACGGGCTACTTGGGGTATTACCAGAAAGAAGGAGGAATCCAGCGAGAATAACCAAGGGATCAATTGTTAATTGGGGGATGAAATTTTTTGAGAAAAACATAGACATTAACGGTATCTCCCTCACTCAGCTGGAGATAGACATAAATACAGGAAAAACTTTCCGGTCCGCTCCATCTTTCGTGACTCAGTCGAGAAATTTAGATGCAATTCTTCCTGAACCTTAGGGGAAAGGTAGAGTCAGTAGTGGCTCCACATTTTTTATTTCCACATTTCAATCAGTAATCCTCAGCTCCCAGGTTATCTCGTCACTGATGATAAGTAGGTGAAAGCTGCAAGGAGGGTTATCTTGACACTGTCCGTCAACTCAAATAATGGTTAGGACAGCTAAATCCTGACCTTCACACTTACCCCCCCACAGCCACACACCCCCTTCTTTCTTGACATTCCTTGTTAAAGGGTGTACCTGTTTTATATAATTTTCAACCTCTCAATAGCATGCAAAGTTTATAAAAGGAGAAATAAATGTGTGATTTTAATTGGATTGAACTTGGAACTTTGACTGTCGCAATATTAGGCTTTGGGTGGACTATAAAAACCTTGAATAACAATAATAAAATAAAAAGGACTGAATTTTTAAAAGATTTATATAAGAACTTATCTAGAGAAACTATTTCAAACTTTTTTACTAAACTAGAAGGTGCCATTAGAGATAAAAACGAATCTGAATTACTACCCAATCCAATGGAAAGAAAGGATTATTATAATAATGAAAAAGTCGAAAATGAAAAATCTCTTATTTCTCTACTTACATTATTTGATGAGATTTATTATTTCTATGAAACTGAACTAATATGTGAAAAAGAATTAGTCTATGTTGCTTATGAATTAAAACTATTATCCGGACCTCCGTGTATAAAAAATTATATACAACAATATCACGCATTAATAGACTCCTTTCCATCACTCTTGTCCAAATTAGGTTTTTAAAAAACCTGTATTTTGGACAGCAGAATGCCCATGGGGGTATGGTTACCCCTCAGCCCTATGAAATAACCCTAATTTTAAGGCCTTTTGCTCTCATGAAATGTCCTTATCCACCC
>DATHCH010000210.1:0-6541 GCA_035319625.1 Thermodesulfobacteriota bacterium
GAAATTTGTGGATGAAGCAAGAATCCATGTGAAGGCGGGCGATGGTGGAGATGGTTGTGTCAGTTTTCGGAGAGAACGGTTTATCCCCAGAGGAGGTCCAAACGGAGGTGATGGAGGAAAAGGCGGAGACGTGATCCTTCAAACCGACGCTCAACTGGTCACCCTTCTCGATTTAACCTACCCCAAACAGTTTCGCGCCCAAAAAGGAAGTCACGGTAGAGGAAAAGATCAAACCGGAAAAAACGGCGAGGATCTCGTCATTCGAGTTCCGGTCGGAACCCTCATCCGAGAGGATCAGAAAGAAGAGGCCCTGCAAGACCTTCTGTTCGATGGCCAACAATTTGTGGCGGCAGAGGGGGGCCGCGGCGGTCGCGGAAATGCCCGGTTTGCCACGCCCACGCAGCGCGCGCCCCACCGTGCGGAAAAGGGGGAAAAAGGACAGGAGCGCTGGTTGCGGCTTGAGCTGAAGCTTCTCGCCGATGCGGGGCTGATCGGCTATCCCAATGCGGGGAAATCGACTCTCCTCTCCGGAATCTCTTCTGCCAGGCCTAAGATCGCGGACTACCCCTTCACCACTCTCGTTCCCAATCTGGGTGTGGTCACACAAGAGGATCGTCGGTCCTTTGTCGTGGCGGATATTCCGGGATTAATCGAAGGCGCTTCAAAAGGAGCCGGTCTGGGACTCTCTTTTCTTCGGCATGTGGAACGGACATGCCTTCTCATCCATCTCTTGGACGTCTCGGAAGGACCTTCCCGCGATGCGATCAACGACTTTCAGGCTCTTAACCGTGAACTGAAGGCCTATGACCCATCGCTTCAGGAAAAAAGGCAATTCGTTGCCTTCAATAAAATAGACCTTCCGTCGGTGCGGGAAAGGGCGACAGATATCGAGAATCAATTTAAGAAGATGGGGCATCGACTTTATTTGATCTCCGGCCAAACAGGAGAGGGTGTGGAAGAACTGCTGGAGGACGTGTCCCGGACAATCGAATCTATTTCCAACCAGAGCCATGAATAGCAGGGATATTCGTAAAGAGATACTGGGAAAAGGAAGAAGAATCGTCGTGAAGGTGGGCTCCAGTATTTTGGCCTCTGTGGAGAAGGGGCTCCATTACGAGGTTTTTTCCCATTTGACCAAAGAGATTTCGGATTTGAAGCACCAGGGTTATGAGATCGTCCTGGTTTCCTCCGGGGCCATCGCTGCCGGAATGGAGAAATTGGGCTACAAGGCCCGCCCCCAGGATATTACACAGAAACAGGCCACAGCCGCCGTGGGCCAGACTCGGTTAATGAATATCTATGAGAGCTACTTCTCACGCTATCAGCAAATGGTCGCTCAGGTTCTTCTGACGCGCGATGACTTGAGCCATCGGCGGAGGTTCCTCAATGCCCGCAATACCCTGCTGGCCCTTCTCGAGATCGGAATCATCCCCATCATCAATGAAAACGATACCGTGGCCGTGGACGAGATCAAATTTGGTGATAATGATAACCTCTCCGCACTGATCACCAACCTGATCGGGGCGGACCTTCTCATCATCCTGACTGACATCGATGGTCTTTGTGATTCCGACCCAAGGGTGAACCCACACGCCCGATGTATTCCTCTGGTGGAGGAGATTGACACGGAGGTGGAGGGAATCGTCGGAGAAACGAAAAGCGAGATGAGCGTGGGAGGCATGATCAGCAAGGTTCAAGCCGCCAGAAAAGCATCCCGCTTCGGAATTCCAACGGTGGTGGCCCGGGGGACCAAAGAAAGAATTCTGCACCAGATCTTGAGGGGAAAGGAGATCGGAACGCTGATCCTTCCGAAAGGGGAGGCGCTGAGCAGCCGGAAACATTGGATCGCTTTCAACCCGAAACCAAAGGGCGACGTCATCGTGGACGACGGGGCAAAGAAAGCCGTTGTCCAGAAGGGAAAGAGCCTGCTCCCGTCCGGCGTGGTCAAGATCAGGGGGAGCTTCGATCGGGGGGATCTTGTCACCTGTTTGGGACCTCGTGGAAAGGAGTTCGCCAGGGGGTTGGTGAACTACAGCGCCTCAGAGCTCGAAAAAATCAAAGGCCTCCGAAGCGACCGGATTGAACCCACTCTTGGCTATAAATATTGTGATGAAGTGATCCACCGGGATGACTTAGTCGTTTTATGAAAAAGAAAATAGATTTTGCGACAGAGGTAAGAGGGATGGCCAGAAAGGCATGGGAGGTTTCTCGCCTGCTGGCCCGGCTTTCCACCGCCGCAAAAAACAAAGCCTTGCTCGCAATGGCGGAGGATTTGGAGTGGAATCAGGAACGGCTGATGAAAGAAAACCGAAAGGATCTCGCCGCGGGCGAAAAGGCACATCTTTCTCCCTCATTGATCGACCGCCTAAGACTGACCCCTTCGGTCATCCAGGGAATGGCAGAAGGGCTCCGGGAAGTGGCTCGTCTTCCTGATCCAGTGGGCGAGGTCATCCGGATGTGGAAGAGACCCAACGGCCTGACGGTTGGAAGGATGAGGATCCCCCTTGGCGTCATCGGAATCATTTATGAATCGAGGCCGAACGTCACGGCGGATGCCTCCGGCCTCTGCCTTAAGTCGGGCAACAGCGTGATCCTGAGGGGAGGGTCAGAAGCCTTTCATTCCAATCAGGCGATCGGACAACTTCTTCGAAACGTTCTCGTTGAGACAGGACTCCCCCAGGAAGCGATCCAGATTTTTCCCCATACCGACAGGGAGGCGATCCGGGAGATGCTTCAGTTGGAGGGGGATATTGATCTGATCATCCCCAGAGGAGGAGAAGAGCTCATTCGATTCGTCACAAGACATTCGAAGATTCCTGTCATCAAACATTATAAAGGAGTCTGCCACATCTTCGTGGATGAGACTGCCGATCTGGAGATGGCCACCCGGATCTGCCTCAATGCAAAAGTCCAAAGGCCAGGGGTGTGCAATGCGATGGAGACCCTGCTCGTTCATCAAAAGGTGGCAAATCGATTTCTTCCGAAGGTGGCGAAAGCCCTTCAGAGGGAAGGCGTCGAACTGAGGGGATGTTCTGAGACAAGGAAGATTCTCTCCCACATTAAGGAGGCCCGCGAGGATGATTGGTCTCAAGAATATTTAGACCTCATTCTCTCCGTTAAGGTGGCGAAGGGAATCGAAGAAGCCGCCGAGCATATTGCAAGGTATGGCTCGTCTCACACCGAAGCGATCCTCACCTCAGATTATGGGAATGCACAGAGGTTTCTGAGAGAAGTCAACTCCTCGTGTGTCCTGGTCAATGCCTCGACGAGATTCAATGACGGGTTCGAGCTGGGTCTGGGCGCAGAGATCGGGATCAGTACCTCCAAACTCCATGCCTTCGGCCCCATGGGGTTGGAGGAATTGACGACGACTAAATTTATCGTGTACGGAGAAGGGCAAGTCCGAAAATAAAAATCCAAATTTCAAAATTCAAATGCCAAATGAATGTCAAAGTTCAAAATTAAGAAATTTAGTCATTTGAGCTTTGGATATCCTTTGTCATTTGAACTTTTGAACCTTGGCATTTGACATTTCTAATTTAGGATTCAATATAGGGAGGGTCGATAAATCGAAAAAGGGTCCACAGGTAGGAGGGTTGGGCTGTTTGGAGGCACTTTCAACCCCATCCATCTGGGTCACCTCAGAGGCGCGGAAGAAATTTGCGAGGCATTTCAGCTCGAGGAGGTTATCTTCATTCCTTCCTCTGTCCCGCCCCATAAGGTGTCAGAAAAAATGATCGAAGCCGAGCATCGACTGGAGATGGTGAGGTTGGCCACCCGAAGTAATCCGCATTTTTCTACCAGTGACGTCGAGCTTTCAAGGCCTGGAAAATCTTACTCCATCGACACCATCCGGTTTTTCAGAGAGAAAGACCAAGATGCCCTTTTCTTCATCTTGGGGAGCGACGCCTTTGTAGAAATCGAGACGTGGAAAGAATGTCAAAATCTCTTTTCTCTTTGCAACTTTATCGTAATGACTCGGCGGGGGTCTCAAAAAAACAGTTTCTCCTCACCCATCCCCAAGGCCCTGGTCCCAAGCTTTCGATATGACCCGAGAGAGAATGCTTGGATCCATCTTTCAGGGCACCTGCTCTATTTTATAGAGATCTCGTTTCTCGACATCTCCTCCACAAAGGTCAGGGAATTGATTGAAAAAGGGCGGTCCGCCAGGTATTTGATCCCTGCCGAGGTGGAGGCTTATGTTCACAAACTCGGGCTTTATCGAAGGAACCAATGACTATTTTTTTATTTGTCAACGGAATTTTTTCTGGTATAATGCTACATTCAAATTCATCTTTCAGGAGGATATGACCACCGACTCGAAAACAAAGTCCCTGCTCTGTCTGAAGGCAGCGCTTGAAAAGAAGGCCTTAGAGCCGGTTCTTCTTGAGCTGAAAGGGAGAACCACTTTTACCGATTATTTTTTACTCTGCACCGGTAAATCGGATCGTCAGGTTCAAGCCATTGCGCAGGGAGTTGAAGAGGCTCTTAAGAAGAAAGGCATTCGACCTCTTGGTCAGGAGGGTATGACTGATGGAAAATGGATTTTGATGGACTACGAGGACGTGGTCGTTCATATCTTTCTGGAACCTGTGAGAAAATTTTACGATTTGGAAGGGCTTTGGATCGATGCCCCGCGAATGGATATTCAAAAAGGAGGAAGTATTGGCTAAAGGAAAAGTGAAATCCAATGTAAAATCAAAAGCCAAGCCCCCAGTGAAAGTCCGAGCGGAAGAGAAGAAGGGACTGGATAAAGTCGACAAGAGGACGATTGCGAGGTTCAAAAAAATTCTTCTCAAGGAGCGGGAGCAGATCGTCGGGGAGGTTAAACAGATTGTTGAATCTTCAAAGGAAATGGGGCAAGATGGTATTCAGGACATTGGGGATGAGGCGGCCAATATTTATAACAAACAAGTCCTGCTCAGCCTGAATGAGAACGAGCGATTGAGGCTCAAAGAGGTGGATGAATCGCTGGATCGTATTGAGAACGGGACTTACGGGATCTGCGAGGAATGCGGAGGTCCGATCAGTTTGAAACGACTTGAGGTTCGCCCGGTGGCAAAATATTGCGTCCCATGCTTAACCAAACTGGAAAAGGGAAAGTCATAGGCAATGTCAGTCAGACTTTTATTGAGCTTCCTTTTTATTGTGCTGGCCTTCTTTCTTTGGCTTTCGTTCGAGAATCCCTTAGGTGTCGAGTTCCACTTCTTCAGCAAGACTTTTGAAACGGAACTCTCCATCCTTATGATCTCCTCATTTGTATTGGGTGCGATGTTGGTCTTCATCGGCACCTTGGCTCGGGACACCAAACGGGCCGTTGAAGACTATCTGAAATCTCGTCAAAAAAGGAAAGGGGAATCCCTCAAAGAGGAATTGAATAAGGGGATGGATGTTTTTCTACGGGGGGATCTGGCCAAGGCCAAAGCCTACTTCATCGAGGTGCTCAAGAGAGATCCTATGCAGATCGATCTCTACCTCCGGCTTTCGGAGATCGCCCTTCACGATGGCCATGATCAGGATGCCCTGCATTGGTTGGGAAGGGCGGAGCTGATCGACATGCGGAATATGGACATCCTCCTCCGTCAGGCAGCGGTATACCAACGCATGAAGCGATTCGACGAGGCCATCCGCATTCTGAACCGGGCCATCGGCTTGGATGAGACGAATCTCAAAGCATTAAAAAGTCTGAGACAGATCTACCTGGATAGCCGAAGGTGGGAGGAGGCGATCCGAGTCCAAAGATCGATTCTCAAATTTACCAAGGGGAAACAGGCCGAGGAGGAGGAGACCCTTTTCTATTTGGGGTTGAAATATGAGCGTGCCAGAGATCTTTTGAGCCACGGAGGGGAACAGGATCTGGAGAATGCCCTGAAAGAAGTAAAAGAGATCGTTCGCGAAAGGAAGACGTTCCAGCCCGGATTTGTGCTGCTGGGCGATCTTTACCTCCGGATGGGAAGATGGGCTTCTGCTGGGAAGGTCTGGGGGAAGAGCTTCACCCGATTCAAATCCATCGTCTTCGTCCTTCGCTTGGAAGACCTTTATCTTAGCCGAGAAGATCCGAGCACCCTCCTCCGTATCTACCAAAGGGTCCTTGAACACGATCCCGAGAATTGGGTGCTTGCTTTCTTCTATGCCAAGCTCTGTTTGAGACTGGAAATGTTGGATGAAGCGCTTGATGAGATCAACGAAATTGGCCTCAGGATGAAAGATTTCCCCGCCCTTCACAGGCTTCTTGCAGAAATCTACCTCCACAAAAAAGACTTCGGTCGAGCAGCCCAAGAATTTGAAAAGACTTTCGAATTGAGCGGGACTTCTTACCTCTCCTTTTTTTGCAGCACCTGCGAGAGAGAATCGAAAGAGTGGATTGCCTACTGCCCCCAATGTCATCAATGGAGCACCTATACGATCAAGGGAGCCGAGAAAGCGATCTCTTCGCCTTCTCCATCTTATTCCTGAAAGGGTTCGCCTCTCATCGTCATTTTCCTTATTCCGTTCAGCCATTATGTCTATCCCGCCTGCGGCCTCCTGCCGACAGGCAGGT
>DATHCH010000211.1:0-15187 GCA_035319625.1 Thermodesulfobacteriota bacterium
GTGGAGCTGATCCTAAATGAACACGGCCATTGTGCGGGTGCGGTGCTGTATAATCTCGAGACAGAGGAATACTTCGTCGTCAAAGCAAAAGCAGTGGTTATGGCCACAGGTGGCTCAGGAAGACTTCACATTCAAGGATTCATGACCACGAACCATTACGGTGCCACTGGAGATGGCCTTGTTCTGGGTTACCGAGCAGGCGTGAAATTGTGCTTTCTCCATACGGTACAATATCACCCGACGGGCGCCGTTTTCCCAGAGCAAGCAGAGGGTCTTCTGATCACAGAAAAATTCAGAGGTGCAGGGGCCAATGTCCTCAACATCGATGGAGAACAATTCGTCAACGAACGGGAACCGAGAGATGTGGAATCGTCTTGCTTTATTCGAGAATGCACTGAAGTTGGAAAGGGAATTCCAACCTCCACCGGAAAATTAGGCATCTGGTTAGACTCGCCGATGATCGATGTCCTGATGGGAGAAGGCGCGGTGAAGAGGGAATTCCCCGGGAAATTTATTCTATTTAAGCGATACGGGATCGATATTTCAAAGGAGCCCATGCTGGTTTATCCAACCCTTCATTACCAAAATGGCGGGTTGGAGTATAACAGCCGTTGCGAGACATCTGTTCCAGGATTTTTTTCCGCCGGTGAGGTCTCGGGTGGAGTCCACGGCGAGAATCGGTTGATGGGAAACTCTCTTCTCGACGTCTGCGTCTTCGGCAGGATCGCAGGAGCGAGTGCGTCACTCTATATTAAAGAGAAAGCAAAAGACGGCAAATTGACCTTGGATCATGTCCGGAGATATCACAAAAAGTTAGAGGGGGCGGGGATCGTCACCGATCGAGTCGCTCCGATGCTCCTTCCAGATTACTCCAATCCCAAAGTGCGTGAGCGCCAACTCACCGCCCACTATGTGGGGACTATCCGATGAACCTCATCGCGTATAGCGCATAGCGTTTCCACTCATCCTTCACTTCACCCTCAATAAAAAAATTCCCTCCCTCTTGATGGGGGAGGCTGTGGGTGGGGGTGAATTTGATGTCGCGTCAGCTTTCCTGCCTGCCCCGCCCTCGGTCAAGACCGAGTTGGCAGGGAGGTATTGCCTGTGCTGCGGGATCTTGGAGAGTTGGGGAAGAATCCCTGGAAAGAATTTAGCTTGGTTGAGTTTTTTATTTATCAAGACTAGTCATAAGAGAAATGATGAGGGACTCGGATCTATCTTTGGTTGCCTGTTTCAGCTACAAGTCCTCAACTATTTTAACCTTATAAATTAAGGATTATCGATGGAAACATAGTTGAGAGAAGCAATCAGGGTGCTAAACCAGACGTTCAGTGAACTAAGGCTGGAAAAGCACCCGGACAAGACCTTTATCGGGCGTATAGAGAAGGGGTTTGATTTTCTGGGATATCACTTTAGTCCAGAAGGACTTGGAAAGGTATTGATCGAAGACCAGTCCTTGTGAAGCTGGTCTATCCTGAATAATACTTAACCTGAGAGGTACTCAAACTATCTTTTAGTTGACGACTGCACTTGCGGGTCTAAAATTCGAACCAATGCAGAGAGTTAGTGGAGACCGATTCGTAATCTTTAATCCTATCTGTACCCCTGCAATTTCTTTTGGTACTCGTCCTGTTTCTGGCTCACCTCAACAGGATATTTCAGATTCGGATCCGTAGATTGCTCACCGTTATTGTAATCAGTCAGGGCTTTGGCCATTCTAACCTTATTATCCTTTACATCCTGATATCCATCATACAAATCCTTGAGAATCTGACATCCTACTGTTATATTCATGAACGGATCGGTAATCGCCCTTCTGTCAACTTCCAGTTTAAGCTTAGCCACATACTCATCCCATTTTAGAGGCATTATCTGCATCAGTCCTTGAGCACCCTTGTCAGATCTGGCATTCGGATAGAATTCGGATTCTTGTTCGATGACAGCCATGATAAGCGCCAACGGTAGTCCGAGTTCCTTTGATCTCTTGACAATCGCCTCGACAATATCAAGCCCTTGACCAAGACTATAGCCCTTGGTTCTGAGGATTCCATAAAGCTTATCTTTGGTGCGGTACTCATCAATAATCGGCTCCATATAATAAAAAGAAGATATTGTTTTCTTTTCCTTAGTGATTACCATCGACAGGCCGATGATGGCAATAACATAGGCCAAGTTCATAAGAATAAATAAAAAAATTCCCCTTCTTCGAGCCTTTACAAAAGTCTCTTTCAGAACGACTCCGGAAAGAGATTTGTTTCTCATAACCTATCCCTCCTCCTCTTAGTGTTCTCCTTTATCTTGGCCTCTACTTTCTATCTATTCCCATTTCTCCCCACCAGGCCCTTTTTTTAAAAAAATTCCTCTCCATTTGTTCCAAGTCATTCTTTTTTGAAAAAGAGGTGTTGAATGACCTGTTCCTTTCAAACACTCGCCACCTTTTTACTCTTCAAAAGGCAAGACTCATACCAAGCGCATTAATTCCTCCGTTCTTATCAATTGCAACAAGTGGACGATAATTTATGACAATTCAGATAAACCATTTTCAAATTTCTATTAGCGTCCTGAAGGCCGAAAGTGGAAGTGTTTTTCACAAGAGTCCCGAATTATTTCCTTCAAATGTGAAAAACTTTTCCCAGTCTTTATTGATTTCAATTGAAGTCTCCTATTTTGAAGGAAATCCCTAAGTCACCATTTCAGGAAAAGTTTGGATCTCTGACCCCTTGTTTGCCTAAGAGATAGGCAGGCAGACCTACCATGGAATAATAGGGATTACCCCGAAGAGTTAAGATTTCTTTCAAAAAGATTTAGGGTTATCGCCTTTTCCTTCCATGTAGATGCCCCCCTCAGAAGATCCCCCCTGAAGACTTCACTCCGTAATCAGCAGATGCTCTTGGGAAAATAGGAGGATCGCGATTTTAAGGGACAAGCCTGTTGAGCTAATTAAATAGACGAGGGCAGGATTGGGAAACTTACTTGTAAGCCCCTTACCTCAAAAGAAGAATTAGGAGGAGGGCTATTAGGGATTATCAGATAGGTGAGTGCCAAAATTCTCCCCACTCATTCAACGTTGCACCTACTAAAAGTGAGGATCCATACCACATAAGAAGTTGAAGATTACGAGTTAAAAGTGAGCATCAGCTTAAAATCACCAACGGGCGTACCCAGAAGGAAGGGAGGAGCAATGCTCCTCCCCCCAGCTGTTTCTGACATCTAATCAGACAGAATTGAGACCTCGACCCTTCTATTCTGAGCTCTTCCTTGCGCAGTCTTGTTGTCCGCTACAGGGTCTGCCTTACCATGTCCAACCGCCGTGATCTTCGAGCTGTCAACGCCAGCTTCCTTGATGAGATATTTCATGACGGCTGTTGCCCTCCTTTCCGAGAGCTTTATATTGTATGCGTCTGTGCCGATACTATCAGTGTACCCGTCAAGCCTGATCTTAGCGTCGGGGTATTTCTTCACAAAAGCAACGGCCTTCTGGAGTTCCTTCAGGTCCGCTTCGGTGAGGGTGTCCTTGTCGAATTCGAAGAGCACATGAAGTGTCATTTTGTCAATGACCTTCGCAGGTGGCGGCGGTGGTGGCGGCGGTGGCGGCGACGGTTCTGGTTTGGGCGGCGGTGGCACCGGCTTCGGAGCTGGAGGAGGAGGCGCTGGCGCCGCTTGCGCCTTTTCTAAAAAGACTTTTTCCACAAAATTCGCCACACCTTCAGGGGACATAATCTCCCCTGCAGGGACTGCAAAGCCGCATTCCCCGGCCTTTGCGATTTTATCCATTATCTCTTTTCCCTCGGCGTTATTCCCCACATAGACCGTGTAGATACATAGCCTATCCCCGTACTGCTTTTTAAGAGCTGCTGCAGCCTTGGGACTCGAGCCCTGAGTTAAAATCGACGGATCGATGACGGGGTCGCCGTCACTCACCACAATGAGCGCACTTTTGCCTGCGGTTCCCTTCAGATCCGAACCCGCCGTAGCGATCGAATCGGCCAGCGGGCTCAGACCCTGACCTGCAAAACCGGGCATCGCAGCATTAAACTTTCCTTTGTCATAGTCGGCCATGCCATAGAGCATGTACGTTTCTTCGCCCAAGACGAAGCCAAAGGACCTCAGCCCTGATTTGAGTTTGAGATCTGGAATCGTAAGATTCATGCGCCTGACGACTTCTCTGGCCGTATTAAACTCAGCCCCTTGCATACTCCCCGACGCATCCAGGATCACCAGGAAATTGTTCACTTTCTGGAGATACTGGCCGGATCTTACCATTGGATTGAGGTCGACCGGCTTGAAGGCGGGCGGCGCCGGTGACTCCATGACCTGCTGCGCGGCACAGCCAAACAAGAACATCCATAGACTAAAAAACAGAACCATCTTGCAAAGTCGCTTTTCCATATTTGAACCCTCCTCTCAGCTGCATTTAAAGGTATAGAATCTCCCCAGCTCACATGATCATCCTATTCAGTTTCCCACCCCCTTTCCAAATGCTTCCTCTTCTCCGGTGACGAGCCTTAAGGACAAATTTAACTATGTCGCCTCGGCGCCGTCCAGAGTTAACCAAATGTCTATTTGTGAAAGAAATCTACGTCTTTTGGCAGAATTTATCAACATTTGATTTCTGGATTTCTGGAAGAGCTCAACAACTGGCTTACCGCTTATTCCGAAATCCCCTGAGAGTATTTTCGGGCGAAAGGCATCATTGATTCCCCGGACGATTGAGACTGACCTTCAGCACTGGGCTCGGTTTAAACGTCAAAATTCTTCTTGGGGTGATCTCAATATTATCTCCCGTCTGGGGGTTACGGCCTCGCCTGCCTCTCTTATTTCGGATGACGAAATTCCCAAACCCGGAGACCAAGATCTTATCCTCACGTTGAAGGGTCTCTTTGATTATATCGAAGACGGTCTCCACAATCTTGGCTACTTCTTTTTTTGAGTAGCCGACCTTCTCACAGATGTTGTCAACGATATCGATCTTTGTCATGCCTGACCGCCTCTTTTTTCAGGCGTAAATTTCTATTTCCCCTATTCGCCACGCAGGAAATGGATCTTAGACATATGTAAGAGACCAAAATAAAAATTACTGCTGATCATTTTACGCCAACTATTTCGGCCAACAGATTCTCCATCCATGCTCCACTCCGGAAGGTTAGAGGTTAGGTTGCGTGGTTAATTAGGGTCAAGAAGGGAAAGTCGATTTGGAGAATACTCTTAATTACATTGACTGTCAAGAAAGAATTTACAGAAAGAATTTATTCAGGAATCTTAGCCCTCTTGCTGATTTGTCGCTGAAACGCTGCATAGAAGAATAGAAATTGAAAACAAGATTCGGGAAGAAAAACTTAAAAAAACCAGAGCGGTTTCTTACCTTGACTTTGCTCTTCGACAATGGAATATTTACTTATTTTCTTAATGTTTATTCTATGGTTATCAAAAGACAGAACAACCCAAAGGATTCCACCTGAAAGCCTGTCTATTGCTACCTGCTTGAAAAACATGTTCCTGCTATCCACATTATCGCCTAAAAGCGATTTCCCCCAATCCATAATAGAGTCCTTCGTTATTCTCATTCGGTTCTTTCTTCTCTCTGGGAGAACCCCGATGAACTCATAGCCCTTTTTCTTATTGAATGTGTATAGCTCGTAAGCCAACATAAGCGGATATAAGGTTAATACGGTTTTGGCCTAAATTCACTTCTTAAAGTTGTTCCTCAAAACGTTTTGCTTTTTCGATGCCGAGTCTCGGCTATCATAATAAGCTCCCATAACCACTCTATCTTTCTTTCTCAAACTTTAATATTTTAATGGAAGTCAAGAATGGAAGAGTTTTTCACAAAAGTCCTGAATTATTCCAATAAGAAGTGTGAAAAACTTTTCCCACTCCTTATTGATTTCGATTTGAAACATTGCATTAAAACAGAAACATTTAAAAACTCGAGTACAGGAAGGAATCCTCGGGGGGAAGATATTCAATTTATAACCCCTTATAACCCCAAAATACTCCTTTCAATTTGTCCATCTTTTCCCTCTTTTTTCGGTTAATGGAATCCGTTATAATAACCCTGCTCAATTTTGGGAGGGAGGGGAAATAGAATGAAGATTCATGAATATCAAGCCAAGGAGGTTCTGAAAAGTTACGGTGTTCCTGTTCCAAAAGGCGGCGTGGCCGAAACCCCAGAAGAAGCACGAAAGATTGCCGAAGGAATCGGAGGAAAAACAATTGTTGTGAAGGCACAGATCCATGCAGGGGGAAGAGGAAAAGGAGGAGGCATCAAGATCGTGAGCTATCCTGAAGAGGCGGAGAAGGCTGCCAAGGAAATCATTGGGATGACATTGGTCACTCATCAGACCGGACCCGCAGGTCGACTCGTCCGAAGAGTTCTGATTGAAGAAGGCGTTGAGATTCAAGAAGAGCTTTACTTAGGAGTTGTGATCGATCGGTCGAAGGCTTGTCCTGTAATCATGGCCAGCCGAGAAGGGGGTGTGGAGATTGAGAAAGTAGCAGCGGAGTCCCCGGAGAAGATCGTAAAGGAGTGGGTGGAGCCTGATGTCGGCTTGAGGGCCTTTCAGGCAAACAAAATCGGCTTTGGGCTGGGGTTTGAATCTGCTCAGGTAGGGAAAATGAGAAATATCATTTTGGGTCTCTACAAGGTTTTTTATGAAAAAGATTGTTTGCTCGCCGAGATTAATCCCCTTGTCCTGACGAAGGGAGAGGAATTGATTGCCCTCGATGCCAAAATGAATTTCGATGACAACGGTCTTTTTCGGCATAAAGAGATTGCTTCACTCAGGGATCTGAATGAAGAATCCCCCCTTGAAGTAGAGGCTTCCAAGTACAATCTAAATTACATCAAATTGGATGGAAATGTCGGTTGCATGGTAAATGGAGCAGGCCTTGCCATGGCCACCATGGATATGATTAAAATGGTGGGAGCAGAACCTGCTAACTTTCTTGATGTGGGAGGGGGAGCCACGGCTGAAATGGTGAAGCATGGGTTCGAGATCCTTATGTCCGACCCCGGGGTAAAGGTGGTGTTCATCAATATTTTTGGGGGAATTCTCCGATGCGATACACTGGCAAAGGGCGTGACAGAAGCGGTTCGAGAAGTGAAGGTCAATGTCCCCATCGTGGTGAGACTGGAAGGGACAAACGTAGAGGAGGGGAGACGGATATTAAATGAATCAGGCCTCAATTTCACTGTCGCCATCGGAATGAAAGAGGGGGCTGAGAAGGTGGTTGAAGCCCTAACGAAGATAGTTCGGAACAATTAGTTCGGAGTTCGGAACATCTGGTCTTAAGACTTCGAACTCAAAACTCCGAACCCCTTACTTTTGTTGGAGGTAACATGAGCATTTTAGTAGACAAAAAAACGAAGGTGGTGGTTCAGGGAATCACAGGAAACGAAGGCATGTTTCACACCCAGGAGATGGTGGATTATGGAACAAAAGTGGTGGCAGGTGTGACGCCGGGCAAAGGGGGACAGGAAATTGATGGAATTCCGGTCTTCAATACCGTATTGGAAGCGGTCAAAAACACCAATGCCAATGCCTCTGCCATCTTCGTCCCGCCCCCTTTTGCTGCGGATGCGATTTTGGAAGCCGCTGATGCAGAGATTTCGCTCATCGTGTGCCTGACGGAGGGCATCCCCACGCTCGACATGGTGATGGTGCGCGAATATCTCAAGGGGAGAAAGTCAAAATTGATCGGTCCGAATACTCCAGGAATTATTTCCCCGGGCAAATGTAAAATCGGCGTGATGGCAGGTTATATCCATAAGCCGGGGACGATTGGAATCATCTCTCGAAGCGGGACACTCACCTACGAGGTCGTGGATCAGTTGACCAAGAAAGGGATTGGACAATCAACTTGCGTGTGTATTGGAGGAGACCAAATCATCGGGCTAAACTTTGTTGACCTGCTGGCGATGTATCAAAGAGATCCGAGGACCGAGGCCGTCATCCTGATTGGCGAAATTGGCGGAACGGCGGAAGAGGAGGCAGCCCAATTTGTCAAGAAGTCCTTTCGGAAGCCAGTATTAGCTTTTATTGCTGGATTGACCGCTCCTCCGGGGAGGAGAATGGGACATGCAGGCGCAATTATTGCGGGCGGAAAGGGAACAGCTAAGGAAAAGATGGAGGCGCTGCGAAAGACGGGCGTAAAGGTGATTGGAAACCCGGCATTGGTCGGGGAAGAGATTGCAAAGATCATAAGAAAAAGGAGGAAGTCATAGTTTCAGTTGATGGAGTTTCTTGAGCTTGGTGTATTTCTTCAGGTCCATTTTTTGTTATCAAAATAACCCAACGAGCAAGATGAACCCAATGAATTCAATAGATTACACAAAGAGGTTTATCTTTCCGTTGATCTGTGTTATCATAATTGTTAAATCTCAAAAAGAAAGGCATAACGTATGTTGGTTGAATTGAGAGAGAAATTGAACGAATTGAGGGATCGATTGGAATCCCTCCGAGGTTCTCTTTGACGTCGAAAGAAAAGGAAAAAGGCTGGAAGAAATCGAAAAGATGATGACAAAACCTGATTTCTGGGAAGGGGGTGAGGTTGCTCAGAGGGTTCTGAAGGAGCGAACCTCTCTCTTAGAGAGCTTGTCGCCTTGGGAGGATGAGAAGAAGGTTCTGGAGGAAACGGAGATCCTCCTCCAATTGGTCGAAGAACAGGCGGATGAGAAAGAAGTTCAGGAGCTGGCGGAGAAGCTGCGGAGAAGCGAAGAAGCCATCGAACAAATAGAGTTCGGGAGAATGCTGGGGGGAGAGCACGATCCGAGCAATGCGATCGTAAGCATCAATGCGGGAGCCGGGGGCACAGAGGCTCAAGATTGGGTGGAAATGCTTCTGAGGATGTACCTGAGATGGGCAGAGAAGAAAAAGTTCGAGACAAAAATTATTGATATCCTCACGGGTGAAGAAGCGGGTTTGAAAAATGTTACCTTTATGGTCAACGGCCGTTACGCTTACGGATACCTAAAAGCGGAGAGTGGTATCCATCGATTGGTTCGAATATCCCCTTTTGATGCTGGGGCAAGAAGACATACCTCTTTTGCCTCGGTTTTTGTGATTCCCGAAGTCTCGGATGACATCGTGGTCGAGTTGGACGAAAAAGATTTGAGAGTGGATACCTTTCGGTCGAGCGGGGCGGGGGGACAGCACGTCAATAAAACGGATTCAGCGGTACGAATCACTCATCTTCCCACGGGCATTGTCGTCCAATGTCAAAACGAACGATCCCAGCATAAGAATAAGGCAACCGCCCTGAAGATATTGAGGGCACGCCTTTACGAAAGGGAAATGAAGGAAAAAGAAGAGAAGCTGCAGGAACTTCACAACTCAAAAAAGGAGATTGCTTGGGGGAGCCAGATCCGTTCTTATATTATGCACCCTCATAAAATGGTCAAAGATCACCGTACGAATAAGGTGATCCATCAAGTGGACCGGGTCATGGATGGGGAGATCGACGATTTGATCAAAGCGTACTTGCTCACGGCAGCTTAAATAAAGATCGTTGAAAAATTAGTCCCGCGCTTCGCGGGACAAAATTGGCAATTAGCAACAAAAAGCATAAAATTTTGGCTCATGGTTAATTGACCACTGCTAATTTTGCAATTTTCAATGATGTTTTTGATTAGGGTTGACTTTTTATGGCCGGAGAAATATTATTAGACAAACAAGCAGAAAGTATAGTCGCAGAGGAAGAACAAGGATTGCTGGGAAACCTGGAGGAGAAGGTCCATCATCTCTTGACAAGATTTCATGAAATGAAGAAAGAGAGAGACCATCTGGCTGCTGCCTTGGATAGGGAAAGGGAAAAGGTGGTCCAATTAGAGAAGAAAATGAAACTCCTCTCCCAGGATAGAGAAAAAGTGAAGACACGGATTGATCAACTCCTTCATCGTTTTAAAAGCATCGATACTTAATCGGTCCCAGGAAGTTGTACAGTAAGGTTGAGAGGAAATGGGAAGAGAGCGGCTGGTTGAGATCAAAGTATTTGGCCAGACGTACACAGTTAAAACAGATGCAGAGGAGGACTATATTCAAGAAGTGGCGAAATATGTGAATGAAAAGATGGAGGAAGTCTTGAAAAAGACGAAGAGCGTTTCCACGTTGAACGTGGCGATTCTAACGGCACTTAATATTGCAGATGATCTCTTGAGAGAGAAAGAAAAGAGAACCACTCTACTTCGAGAGGTTGGAGCGAAATCAAAGGACTTGGTTGAGAAAATCGATATGAAAATAGGGGAGTGGAATCTGAAAACCCCTTCGTAATTGGCAGATGTTCCCCTGCCGTGTTCATGGTGGCCGGAAGATTTTTCATGGACAACCTTAAACAGGGAACCCTTCCCGAACGGTTGCTATAGATCACTGGCCGCGGGGCATCGAGCAGGGGACTTGAGATCAACACCGTCGTCAGAGGACGAGAGGTGTGGTGGGATAGAGGGAAGAAATGTATTTGATCGATCCTGATATAACCTTCCCGCCCTGCTGTCGCAGCCAAGCGAAGGCGGGGAAGAAAAGATGAGTTTGATAGCTATGATCCTGTGGAAATTGGTCGAAATCCTACTAAAATCTCCACGGGCGTGGAGCCGGTTGGCAAAACGGTTGGGTATTTGCATCGAATTGGATCACCTACCGCTCCATCGTCTTATTCGGGAAGCGGGTCTCAGTATGGAGAAAAAGAGGAGCGCCCTCGGCTCTTCTTTCCAACGGAAAGTGGGGTTTCGTAATATAGAGAAGGCCAACTGGCAATCAACATCAGGGTCCCCCTCATTCTTTCTTCCTTGCTTGCAGTAGGCGGGCATGTCGGGTTCGGTCGAGCCCCTCTTTTTTTTCTATCCCATCTCGACCCTCTTTTTACCTCAACTGACGGTTCTTTCTTCAATCCATTTGCGTTGAGCGATGACACGGTTGAGTCACGGCCGATGGATGTAGTCCTTCTTGAATTAATAAGCCATGCCCGGAGGGCTCCGCTCTTGCGGTAAGCCCCGAACCTAATATGGTACAGGGCAGGAGGGTTCTTGCCATGAAAAAAATGGTTTTTCTTTTTAGTAACGATGCGATGCGCTATGCGATTCTTGATATAAGGAGGTGAACGGACCGTTGAAGCTATCCATTGAGATGTACATCATCCTCAGTTCTGCAATTGCCTTTCTCGGAGGGGTCATCGGATTCCTTTTGAGAAAGAGATTTTCAGAGGCCCGGATTGTCTCTGCCAAAGAGGTCGCCAAACGCCTGATCGAGGAAGCCGAGAAAAAGGCGGAGATATTAAAAAAAGAAGCCCTTCTCCAAACGAAAGACAAGTTTTATCAAGAAAAGGCCGATTTTGAAAAAGAGACGATGGAGAAACGTCAAGAACTTCAGAATCTGGAAAGAAGACTCACCCAGAGAGAATCGCATTTGGACAAGAAAATAGAGCTTCTTGATACCAAAGAGACAGATATCACCCGGCGGGAAAAAACGTTGATCCAGCAGGAAAAAACAACTCAAGAACAGGAGAAAAAGCTGACGGTTCTTCTTGAAAAGCAGCGCGTTCAGTTGGAGAGCATTGCGAAAATGTCCTCTGAAGAGGCCAAACAATTGTTGATGGAGTCTATGGAGAATGAGGCAAAGCACGAAGCAGCAAAAAGGATAAAAAAGATTGAGGAAGAAGCCAAAGAGATCGCCGACAAAAAGTCGAAAGAAATTATCAGTCTGGCTGTTCAACGTTATGCCGGAGAGTATGTGGCGGAAAAGACGGTCTCTGTGGTCACCCTGCCGAATGAAGAGATGAAAGGCCGAATCATCGGCCGAGAAGGTCGGAATATCCGAGCCCTTGAAGCGGCCACCGGCATCGATCTCATCATCGACGACACGCCGGAGGCAGTGATTCTTTCAGGATTCAATCCCGTTCGTAGGGAGATCGCCCGGATCGCCTTGGAGCGTCTGGTAAGCGATGGCCGCATTCATCCCGCGAGGATTGAAGAGATTGTGCAGAAGGTGGAGCAGGAAGTAGAAACATCCATTCGTGAGGCAGGGGAACAGGCGACTTTTGATGTGGGCGTCCACGGCATGCACCCGGAGTTGATTAAACTGATCGGACGCCTCAAATATCGAACGAGTTTTGCCCAGAACGTTTACCAACATTCCTTGGAAGTGGCATTTCTTTGTGGGGTGATGGCCTCTGAATTAGGTGGTAATGTGAAGCAAGCCAAGAGGGCGGGCCTTCTTCATGACATTGGAAAGGCCGTCGATCATGAAGTCGAAGGCTCCCATGGAAAGATCGGAGCGGACCTGGCAAGGAAATACGGGGAATCTCCCGTCATTGTCCACGCCATCGCTTCTCATCATGAAGAGGAGAAGCCGGAGTCGATCCTTGATATTCTGGTCGAAGCGGCGGACGCTCTTTCGGGGGCGAGACCGGGGGCGAGGCGTGAGATGCTTGAAACTTATGTGAAACGATTAGAGGATTTGGAAAAGATCGCCCAATCTTTCCCGGGAGTGGAAAAATCTTATGCCATTCAGGCGGGCAGGGAAATTCGTATCATGGTCCAGCCCGATCGCATCTCCGATGAGGATTCTGTGATCCTTTCCAGAGACATTGCCCGTAAGATTGAAAAAGAATTGACTTACCCCGGGCAGATTAAGGTAACCGTGATCAGGGAGACGCGGTCAGTGGATGTTGCCAAATAACACGGTGATTAGTGGTCGGTCATCAGTGGATAAGGAAAAGCATTTTACCTGGTATTGTTTACTGATCACTGGTTACTGACTACTGCTCACTGTTTTAATGGGTTTGAGTGATGCGCATTCTCTTCATCGGAGATATCGTAGGAAAAGCAGGCCGGCAAGCCATTGACGGAATTTTAGAGAAGGTCATTGCCGACTATAAAATTGAGTTTACGATTGCCAACGGAGAAAACGCGGCAGGAGGAATGGGAATTACCCCTCCGATTGCGATCGAGATGCTAGATCAAGGGGTGGATGTCCTTACTTCCGGAAACCATATCTGGGCGAAGAAAGAAATCTTCCCTTTTTTAGATGAGGAAGTCCGAATTTTGAGACCTGCCAATTATCCGCCGAAAGTCCCGGGGAGAGGAAGTGGTCTCTTTCTTTCTGCCCGTGGGCAAGAGGTGGGTGTCCTGAATTTGGAAGGCAGGGTTTTCATGAAGAATCTGGACTGTCCATTCCGGGTCGGAGAAAAGGAAGTTGAGAGATTGAGCAGAGAGGCAAAAATCATTCTCGTCGATTTTCATGCGGAGGCCACTTCAGAGAAAATGGCGATGGGTTGGTTTTTGAACGGAAAGGTGAGCGCCGTCCTGGGAACCCATACCCATGTGCAGACGAGTGACGAGAGGATACTCGACGGAGGAACGGCTTACATCACCGATGTCGGAATGACAGGCCCCTTAGCCTCTGTTATCGGAATTCGTAAAGAGGTTGCCCTGGAGCGTTTATTGACCCAGGTCCCGTGGAAATTTGATGTGGCCGCCGAGGAGATCCAGCTCCAAGGGGTCGTCATTGACGTCGATTCGGAAACCGGGAAATCGAAGGATATCAAAAGGATCAAGGTTCCATTAGATGGGTGGAGTTAGAGGATATGCAGAGGACGAAGAATAGAACGGCCTATGATGTCTTTAAGGATAGGGGCTTTATTGAAAAGGTCACTGATGAGGAAAAGGTCCCCGAGATATTAAAGGGGAAGGTTACCTGTTATATCGGGTTTGACCCCACCGCTTCAAGTTTTCACGTTGGGAATTTGGTGCCAATTATGGCCCTTGCCCATATGCAAAGGCATGGCCATCGTCCAATCGCATTGGTGGGCGGGGGGACAGGATTGGTCGGAGACCCGAGCGGTAAGGATGAAATGCGCCAGATCTTGACGTATGAAGAGATTAATAAGAATGCGGAGATGCAAAAAAAGCAATTTGCTCGATTCTTGGATTTTTCGGAGGACCGTGCTCTTCTGTTGAATAATGCGGATTGGCTGACCAAGCTCAACTACATCGATTTTCTCCGAGATATCGGCGCCCATTTTAGCGTGAATCGTATGCTTGCAGCGGAGTCCGTAAAAATTCGGTTAGAAACGGGACTTTCTTTCATCGAATTTAACTATCAACTTCTTCAAGCGTACGATTTCTGGTATCAGTTCAAGCATTACAAATGTCTGGTTCAAATGGGAGGCAGCGACCAGTGGGGCAACATCGTGGCAGGGATCGACCTTATCCGTCGTCTTGAAGGGAAGCAGGCTTACGGGATCACCTTCCCGTTGATTATGACCGCTGATGGCAAAAAGATGGGGAAGACCGAGAAAGGGGCAGTGTGGTTAGATCCTGAACGCACCTCCTCCTATGAGTATTATCAATTTTGGATCAACACCGACGATAGAGATGTAAAAAGGTTCTTGGCTCTTTTTACCTTTCTTCCCATGGAGGAAGTAGAGGAATACGGGAAATTAAAAGGGGCTGATCTCAGAAGGGCCAAGGAGAAACTCGCTTTTGAAGCCACTGAAATCGTGCATGGGAAGGAAGAGGCGGAGAAGGCGAGGAATACTTCGAGGAGTATCTTTGGGGGGGCAAGGCTAACCTTACCACCCTTTAAAGTAGTTGCAACAGGGACAACAGGAGGATTGGACGTGGATTCAATCCCGACAACTACTATTGATAAAGAGAAATTTGTTAAAGGAATTTCAGTATTTAAGCTATTTGAGATGACAAGTCTCTGCTCTTCTGGTTCCGAAGCAAGGCGATTGATAGAGCAAGGAGGCGCTTATGTAAATAGTAAGAAAGTGAATAAATTTGATGAGATGATAAAGGCAAAAGATTTCGATCAGAACGGTAGTGTTTTATTGCGAGCGGGGAAAAAGAAGTATCACCGTATTAAAATTCTTGACAAAAAGTAGAATGATCTGGTAATCTATATAGTTGGGGCGACGAGAAAAACCTTTCCAAACAGATTTTTTCCTCTTGACAACGCCAAAAAATCGTATTATGCTGTTAAAATTGATAAGATGTGTTCTTTGACAAAAGAATAGGGGTTACTGTTTCTGGGTCTTCATATATTTTCCTTTAAAAAGGATCATTTTCAGATAAAAATTGGAGAGTTTGATCCTGGCTCAGAACGAACGCTGGCGGCGTGCCTAACACATGCAAGTCGTACGAGAAATCCTGGGCAACTGGGAAAGTAAAGTGGCGCACGGGTGAGTAACGCGT
>DATHCH010000212.1:0-2539 GCA_035319625.1 Thermodesulfobacteriota bacterium
CTGATGACGGTACTGTACTCGGTGTGACCGAGAGGAGTATATTCCTCACCCACTAAGGTACCTCCTTCTGCCTTTAGCTGTGCCTTGACAATCAAGTTACAGGTTCTGGGGAAAACGTAGTCAGAGCCCAACAGATAGAACTTTTTGGAGCCATTCTTCAAGAGCCACGTCACCCCTGGCATAATCTGCTGGTTCGCTGTAGCGCCGGTATAGATAATATTTTTGGAACATTCCAGTCCTTCATACTGGACCGGGTAAAATAAGAGGTGATCATATTTTTCAAAAACCGGCAGCACCGCCTTCCGACTGGCAGAGGTCCAGCACCCAAAGACGACAGCGACCTTATCTCTCATAATCAGTTTCTTTGCTTTCTCAGCAAAGGTAGGCCAGTCAGAGGCTCCATCTTCTATAATCGGCACGATCTTTCTACCGAGTACGCCACCTCGAGCGTTAATCTCTTCAATGGCCAACAACTCTCCGTCTTTCACTGCGACCTCACTGATCGACATGGTACCGCTCAGGGAATGCAAGATTCCCACCTTGATGGGTTCCTTTTCAGCGGAGCGAGCATCATTGATCCAAATGCCGCCAACAGTGCTAACCAGAGCGATGACAAAGATGGACAGGATAACGGTTCGGGTTTTTACCTTCAGCATGTTCTTCCTCCTTTTAAAGAATTGTATTTCGAAGGAGTACTCCTTCGATTTCTTTTTCAGTGCAAGGCCTTTGCTTTAGGTTTAAGTTATCAAGAACAATGCCAAGGAAGATGATTCTCCTTTGATTAAGGACTAACGTGTTGAAATCGAAGTCGACTGTTCATCAGACGGAAGAGCAGGGTGAGAAACGTAACGGGACGTAAGGAATATGAAAAAGCGACAATTTTGTTGGAAAAGAGAAGGAAAGCCACAATTTTGTGGGATCAGGGACGATAAGACTTGGGGTTAATTCGAAGCTTCTTGATGCTGTAGGATATAACCCTTTCCGAAGTTCTCAAAAGCCTGGCCGCCCTAACCAAGCAAATTGTCTGCGGGGGTTTCGCCAAGGGTCATGAGAATACATTAGCACTAGTCCGGACATCCCTGTATATAAATTTGTCTAATTTCTTGGAGGGAGAGGGATTTCTTCTTTTTGCATACTTCTTTTATTTTGCAAAGAACCTCAAGGCAGTCAGGCTCGCTGATGTGGATTCCTTCACATTCAAAAAAATGTCTTAAACCTGCCTTTCCGGAATGCTTTCCCACCACGAAATTCTTTGTCTTAATTCCAACCATCTCCGGCTGAAAGGGCTGGTAACTCTGGCTGTTCACCAGGAGCGCCCGTGTGTGAACGCCTGATTCATGGAGAAAGGCGCCTTTCCCTACGACGGGCTTTATCACGGGGATCTTCCGCCCCGAGGCTCGAGCTACAATTCTCGAAAGACGGGCAAACATTTTCGTATGGATGGTACAGCTCTTCTCTAACGTGAGTTTTACCGCCATCACCACTTCTTCCAAAGCCGCATTCCCCGCCCGCTCCCCCAAGCCGTTGACGGTCACAGAGACACTTTCCGCGCCGGCAGAAAGGGCGGCGATACTATTTGCGGTGGCCATTCCCAGGTCATTATGGCCATGGAATTCGAGCATGCCGGAAAGTCTTTGCCCCCGTAATTGAGTGATCAGCCGGATGGTCTGCATGGGATTATACACTCCAACCGTGTCGGAGAGGCGGATCCGGTCGACTCCGTTTTGATAGGCTTGTTCACAAAAAGCGGATAAGAAGGAGAAGTCGGCTCTCGTGGCATCCTGGGCTCCTACGGATACGTAATCAAAATGTTTCTGAGCCAGCCTGACTAATTCGGCGAGGCGGGTGAGCACCTGTGGTTCGTTCATATGAAAGATGGACATCAAAATGGAGGAAAGCGGAAAGGAGAGATGGACCCCTTGGGTCTTGCAGTCCTTAGCTAGCTCAATGTCCTCATAAAGAGCGCGGCACCAGGAGGTCAAACGCACTGGAAGCTTCAAAGCCACGATCGATTTGATGTCCTCTCGCTCCTCTTCTCCCATCGCAGGGGTCCCCACTTCAATCTCTGGAACTCCTGTCTGGCATAAGAGTGTGGCGATTTCGTGTTTTTCTTCGCGGGAGAAGACAACTCCGGGCGCCTGTTCCCCGTCTCGAAGAGTGGTATCAACAATCCATACCTCTTCTTTTTGACCTCGTTCTGTCAATTTCATTCTCATACCTTGCCCACCCGCATTTCTTTACATGATCCGGGGATGAGAATGGGTCTGGGCGAATCTCTCGGAGGGGGTTTGCCCAGATCCTCCGTAACAGGCGGGTAAATCAGGCCATAAGGTATTTATCTGCGGGCTTTCCCTCTTCCAGGGCATCCAGGATCTCATCGATAGCTGATTCACTCTCAACCGGGCCATACCACCAGTTCTCTGGATAGACAACTACGGCAGGACCCATATCGCAAACCTTCAGGCATCCGGCGCTCGAAACGACCGAGTCCGACAAACCTCTGTCGGATAATTCCCCCTCAAGATACTGGAGCAACCCC
>DATHCH010000213.1:0-8981 GCA_035319625.1 Thermodesulfobacteriota bacterium
ATCCAAGTCATGGTGAGAAAGGGTGAGGAGTCTGTTGAACAATTTCAAGCGGGCGGACGTGTGGACTTGGTGGAGAAGGAAAAGAAGGAGATAGAAATACTAAAATCCTTTCTCCCCCAGCCCCTCAGCCAGGAAGAGATTGTAAAGATCATCGACCAAAGTATTCAAGAGACTCAAGCTTCGTCCCCAAAGGACATAGGAAGAGTGATGAAATCCGTCATGCCAAAAATTGGAGGGAAAGCGGACGGAAGACTGATCAATCAATTGGTGAAAGAAAGGCTTTCCCCATGAATTCCTCCTCTTGATAGGTAACCTAATTCCTTTTTTCACGCTTTATGGATGATCGTTCCCTCAAGTTCTTAGAGTTCTACCATTTATTGGATATCCTGAAAGAGTATTCCATTTCCCCCCTGGGTCGAAAGCGCTGTGAAGCCTTGAGACCTTCCAAAAACCTTTCTTTGATCCAGTCCAGATTGACAGACGTGATGGAGCTTAAGAACGTCTTGGAAACAGAGGGCGACATTCCTCTCATAGGGGTGAAAGAGATTGAGGGGATTTTAGATAAATTGGAAATCGATGGATCCGTCCTCGACATCGGGGAATTATTGGATCTTTATTATCAAATCGTATTGTGCAAGGGACTCCGGCGATTTTTCCAAAAGCTGGAGCCTGTCAAGGCCCCTCATCTTCAGGAGAAAATCTTCAAACTTTCTTACCAAAAAGCACTGGAGAAAGAGATCCTACAGGCGATCAATACGAAGGGTGAGATTCTCGACCGAGCCAGCCCGGCCCTCCTCGATCTCCGCCGCCGGTTGGGCGAGGTCAGAGAAAAAGCGAAGGGAATGCTCGAATCCCTCCTCCATCGAGAAACGCTTCAGCCCATCTTCCAGGAACAGTTCATCACTCTAAGAAATGGGCGTTATGTTCTTCTCATCAAATCCGATTTCAAAAACCGGTTAGAGGGGATTATCCATGACCAGTCGCAAAGCCGGATGACGTTTTTCTTCGAGCCTCTTCAGGCCGTCAGTCTTAACAACGAGATCAATGTCCTCACCGGAGAGGAGAAGGAGGAGGAATATCGAATTCTGGCAGGTCTTTCCGACAAGGTCCGGGAGGAAAGGCAAAACCTGCGGGCCGACTTTGAGATATTAGGAGAACTGGACCTCCTCTATGCGATGGCAAAGCTCTCCTCGCGCTTGAAGTCGGTTTCCCCTCCGTTGAATGAGGCGGGCAGGGTTGAGATGAGAGAGGCACGAAATCCTCTCCTATGGCTTCAACGCGAAGATCGTGTGGTTCCCATCCACGTCCAGATGGGACATGGGAGGAAAGTCCTCATTGTGAGCGGGGCGAACGCAGGCGGGAAGACGGTGGCTTTGAAGACATTGGGGCTTCTCACCTTGATGATTCAATCCGGCCTGCCCATTCCTGTCGCAGAAGGAAGCCAGGTGGCGATCTTTGAGGACGTTTTTGCGGTTATCAGCGACGAGCAGAATATAGAGGAGAATCTAAGCACCTTCTCCAGCCATCTTCTGCGTGTGAATCAAATCTTGGAAAAGGCGGGACCCCATTCCCTTGTACTTCTCGATGAGCTTGGAGTGGGAACCCATGCCCAGGAGGGATGCGCCTTGGCCCTGGGTTTTTTGGATCGATTCCGCGAGAGAGGAGCCTCGGTCGTGGTCACCACGCACTTTGACCGGCTTAAGGCTTATGGATACCTTCACCCGGATGTGGAGAACGTAGCGGTGGAGTTTGACGAGCAGACCCTGGAGCCCAAGTACACACTCGTCTATGGATCCTCGGGGGTGAGCAATGCCTTCCTGATCGCCGAGAAGTTGGGGATCTCCGAAAAGGTGCTCGAAGCAGCCCGTGTCCATCAGGATGGAAGCGGGGAGGAAATCGTCCGTGCCTTAGAGACTCTGGAGAGAATGAGGCGGGAGGCAGAAAGAGAAAAGCAGCAGGCCTCCAAGATAAAAGAGGAGGCCGAGCTGGAAGGTCAGAGGCTCAAAAAGATACTTGCGACCATCAAGGAGAAGAGACTGGAGATTTACGCCAAGGCTGAGGAGAAGGCAAGGAGGGCAGTTCAGAAGGTTGAAGAGGAATTGAAAGAATGGGTTCGCAGCAGGAAAGAGGAAAAAGGGCTTCCCCGTCTTCGCAGTAGAGAAGTCCAGGAGATCAGGGAAAAATCATTTCCTTCCGTTAAAAGAAAGGGCAGTCCTGTGGCTCCGGGTGGCTTGAAGGTCGGGGAACGTGTTAGAATTGAAAGCCTCCGGAGCGATGGGATCTTGATGAGCCTTGTCAAACCGCTCAACCGAGCCGAGGTGCTGACGGATAAAGCCAGGGTGAAAGCTCCTTTGTCCGAGATTGTTCAGGCGGAGGATGGCGAAGAAAAGGAGGAGGCAAGGATTCAAGACAGGCCCTTTTTAAAAGGGGCGACCGAGGAGCCCTCTTCTGAGTTGAATGTCATCGGCCTGACCGTGGAGGATGCCCTTTCCAAGGTTGACAAATTTATCGATCAAGCCCTTCTCCGTGGATTGGAGAAAGTCCGAATCATTCATGGGGTGGGTTCCGGGAGATTGCGAAATGCCATCGGGCAATACCTGGGCGGGCACGGGGCGGTTAAGAGCTTTTCTTCCGGGGAGACACTGAAGGGAGGTCGTGGGATCACGATCGTTGAATTGAGGTAAGCCCCGTTAGAAGATAGGTAATCTTCTTACGGGGGCAAAGGAATCGAATCTTTATTCATGTCATCCTCGCCATAAATGGAGGGCCTTTCTAACGGGGTAAATCGCTTGGCCACCGGATTCCTATCCGACGAAAAGGTTTCAGAAATTCGGGATCGCTCCAGCATCCTGGAAGTCGTCTCGGATTATGTGGCCCTGAAGAAGACCGGAAGAAACCATAAGGGGCTCTGCCCGTTCCATTCGGAAAAGACACCCTCCTTCATGGTCAACGAGGAAAAACAGATCTTTCACTGCTTCGGATGCGGGGAAGGAGGGGATGTCTTCACGTTTCTGATGAAGGCGGGGCATTTTTCTTTCCCCCAGGCGGTGGAGGAACTGGCGAGACGCTATGGGGTGAGCCTTCCCGTCCGCGAACTTTCCGCATCCCAGAAGAAGGAAATGGCCAAGAGGGAGAGCCTCTTTGAGACCAACCGGATCGCATCAGAATATTTTCGCGATCTCCTGACCAAGCGGCGGGAAGGAGAAGAGGGCAGAAGGTACTTATCTCAAAGAGGGATCAGCCAGGAGGTCATTGCGGAGCATGGGTTGGGATATTCTTCCGACCGTTGGGATGGGTTGGTCGAGCACTTGCGCCAGAGAAAGGTTTCTCTCGACCTGGCCCGCGAACTGGGCTTGATCTTTCCCAAGAAGAGAGAGGGCTGGTACGATGCCTTTCGAAATCGCGTCCTCTTTCCCATCTTTGACCTTCATCAGCGGATCGTCGGATTTGGGGGAAGGTTGATCAAAGAGGGAGAACCCAAATATCTCAATTCCCCGGAATCAAGCATTTATCATAAAGGAGAGATCCTCTACGGGCTCCAGGTGGCCAAACGTTACGCGACGGAGAAGGATTGTGCGATCGTCGTCGAAGGCTATTTTGATCTATTGACCCTCCACCAATATGGATGGAGGCACAGCGTGGCCACGTTAGGCACGGCGCTGACCCCGCAACACATTCGAACCCTGAAGCGATACACCAGAAACTTGATCACCCTCTTCGATGCGGATCAGGCAGGCGTGCAGGCAGCCGTTCGCTCTCTTCCCCTTTTCTTGGAAGAGGAGGTGGGGGCAAAGACGGTTCTCCTTCCGAAGGGAGAAGACCCGGATGGATTTCTAAGAAAAGGACATTTGGAAGACTTCACGAAAAGGGTGGAGCAGGCTGTTCCACTCATCGATTTCTTTTTTGACCGGCTGACGAAGACGTTTGATGTGAGATCTGTCGACGGAAAAGTGAAGATAGCAAAAGAGGGCGTGGCCCTCCTCAGTAAAATCCCGGACCGGATTCGAAGAGATTTCTATGCAAAGGCTTTAGCCGAGAGGCTGGATGTCAAAGAATCTTTTCTGCACGAAATGCTACGGCCCTCGGCCAAGGAGCCATCCAAGGGGGTAGAGAACTTAGCGAAATCATGCGCGGAGACGACTTTACCGAGGTCGGAAGAAATGATCGTCCGCCTCATGGTTCATCATCCTGAAGTCATCTCCACCATTTCAAGGGAGGGCGTCCTGAAGGAGTTTGAGAGCCCGAGTTTGCAAAAGATCGCTAAGGGTCTGGAAGATCTCTATCAGAGAAAAGGACGGCTTGATCTGCCCGAGGCCTTAGCCAGTTTCGAGGAAACGCTCAAAGGAAGGTTGTGTGAGTTTGCCATTCAAGAAAGTGGGCTGGAGGGTGGAGATCGAGGGAAGATCTTAGAAGACTGTATCCAAAAGATTCGTGAAAGGAGGTTAAAGAAGGAAAAAGGCGAGTTGCTCAAGAGGATTAAAGAGGCGGAGAAGGATCAAGAGGGAAGAGGACTCGCCCCTCTTTTGAAGGAACGTCAGGAGCTGGCGAAGCGGGAGAAAGACCTTCAAAAAAATAGTCTTGGAAAAGGGTAGGAGAGAAGTCCATGGCCAAGGGAGGAAAAATCAGAGAAGTTGAGCAATTGATCGAGTTGGAGGGAGAGAAGGGGTTTCTGAACTTTCCGGATGAGGCGGGTGGACTCCCTCCGAACGATATCGTCTCCTCTGATCAAATTGATGATGTCCTGATGATGTTCGACGAAATGGACATCGACGTGGTAGAGGATCTCCAGGGGTTGAAAGTGGAGGAGGAAAAGCCCGTAGAGAAGGAAGAAGAGGAAGGCGATGAATTGGAAATGGAGACCCTCGGCAAGGCCACGGACCCCGTCCGGATGTATCTCCGTGAGATGGGATCGGTTTCTCTTCTCACCCGAGAAGGGGAAGTGGAGATTGCCAAGAGGATCGAGAGCGGGAAAAGAGAAGTGCTGAGCGTCGTCTTGAACTGCCCCATGGCGGTTAAAGAGGTCATCAATCTGGGCACCCTGATTAAGGCCGGCAAGGTGGAGATCCGAGAAGTGACCAACGAAATCGATGAGGAGGAGACCAGCTTTGAGGAACAGCAGCTCCAGAAGAAAAGGATTCTGGGGCTCATCGAAAAGATTAAGCGAAAAAGCGAAGAGATTCGGAGGCTCCTGAGAGGCAAGGCCGTGTTGAACAGGAAGGTTCAGAAAAAGGTTAAGAAGAAGAAACAAAAGGGGATGAAGAGAAAAGAGAAGGGAGCTAAAAAAAGACAAACAGAGATTAAAAAGAAGCAAGAAGACATCCTGGAATTATTCAATCAGATGAATTTGAGAGATACTCAAATTAATAGGGTCGTTCAAAAGATGAAACAGATGCTGAACCGCGTGGAGAAAGGGGAGGCTGAAATCAAGAAGATCGAAGATCGGCGGGGAATTTCTGTCGGGGAGGCGCGGACCTATCTGAAAAAGTTGAGGGCAAAAAGTGTGAGCGAGAAGACTCTACTGAGAACGCGAGCATTGAGCAAAGCGGATCTCCGGGAGATTTCCCGATCGGTCGTGAATGTCCAAAAGAAGATCCATAAGATGGAAACAGAATGTGGATTGACCGCTGGCAAGTTGGCCGCCGCGGTGAAAGCCATCCTGGAAGGGGAGACCAAAGCCAGAGAGGCTAAGAGTGAACTGGTGAAGGCGAATCTGAGGCTGGTCGTCTCCATTGCCAAAAAATATATCAATCGCGGGCTTCAATTCTTAGACCTCATTCAGGAGGGGAATATCGGGTTGATGAAGGCGGTGGATAAATTTGAATACCAACGAGGTTATAAATTCAGTACCTATGCGACATGGTGGATCCGCCAGGCCATCACACGAGCCATTGCCGATCAGGCGCGGACCATCCGGATCCCCGTTCATATGATCGAGACGATCAATAAATTGATCCGGACCACGAGATTCCTCGTCCAGGAGATGGGGAGAGAGCCGACTCCCGAAGAAATTGCCGAGAAGATGGATATGGCTTTGGACAAGGTGAGAAAGGTGCTGAAGATTGCCAAAGAACCGATCTCCCTTGAAACCCCCATCGGTGAGGAAGAAGATAGTCACTTAGGGGATTTCATCGAAGACAAAGCCGTCATCTCCCCCCAGGAGGCTGTGATCAGCGCCAATTTATCGGAACAGACTCGAAGGGTCCTGGCGAGCCTCACCCCACGAGAGGAGAAGGTTTTGAGGATGCGGTTTGGAATTGGAGAAAAATACGATCATACGCTGGAAGAGGTGGGACAGGATTTTGATGTCACCCGGGAAAGAATCCGACAGATCGAAGCAAAGGCAATAAGGAAATTACGACATCCTAGCCGGGCGAGAAGGTTGAAAAGCTTCCTTGAGACGTAGTAAGTTCGGAGTTCGGAGGAACTTAGTTCGGAGTATTTAATTTCTACACTCTGAAACCCGAACTCATAACTCCAAACTCAATGTGGGGTTGACACCCTTGAGAGATGGCATATAATAAGGATGGGCCCATAGCTCAGCTGGAAGAGCCACCGGCTCATAACCGGTAGGCCCCTGGTTCGAACCCAGGTGGGCCCACCAGGAAAGAGGGAAACGGCTTATGCACTCTTTGGGGATAAAAGAAAGGACGCTCCGTGAGCCTGGAAGGGACAAAAGAGTGCACGAAAGGGGTGCGCTCTTTTTGTTTGGGACGAACGCGTGGGGAACGGTGTAGGGAACGGTTTCAAACCGTTTCCTACACTTGATTGCTGAAAAATGTGACGGATAGGAGGTAACGGTTGAAGGACCAATTAAAATTGCTTTGGGAGCTTCAAAAAATTGATCTTGAACTGAAGGCCATCAAGGAGGAAAAGGACCGGTATCCCAGGGAGATCAAAAAACTGGATGAAAGACAGAAGATCGAGAAGGAGAGGATTCAGAAGGAGAGGGAAAAGGTCGAATCGTTAGAGAAGACGCGAAGGCAGAAAGAAGGGCATCTCAACGCAGAGCAGGAAAAAATCAAGCGGGCAGAAGGAAGGATGTCTGAGGTGAAGACCAACAAAGAATATCAGGCCCTGCTCACCGAAATCGATGTCCTCAAGGAAGCGAACAGCCGGATGGAAGAGGAGATCCTCCAGGTGATGGACGAAATCGATGACCTCAAGAAGAATCTCTCTAAAAGGGAAAAGGAAATGGGGGGCACGCTGGAAAAGATTGAAGGGGAACGAAAAAAACTTCAGGAAAAGATAGTCCTTGGTGAGAAGGCCTGGAACGAACAGGTGGAACGAAGGGAGGTCGTTTCTAAACAGATCGAATCCAGACTGGTTAAGCTGTATACTACCCTGAAGGAAAAGAGGCAGGGGGTGGGTGTGGTCAGTGTGGAGAATGAGACTTGCCAGGGCTGTTTTGTAAACGTCCCCCCTCAAATGTTCATCGAGGTTCAAAAAAACAATGCCCTCATTCGGTGTCCCCACTGCAACCGAATCCTCTATTGGGATGAAGATCGAGATAGAAAATGAAATCCTCGGGGCCTGAAGGGCGATTGATCATTCATATTGATGGGGCCTCCAAAGGAAACCCCGGTAGGGCAGGGGGTGGGATTCTCATCGCAAATGGAGAAGGAAGGAGAATCTCTGAAGTGAGCCGTTATCTCGGTCACAAGACCAATAACGAAGCGGAATATTGGGCCCTTCTGTTAGCGCTGAGAGAGGCAGAACGACTGGAGGGTGAAAGCATTCAAATCTTCACGGATTCAGAATTGGTGGAAAGACAAATGAATGGCCTGTATCGCGTGAAAGATTTAAATTTAAGGGCCCTCCACAAAAGGGTGCTCCAGAATTTAGGAAGATTCTCGTCCTTTGAGATCCGGTCCATCCCGAGAGAGCAGAATAAAGAGGCGGACCATTTGGCGAACCTGGCCATCGAGAGGAGGATGGCGAAGGAGAAAGGAAAGAGAGCTTAAAGAACTCTCTTGATTGAACAGATTAGGAGAAATGATCAGTAGCCTTGAGGTGCTTTCAGAAATCTGAAAGAAAGGGGGGTCGAAGGGAAACAGATGGCCGCTCCTCCTAAGAGCTTGCGACGCAGGCGATCAGGAGGGGAGGAAAGTCCGAGCTCCGCAGGGCAGGGTGGTCCGTAACGCGGACTGTCCTTGAATTCTGCAAGACAGCGTTCGAGGATAAGGAAAGTGCCACAGAAAAGATACCGTCTCGACGAAAGTCGGGATAAGGGTGAAAAGGTGAGGTAAGAGCTCACCAGTACCCCGAGTGATCGGGGTAGCTTGGTAAACCCCACCCGGAGCAAGACCAAATAGGCCCCGTTCCCGCAAGGAAAAGAAGAGCCCATTCGAATTTCCCTCCGCCCCTGGCGGGGGAAAAACGGGGCGGGTTAGGTCGCTTGAGGCCTTGGGCAACCAGGGTCCCAGATAAATGGCCATCCTTCCGATCCCTGCTGAAAGGCAGGAACGGGACGACAGAACTCGGCTTATAGTTCCCTTCGACCGCCTTTTTCTTGCGCATGAAATCCGCCATTAGAAAATCTCCCCCGCCCCTCTTTGCTAAAGAGGGGTGATTCCTCCTTTTGGCAAAGGGAGGTAAGGAGGGATTTTATGAAAAAATCGATGAAGAAACCGCTTTCCGCTGATGTAAGAAGACGACGGAATGAGCTGATCATCATTGGGATCATCTCCATCCTCATTATTCTCTTCACAACCATTGAAATGAAGTTCCCCCAGGTCCAAGGGAGAATCCCTGTCGCCAACAATATCATCATCTTCAGCCTAATCAATATTAACATCATCCTGATTCTCCTGCTGATCTTTCTGGTGATTCGGAATCTCGTAAAGCTGATTTTCGAGCGGAAACGGAAAGTTCTGGGGGCCAGACTCAGAACCAAATTGGTGGCGGCCTTTGTCAGCCTCTCCCTCGTTCCAACCATCCTTCTCTTTCTGGTAGCCGTGGGCTTCATCACCAATAGCGTCGAA
>DATHCH010000214.1:0-5481 GCA_035319625.1 Thermodesulfobacteriota bacterium
GGCTAACTTAAATTCCTGTTTCTCGTAATAGGCACCAGCCAAGGCATAATGAGCTTCTGCAAATTTGGGGTTGAACTCCAATGCCTTTTGAAAGGAAGCCACCGCTTCATCTATTTTCTTCTTTTCCCAATAGACGCTTCCAATATTGTAATAACCCTTGGCATAGTCCGGTTTGATGTCAATCGTTTTCTGATACTCCGCCAAGGCCTGATCGAACATTCCCTTTCTAAAATAAAGAATGCCCATATTGGTATGGGCTTCGACATAATCCGGAGAGATTTGAAGTGTCTTCTGATATTCGGCCATCGCCTTTTTGAGTTCTCCTCTTTCTTCGTAGGCGACCCCAAGATTAAAATGGGCCTCCGCCAAATGAGGGTCAATGCGAAGCGCTTCTTCATACTCTGAGATCTCTTTTTTCCATTTCTCCAGCCGGCCATAGACGACGCCGAGATTGAGGTGGGCTTTTGCGTTCTTTGGATTCAATTTCAGCACTTCTTGATATTCCTTGGCAGCCTCATCAAAATTCCTTTTCTCCACAGCCTGATAAGCCAATTGAAAATGATCCTCGGCGGTGACGGCTTTGACCTTCTTTTCCGTATCGCTTCCTTTCTTTTGGCTCTTGCTTCCTTCTGCGCAGGAGATTAGCAGAAGGACCATGGTAAAAATAAGGAAATGTCTCACTGTCGTTTTCAAGGTTTTCCTCCTGATCTAAAATCTCCTGATTGAACTAACAAAAAAATAGAATAAATCAAGAGATGTCTTCTTGTTTCAAACCGGGATGCTTTGAATTTCTTGCGGAAAATACGGTAACTTTTCCGGGAAATAGGTCTTTTTAGAAACATTGGGAATAGGAATCAATTCCTAAGAAATACCAGAAATGGCTCGTGGTAGCCGAAGGGTTCAACTTATTTACGGAACATGACACTATTGAGAGCCAGGAGGCCCGGCACGGGATGGACCGGGTGACCCCGGAGTGAAGCCCGGCGGTGGAGGCGGTGGAGGAAACCAGAAGAAAGCTACTTTATCGCCTTGCAGCTCCAGCTCGGCGAGCATGTCGTCGCCGCCATCTTTGTAAAGGATCTTCCACAAAAAAGTCTCGATCCCGTCGTGTTTGAAACTGCCGAGGTATTGCAGCTCATAACCTTTTTTCAGCCTGGGAGACAGCCCGGCGCTGGCCTGCTTAAATGGTTCTTTTGTGATGATTGTTTTGAAGGAGGGTGTGGCATTGGCGACAAAAACGTCATAATTGTTTGTGGCAATGGCTGTTAGGAGCGTATTCACAGTCCCCTGGGTGGAGGGGCCACCTGTCGCAGCACTTAGCGTCGGAATCCATGCAAGCACAATGAGCGTAGTCAAAATTCCTGCCCGCTTCAATAGCATAAGAGTGAACATGTCTTCCTCCTCTTTTTTTTGTAATTGTACCTGTCGGAGAAATGATTGTCAACGACAACAAGCAAGCTTGTCCTTCCTCAGTTTTTGCCCAGGACCCGGGGAAATCCGTCTCCAAACCGTCATAAGGCCCCTATTGAATAGGGATGGGACAGAGGCGCATCCGGAGAAGAAATTGGTAAGGGCCAGCATCCGCGTGCCTGGACCTCTTACCGCTTCATGATTAGCAATCTCCAAGAAATCATAATCATGAAGACCTGAATAGATATCCCCAGCAGGACAAGTTGATTGAATTACTTGATCAGACCCGTCTTTTGGGCCTCATGGGCTTTTTGCAGCAGATGATGTCACAATAATCGACGCATCCGCAGACCTCATCCACTGTGACAGCCAGACCGCAGACCCCGCACTTGTAAACGTCTCCCTTCTTCACGCCCTTTTTTGCTACCTTCTTTACCGTCTTCATTTTGACCATCACTTCCTCCCCGTTATCAGGCAGTTTATCACCTGCTTCTCAAAGAAGAATCAAAGATGCCCCGACGCAACCACAGTGGCGCAACAAAAAAACGCCCCTGGACTTCAAAATCACCTTGTTTAGTAATGTCGTTACCCATTATGCAGTGGCCTTCGCACTGTCTGAGCCGTTCGATTTGAAACCTCTTTCTAAGAGGATTATTTTGACCAGCTTGAAAATCTCCTCACTCGCTACAGAGCTCTTCGAGAGAAAATAGTCGGCCTTATATCGGGCGGCGGCTTCTCGATACTCCGGAAAGTTGTGGCTCGTAAAGATGATAATGGTGATCTCAGGATGATCCGTTTTAATCCTTCTGGTCAGTTCAAGCCCGTTTTCTCCCGGCAATCTGATGTCCATAAAGATGAGATCAGGAGGAACCGCTCCAATCTTGTTCAATGCGTCCTCCGAATCCGCCGCTTCGGTGATAGCCATTGAAGGGAATCTAGATTTAAGGCCTTCTTTAAACACGCTCCTAAATGGGGAATTGTCCTCGATCAGCATTGTCTTAAACATTTTACCCTATCCTTTCTGTCTCACTGCGACCCTCTTCTTTTTCTCAGCCAATCATAGACAGAGGAAACGCCTCCCTGAGTTTGAGATTACCGGTTCGCGAAATGGCGCTTCCGGTTTAAACTTCCTTGTGTCATTTTCATTTCAGCAATTCGACCGCTTGTCCCACCTTTCAAGGAGGGTTGAATCGGTGATAAATTTCTATTCTAATTTAAGTCTACCGGAAATACTGTTGGTCGTAAATGGGGTGTAGGTTGTATTTTGTGCCAAAGAAGACAGTATTTCTGGGTCAGCCTCTGAGGACACCGGAGGAGCAAGTGAGTGTGGGAGCGACGATTTGCGTCTTAACCCATGCAGGGATGCGCAAAAAGCATAATATCAGTGGTGATAGAGGAAACCCGCAGCGACTGGATACAAGATTAACTCGCAGTCAATCAAACTATCAGGGAGATCACAAGAAACTTGCCGAAAATGTTTTCAATTTAGCTATATCTTCCGGAGAGATATTGAGAAATCTCACACCGGATCGATAATGATTTTCGTCTTCGCCCCTTTGAGTGTCGGTCCAAACCACCTCAACAAGCGCTTCGACTGTATTCAACCCAGATTCGGAAGAGAAAAAGAGTTTCAACTTCAGGTTCTGGCCGATCTCCACCTGCTCCGGAAAAAGAATCTGTAATCCCCCTTCGCTGGCATCGAGAGCCTGGCCGGGTTGATTGCCTGGCGATTCGGCTCGATAATACTCTATCGGGAGACGGATTGGAAATCTCCGGTAGGTTCTTCTTTCAAAATTGGCGATCCCGTAGCGGGGCTTAGCTCCTTTTTCTGCTGTTCCCATTTGGACCCCCTAATAGAATATTCGGAAAATATGAAATAGTTCATAGCAACCTACTAAATTTCTCCTGCAAGGTCAAGAAAAATTTAATGGGCGGCACGTCCGATGGCGCTCAAACAGAAAGGAGAAGAAAAAGATCAATCCGGCCATTTATCTTTCCACGGTCTGGCCTCTTCGAAGGCTGCTGCCACTTTTAAAACCGTGAGATCATCGGAACGCCCGGCCACGATCTGGACGCCGATGGGTAAACCATCTGCTGTCCAGGCGCAAGGTAAAGAGGCCGCGGGCTGGCCGGTTAAATTAAACGGATAAGTAAAGCCGAGGTAATTCAAAGGATGGACTTTCTGCCCGGCAACCTCCCTGGGCCAATCGATGCCCGCGGGAAAGGGGGGAAGAGGCAGCGTGGGAGTCAGGAGCAAATCGTATTTGGCGAAGAAAGGCTCCAGTCTCTCCCAAAGGACATGGCACCGGTTTACGGCGCGCACGTAATCGACGGCACTGGCCTTAAGACCAATCTCAGTTAGTCTTACCAACCCCGGATCTAAGCGACCTTTCCATTCGTCCAATTGGGCTCCAATGGCACCCGCGCAATCCGCGGCAAAAAGGAGTTGAAAGGCATCGTGCATCAGCGGAACTCCGGGGTGGCCTCTTCTACCTCGCAGCCCATCTTTGAAAAAACCAGGGCTGCCTTCTCAACAGCCTCTCGGACTACCGGATCAACGACAACATGGCCCAGGTCCCTACTCCAGGCAATACGAAGGCCCTGTACACCCTTTTTCATTTCTTCTCGGTAACGGAGTTTTCCTCCCGGCAATGACAAAGGATCCCGGTCGTCCGGCCCAGCCATCACCTCCAACATCAGGGCTGCGTCGGCCACGGTGCGGGTGAGAGGACCGTAGTGAGCCAAACGTCTATCGAGCGTTTCCCAGCCTGAGAGCAAGGGATACATGGGTATTCTTCCGCGGGATGGTTTGAGGCCAAAGATTCCGCAGAAGCTTGCCGGCGCCCGGGTGGACCCTCCGCCGTCACTTCCCAAGGCCAAAGGCCCCATGCCGGAGGCTACGGCTGCTCCTGCACCGCCACTCGAGCCGGCTGGAGTCATCTCCGAATTCCAGGGGTTGCGTGTGATACCCCATAGCGGGCTGTCCGTGACAGCCTTGTAACCGTGCTCATACGAATTCGTTTTACCAATGATAATCGCTCCGGCGGCCTTGAGCCTCTCCACGACAATTCCATCCTGGTTGGGTATAAAATTTTCGTGCATTTTTGAGGCAAAAGTGGTGCGGATACCCTTCGTGAAAATTAGGTCTTTAATCGACACGGGAAGGCCGAAGAGTTTCCCGTTGACCTTCGCCTGGACCATTTTGTTATCGGCTCGCCGCGCCTCGGCCATGGCTAAATCCTGAGTGATCGTGCAGAAGGCGTTGAGCTTGGGATTCAGTTTCTCGATTCGGGCAAGGACGGCTGCCATGATCTCAGACGGTTTCACTTCTTTGCCAGCTATCATTCCGCTCAACTCCAGTGCGGATAATCTCCAAAGTTCAACCATGAGAATCCTCCTGATTACCCAACATTCCCGAAGCGCTTACGAAGAATGAGCAATGGCGTCATAAGGCATGATGAATGAAAGCGAGAAAGACTTTTGTTTTAGGAATAACGATCTAAGCATGGACACATATTTTTACCTTCGTAGGCCTGGCCATCAGTTTTTCAATTCTGGCATGGATCTTACTTGTTTCCGGAACCTTCTCATATTCTTCCCAGTCCGCGACACTCTGCCAGGCTGTGATGACGATATAATTTTGAGGGTCGTCCCGGTCTCGAAGCATCTCGCCTGAGATATAACCCTTCGAAAAAATGGATTTGGATCTCAATGTCCTCAAAAGTTTGGCAAAGTCCGCCTCCCTCCCTTTCTTCACCTTCCGATCGATGATAATTCTCACTGACATTGCGCTTCACCTCCTCAGAGTTTCTGGACGGCTCATCTTGTCGGGGTTATCAACACCTTTATAAAACGCCTCATCCCGTGCAGCCTTCTTTCGCCTGCGGGCTTGCTCGTGGGGCTCCATCTAAGCTAATTCTTTTGGACATCATACGCTTTGATGACCAGATCCGTCATATCAATAGATCTGGAAGCAAAAAGCACACCGTTTTGGCTCTTCTCCAAAATGAGTGTGTACCCTTCTTCCGCTCCCAACTTTTGAACCACTTTTTGGAGGCCGACAAGAACGTT
>DATHCH010000215.1:0-5369 GCA_035319625.1 Thermodesulfobacteriota bacterium
TCCGAATGGGATGTTGACCACGGCCGACTTCCATGTCATCCACATTGACAAAGCCCTCACTTCGTCCAGATCAACATCGGGGTGGTATCTTATCCCCCCCTTGGCCGGCCCCCTGGCCACGTTATGCTGGACCCGGTAGCCAGTGAAAATCTTAACGTTCCCATCATCCATCTGAATTGGAAAATGGACGATCAATTCCCTTTTTGTATTTTTCAATTTCTCAATCGATCCAGGATCCAGATTCAAATACGTGGCGGCAATATCAACCTGTTTCTTCGCCATCTCAAAGGAATCAATCTTCTCATTTCCAGCCATGATGGTAGCCCCCTTTTCCCAAGAATGATAAAAATGCGGCGGTCTTTTTCAATCTTTTTTCTACCTTTTCTTCTTTCTTTTTTCAAGAGAAATTTTATGATCGCACCATCTATCCGATTGAGCCATTTCCGTAAGATTTTATTTAAATGTCGCCCCTCTTATGGGAAATTCTTGTCGAACAAATCGCCAGGATTGTCGAAAAGGGCCGTCACTCAAGCGGGTGAACCCACGTTCACGGCGGGTGTCGTAACCTATTGAATCTCTACCATACCCTGGTACGAATCTACTGCCTTAGATATATCATGTCGGAAGAGAGGATGGCATCTGTTTAATAGACATCGACAAGTCTTTCCTATTCGAAGTTGAATTTTGAGAAAATTCCTCCTTAATAAAATCCAAATCCATCTCCCCAATAGCGCCTTAACTATTTGAAAATTTTCATCAATCACCATTTCAAATACAATCAACAATATCAGGCGATACCTTCAAAACGTATTGGCACAGTCCTTGCTCAAGCAATAGGGCGACGATTACATTATTATTAATGAAGGGAGGTGAAAAAGATGCCGAAGACGATTGTATTATTAGGATTGGTGATACTCATGGTTTTGGGCGTGACCTACGCTTATGCTCAGGCACCTGGATCTGATCCCGGGCATAAAGGAATGCACGAATCCTGGGGTCCTGGAAAAGACTATTCATTGACTCCCGAACAAAAGGCGAAAATCCAAGAGTTGCGCCGAAATTTCAGAAGAGAAAATGCAAAACTGATCGGTGCGATCGTGACCAAGAAGCTGGAGCTTGAGTCTTTATGGACTGATCCAAAATCTAATTTAAAGGCGCTTCTCGATAAAGAAAGAGAATTGAGAGATCTTCGAAATCAACTGAAAGATAAAGCTGTCCTAATGAGATTGGAGATTCGAAAGCTCCTCACCCCTGAACAGATCCAGAATTGGAAGCCGCACCGTGGAATGGGTCGCGGCCACATGATGGCCGACCCGGGTTGTATGATGGGCGCTGGTCCGGGAATGGGGCCTGGAATGTCTCATTAACCATCATCACCGAAAAATGGGTTGAAGAGGGGAAGGCCGTGTCCTTCCTCTCTTATTTTTGACTTTAAAAATCATTCCAATATGTTTTAAAATGAGCGGACAGGACGCGGACTCCCGACGGCTTGGAGTTGAATTACCGAGGTTGAGCCATGAAGTCTACAACACAAACTCTCATTTTTTGCTTTCTTATACTCCTCACGACCGCTTCCTCCTTTTCACAACCTCCAGGGCCGGTAATGAAAAAGTGGAAGGGAGAAGGCCAGTGCTGGAGGGCGTCAGAACTCGATCTTTCCCAGGAACAGAGAAAAAGTCTTGATCTCATTCAGCAGACTTACCTTCGGGAAGTCCAGCTTTTCCGACTTCAGCTTTTCACAAAGCGTTTAGAACTCCGTGAATTACTCACCAATCCCGCCACAAAAACCGAATCAATACGCGGAAAATATTCCGAGATCATTGAACTCCGATCCAAACAGGAGGAAAAGGCTGTTGAATACCTGATCAAGGTGAAAAGCCTCCTCACACCCGAACAACTAAAAAATTGGTGCCCGGACCAGGAGTTCCCCTCTTTTCGGCAGATGATCCACGGACCGGGTCCAGTGGGGCCGATGCGTCCTGAAAAGACCTTTCCTCCGATGGAGTGATCCAGGGCCGAAAATCAGGACGAGGTGCATTTTGTTCAAACGAAGGAACAAGGTCAAAAGAAGCTTTTCACCCATCTACCTGGGCATCTTCTCCGGAATCATTCTCACCATCCTCATCATCAACGGACTTTTGGAAATCACCCGAGCCAAAAAAGGATTCTATCTTTTGTTGGAAAGGGAGGCCATTGTCCTCATTCAGCATTTCGAGAAGAATATCCAAGAGACGCTCGCCTCTCTCCAATGGATGGAAAGTCGGCCCGGGAAACATTCCTCCAATCCATCTGTTTCGGGACTTTTCTTCGGTCTGGAGGATTCTATTGCCGACTATCTTCTGGAAGCCCTCCATCGGGTGGATCAAATCGACGGAGAAAAGTCTCTGAATGTCCATGACCTCCGGGCTCTCATCGACCAATACCATATCACTTCGATCGAAATCTATGACTCCAAGGGAAACTCCCTCAAGGAAGAGCACTCTCCATCTTTTTACCCAGAAAAGAAGCTCCTTCTTCGGGAGTTGATCGAGATGAAACATCCGGTCGCGATCGATCTCTTTGGGAAGCCCCTTACCGAAGACCAGTGGTTCTCGATTGCCATTTGGAGGAGGGTGAGCCCAGAAATCATCGCCCTCTATCTCAACGGAGACCAGATGAAAGGACTTCTCCGGCAATTCGCCATTCAAAGGGCGATCTCCGATATCGGTCTCAGAGAGGGAATCCTTTATATCTCCGTTCAGGACGCTTCTCTCAACACGATTGCTCACACGGATCCAACCTTTGTTGGAAGAGGAGAGGAGGATCCCTTCTTAAGAAATTCTCTTCAAAGCAACCGGGTTCTCTCCCGGAATTATCAGTCCGGCCAGGGAGAAGAAATCTTTGAAGTGATAAAATCTCTCTCCCTGGAGGACCACAGCATGGGGCTGATCCGCATTGGGTATTCCCCCAAGGAAATCTATCCCGTGCTCAGCCAAATCAAAAAGAATATCATCCTCTCCGTCTCCTTTTTCCTCATCTTAGGGATTTCCGCGATCACTCTCATCGGGGTGAACCAGAACCGGCACCTCAAAAAGATGAAAGACATGGAGGACCGGATCCAATTGGCAGAGAGGCTCTCATCACTCGGCCACTTAGCTGCCGGCGTTGCCCACGAGATCCGAAACCCTCTCAATGCGATGGGCATGGGCCTCCAGAGGCTCAAAAGGGAATTTCTCCCCCACGATGAATCAAAAAGGGAAGAGTATATCTCCTTTATGGAGCTGATCCTCAAAGAAATCAGAAGGGTGAATCAAATCATCGAGCAGTTTCTAACCCTCTCCAGGCCTTTTCAGCTCAGTCTGAGGAAATCTTCCCTCCAAGATCTTCTGAGAAATTTGATCAGCTTGCTTCAGGAGGAGGCTTCCTCTCTGGGAATTACTCTTCTGGCAGTAATTCCTACGGAACTGCCTCTCATCACAATGGATCCTGAAACGTTGACACAGGCCTTTATCAATATTATGAAGAATGGAATGCAGGCCATGGGAAAGGGAGGGACACTTCGTATTGAAGCCAAATCCCTGAAAGACGGTGTAGAAGTCATGATCTCGGATTCGGGTTCCGGAATTCCGCCGGAACAGATGGAAAAGATTTTCAATTATTACTATACGACGAAAGAGAAAGGCGTTGGGCTGGGGCTTCCCATTGCCCATCGAATTATCGAAGCCCATGGGGGCAAATTGAGAATAGAAAGTCGAGTGGGGTCTGGCACGAAGGTAACGGTCACCCTGCCAATTTGAGCATAGGAAAGTACGGAACGGGTTGAAATCGTTCCGTACAGGGGTTTTGAGTGAATTCTTAAGAATAAAACATATGGACAAAGCTAGGATTCTCATTGCTGAGGACGAAAAAACCCAAAGGGATCTTTTAGAAGGGTTCTTAAAAAAAGAAGGTTTCTCTGTGGAGGCCGTCGCCAACGGCAGGGAAGTTCTTCAGATGCTTGAGGGTAATTTTTTCGATTTGGCCTTAATCGACTACAAAATGCCCGAACTCGACGGCCTCCAAACCCTTCGCGAGATTCGAAAACTCTATCCGGACTTCCCTATCGTCATGATGACTGCCTACGGAACAGTAGAGACCGCCGTGGCCTCGATGAAACAAGGGGCTCTGGACTATCTCACCAAACCCATCGATTTGGATGAACTCCTCCTCATGCTCCAAAAAGTGATCGAAAGGTCCACCCTCATCAGAGAGAATAAGGAATTAAGAACCCAACTTCAGGACCGCTATCAGTTTACGAATATCGTCTACGGGAGTTCGGTCATGGAGGAGGTCATGGGGCTGGTGGCCCGGGTGGCCCCCAGCCAAGCCACTGTCCTCATCCGGGGGGAGAGTGGAACAGGAAAAGAACTAATCGCCAATGCCATTCATTACGCAAGCCCTCGCTCTCAAAAATCCTGGATCAAGGTGAGTTGTGCGGCGATTCCCGAAACCCTCCTTGAGAGTGAACTCTTCGGTCACGAGAAAGGGGCTTTCACAGGGGCAACTCAGCGAAGAATAGGCCGATTCGAAGAGGCAGACGGCGGCTCCATCTTTCTCGATGAGATTGGAGACCTCTCACCAAGCACTCAAGTGAAACTCCTAAGGGTCTTACAGGAAAAAGAATTTCAAAGACTGGGGTCGAATCTCAGCCTCAAGACCGATGTCAGGGTGATCGCGGCCACTCATCGAAACCTTGAAGAGGCGATTCAGAAGGAGCTCTTTCGGCAGGATTTATACTACCGGCTCAACGTCATCTCGATCGCCCTTCCCCCCTTGCGCGAGAGGAGAGACGACATTTCTCTTCTGATCGACCATTTTTTGAAAAAGTATTCGGAGGAGAATCAGAAATCAATTTCTGATATCTCCAAGGAGGCAAGAACCCTGCTCCTTCGTTATCCTTATCCCGGAAATGTCAGAGAAATGGAGAACCTCATCGAACGGGCAGTCATCCTCTGCCGGGGAGAGATGATTACGACCCAAGACCTTCCCTTTCACCTGAAGGAGGAGAAATCCGAGACGGCATGGCCTTCTGAAAAACAGAAGAGTCTCCCCGAATCTCTCGAGGAGATCGAAAAAGATTCCATCCTCAAGGCCCTCCATCAATATCAGGGAGTTCAGACGAAGGCCGCGGAGAGCCTTGGCATCAGTGAGAGGGTGCTCCGATACAAGATGAAGAAATATGGAATTAGGCAGTAGCTTCCCGTCCCCTGATTCTCAGGGTCTCCTTAAAACGCCTCCCGGCCTCCCCTGCCTACCCGCAGGCCCTGAACCTAACGTGGTACGGGGCAGGCAGGCTTTGTCAAAGGGAGGCAATTATTTCCTCCTTGGAAAAAGGGGGGAACTGGGAATTT
>DATHCH010000216.1:0-21400 GCA_035319625.1 Thermodesulfobacteriota bacterium
GGCGGTCAGGGATATGGTTAGATCACGGATACCTGAAAAAGTGGCAATGAAAATTTCGGGCCACAAGACCCGGAGCGTCTTCGATAGGTACAACATTACGAGCGATCAGGATTTAAGAGAAGCGGCAATGAAGAAACAGGCTTACCATGAAGCACAAACTCTTATCCCCTTACCCTCTCAAAAAAGAAGAGAGGTAATCCCCATCAATCAACCGCAAGGGATGATGAATTAAACGAGATGGAAAACCCGCAGGCACAATTTAGTCACAATCAGGGGAAATTGAATAAAAAAGGGATTAACCTTGGTTCAGCTAACCCCTTGATTACTTGGTGCCGGAGGTCGGAATCGAACCGACATGGGGTTGAAGCCCCGCGGGATTTTGAGTCCCGTGCGTCTACCAGTTTCACCACTCCGGCATAAATAACACTATAAAAAAAATCGTCTTTTGTGTCAAATAAAAGGAGAGGCGGGGTGGTTCGTTTGCTTTTCCCTCTCTGCCCATGCTAAGATACGTAAACTTTTTCTTGAAAACTTCAAGAGGCTCCTGGAACGATCTTTTTCCAGAGGCCGGCGAAGGACTCAAGCCTATGGCAGAGATCATTCCCTTCAGGGGGCTTCTGTACGACGTTTCCAAGGTTTCCATCGGGGAAGTTGTTGCCCCTCCTTATGACATCATTACGGACGAAGGACGTGAGTCATTATGCAGGCAGAGCCCGTATAATATTGTGAGGATCGATTTTGGCAAAGAGGAACCGGGAGATAATGAGGCTGAAAATAGATACACTCGGGCCAGAGGATATCTCGACGCGTGGACAAAGGGCGGTATATTGACGCGCAGCGACATGCCTTCCTTTTACGCTTATGAGATGATCTACACCATTGATGGCGTCAGAAAGCGACTTCCCGGATTTCTTTGCCTGGCGAAACTCGAAGAATTGGGGAAAGGGAGTATTCACCCGCATGAATGCACACACTCGAACCCAAAAGAGGATAGGCTGAATCTCCTGAGGGCGTGTGAGGCGAACACCAGCCCTATCTTCTCCCTCTATAGAAGCTCAGGGGATGGAATATCCAGTATTCTCTCAACAAGGACCCTTACCAAGCCTTATCTCCAGGCGGCGGATAGCTCCGGTAATGTGCACCGGCTCTGGCCGATCGATCAGACTGGGGATATAGGAATCATGGAACAGGAACTTGCAGACAAAGCTATCTTTATTGCCGACGGACACCACCGATACGAGACTTCGCTTGAATACCAGAGGCAGATGTTGGTCAAGAAGGCATCTGCTCCGGGTGAGAAACCGTATGATTATACGCTCATGTTTCTGGCCAATTTGAAGGATGAGGGAATCACCATCCTTCCGACACACCGGCTCGTCAAGGAAATTCCGAAGGATATCCATCGAATGATTTCCAGATATTTCACGGTCGAAACGATCACGAGCGATTTCGACATCCGCAAGAAGCTTTCCGGGAGGAAGAACGCTTTTGGGTTCTTCCTGAGACAAGAAAAGGCATGGCGCATTCTTTCGTATCGGGGACGGAATCTCTCGGAATTCCATCCCGACCTGAGGGAAATCGACGTGATCATCCTGCATGAGTTGATATTCAAGAAGATCCTACCGGACGTTGAAATCGGGTATGAGATGGATATTACGAAGGCCCTCGACCGAGTGAATCGTGGAGAGTATGCCGCAGGTTTTTTTCTGAATCCGACACGAGTTGAGGATGTCGAGAAATCTGCCTTTTTTTCAATGAGAATGCCGCCGAAATCCACGTACTTTTATCCGAAACTTCTGACTGGATTGGTATTGAACAAGTGGGAATGAGCCCGTTCCCGCTTTGGCGGGAGGGGGCTCATGCGAACGAAGATGTTTCGGCGGCGTCTTCCCGAGCCAATTTGAAAAAGTAGCTAAAAATACAGTGCTTTCTTCCACAAAATACAGTCCTTCCCATATTTATTTTCCTTTCCCCATTCAGTAGTCTGAAGTGAGTTATAGTGAAAGCCTTCTACCAGAAAAATAAATTTCTCATGAGAGGAGGACAGAAAAGGTGGAAGCCGGTCTTTCCTCCATGGAAGGGAGATGAGGGGATAGGAGGACGGGGTGACAGGGTGTATGGGAGAGGAGGAGATAACCATGGGAGACATGAAATGTCTGCGAGGGTTTGATTGGGTGAACGATTGGCCAACGTGGAGAGACAATGTCAAGGAAAGAATCGCTCTTGCAAACAAGTTTGGCGTCCCATATGAGACTGTTACAACCATCGCGTCTAAGGTAGGAGATCTTCTTGCGAAAAAGGCCTGTCCTACAATCCAAGAAGAGAAGCTGCTCAAAGAGATGTGGACCGTTGCCACTCCCGACGAAAGGAAAACGATTACCGGGTTGATCTTAAGAATGGTTCAGTAATTCCGCTTGATCGAAATCAAGGAAGTTTCCGGGATTTGCAGAGGTAGGGCATCCGGGAGAAAAATAATAAGGGACCGTCCTTTTTTTTCAGGAATATTGTGGAAGGCTACTGGGATGTATATAGGAGCCACCGAACTGGTGCTTATCAATTCTATCATCGTTCTCTTGATCGTGATAGATGGGATCATCAGGATCGGGTCTGCAAGATAGGGTTGCCCTGGTCCAAACGAAACTTCGCTTCCGTTCCTGCTCTATGGAGCGAACATCTTCTCTTCCCCACCCCCTCATTCTTCAAACGGCTGGAATTTTCGATAAAACAGCGGTTGCCGCCCCTTGATCTGGAAAAGCGAGGAATTCTAACTCACGTGTCTAACCTCTTAATTAATTTTTTGGTTTCTGGTATATTGGAAACGGCGCTAAGTTGCAAAGTATGATATTTGTATTTTCCCGCGTTTCAGGTGAAAATCAGCCATGAAAAAAAGCAAGGTCTTCCTCATCCCGATCATCGTTTGTTTATTTCTTCAGCCTTGTTTTGGACTCACTGACGAGGAAATTCAAAAATTCCAGACGCTGTGGAAGGACAAGCCCATCGGCGAGCGAATTGCCCTCTGGGCGGAGAAATTTACTGGTGTCCCTTACGATAGCGACCCGTTGGGGGAGTACGTGTCCAAGGCGACCATTGTAGCGGATGAAAGGATGGATTGTATGTACCTGACCTTCAGGGTGGTGGAGCTCGCCTTGAGCCATACTCCGAAGGAGGCCATTCAAATCGCCCTCGATAAGAGATTTCATTCCAAAGGTGTCCTCAAGGATGGCCGGGTGATGAATTACGATGACCGTTTCGAATACGGCGAAGATATGGTTGAGAGTGGAAAGTGGGGCAAGGAGGTGACCACGGAGGTCGGGAGAATGATGAAGATAAAAGGCTCAAGGGGAAAGGATTTTGTAGAGATCCTCTCCCTTGATGAACTGATGAGAGGGATGAACCGTCTGAAAAGTGGAGACATTCTTTTTTTCGCGACAAAGCCTGAGAAGAGGAAAGTCGGCGAAATCATCGGGCACATGGGAATCATAAAAGTTGAGAAAACTGGAAGAAATCCCAGGGGCGGGGAATTTTTTCTCATTCATGCCAGTGGCATCAAAGAGAGGGGTGGGGCAGTGAAGAAGGTTCTGCTAAAGGAATACCTTTCAAAAACGGGCTTTTCGGGAGTCAAGATCACCCGGTTTGAGTGAACGCGGTTGGAAATTTTTTGTTGTCCGCGACGAAGAAGGAAAGTATAATAATATAAGGTAGATTCAAACAGAATTGGAGGCGAGAATCGTTTTATGATCCGGGCGTTTAATAAACACTATCGCAAGGCTATTGATCTCATAGAGGACTCTTCGACGAGTGAGAAGATGGAAATAGCAGAGAGGGTCATCGAATGGTTCCGGGAATTGCCCGAAGAATATGTCATCTCCCTGGCCATGTTTTTCAATGAGGTCATCGATGATCTTGGAGATGATAGCTTAGAAAAGATCAATTTAAGAATGAAAGGGAAGAAAAAGGAGGAAAAGGAAGAGGAAGAAGAAGAGGAGGAGGAAGAAGATTTGGAAGAAGACGAATTCGAAGAGGACGATTACGACGACGAGGATAAAGAAGACTACTGACTTTTTACTTAGAGGCTGGAACGGCTCGATTATAGGCCCAGCGTTCCATCCTTCCCATCTCCTCCCTCATGGTTGTGGAGAGAGGGACGATATTCCCAGCCGAGATCACCAGATCGTGCTCATTCATCGGCCGGCCTGAATTGAAGGCTTCGACCATCGCGCCATTGACCGCCTGCTCAATCTCTGCGCCGTTAAACCCTTCGGTCACTTTCACGAGCATATCCAGATTCACCTGCGATAGGTCGGCGCCGTTTTTCTTCAGGTGGATGGAGAAGATGGACTTTCTTTCTTGAGCGTTGGGTAAAGTGACAAAAAAGATTTGATCGAAGCGGCCCTTTCGCAAGACCTCCGGTGGGAGAAGTTCGATGACATTGGCTGTTGCGGCGATAAAGACAAAAGCACTTTTTTCCTGCATCCAGGTAAGGAAGGAAGCAAAGACGCGGGATTGAGTTCCCCCTCCGGCTTTTTGGCTTTGAATGCTGATGCCTGCTTCGATCTCATCGATCCAGAGAACGCAGGGCGCCACCGATTCCGCTGTTCGAAGGGAGACCTGCAAAGCTTCTTCAGGCTCCCCGATCGTCCCGTCATAGAGCCTTGCCATGTCAAGGTGGAGCAGAGGGATCTGCCAGAAGGCAGCAAAGGCCTTGGCGCATAGACTTTTCCCACATCCTGAAAGCCCTGTGATCAGGACCCCCTTTGGAAGTTGAAGACCAAAGGACTTTCCCTCGCTGCTCAAAACTTTGGCCCTTTTCTTCAACCAATCCTTGAGGTTTTCCAGCCCACCGATGTCCTCCAGAGCGGGCCGATTGACCACTAAATTGAGGATTCCCGATTTCCTGATGAGCTGTCCTTTTTCTTCGATTACGGCATCGATCAAAGAGGCATCAAGCGCGGTCCTTCCAATGAGGGCACTCCGAAAGGCTCGGGCCACTTGGTCGAGAGAAAGGCCGAGCGCCGCCTTCACCATTCGATCCTTCAGCTCCGGTGTCAGGGATTCCGCTAACTTGGAAGTCTGAGGACTTGCGGTGATGATTCCCATCAGCGTCCGCTCTACTTCCGTCGCATCCGGCATGGGAAGCTCATAGACCATCATGTCTCGCTTGAGCTCCTCCGGGACGACCAGGACAGGAGCCAGGATGAAAAGCGTGGTGTATCGGTTTCGAAGAGAGCGATGCAGATCCTTCAACTTCCTCGGAAGGGAAAGGTCTGTGTTTAGAAAGGGATGGAGCCCCTCAAAGAGATAAAAAGCCTGTTCATTGCTTTGGATGACTCTATCCAAAGCGTCAAAAGGGCTCTTTGAATTCTCAATCCTTTCATTCTCGCCGGCTAAGCCTTGGAAAGGATTCCAGATGAAGATCTTGGGCCTCGGTTGAAAGGTGGCGCTGAGTTCTTTGAGAAGGCCCTCCACCCGGTCTTCTTCATCGGATTGGATATAGACGATGGAGGTCTTCGACAGGATGAACTTCTTCAAATCTTGCAGAATCTGTTGTTTTTTGGAGATCTCTTCCATAAAATTGTGCAAATTATACATAAATTGACGGGGAACGTCAATTTTAATTTCCAGTCCGAAAGGGGCTTGAATGTTTGTCCTTCGTCTAATAAAATTGAAAAATTAGGAGGATATCATGACCGTCAGTTTTAATCCCATCTTGATCGACCTCGGACCCATTCGGGTGAGCTGGTACGGGTTGATGTATGTCCTTGGATTTTTCGCTTCCTATCTCCTGGTCCGGTATCAACTCAAGAAAAAAGATTTCGGGGTTTCGAAACTGGACGTAGAAAATCTCTATTTTTATCTCATCCTCGGCTTAATCATCGGAGCGCGTTTAGGATATGTTCTATTTTATGACCTTGAGATGTACCTCAAAGATCCCCTCGAGATCTTCGCCATCTGGCATGGCGGCATGTCGTTTCACGGAGGGCTGATCGGCGTCCTGATCGTTGGGATTCTTTTTTCCTGGAAAAATAAGAAATCTTTCTGTAAGATCGCTAACCTCTTTATTGTCACGGCACCTGTTGGACTGGGCTTGGGGAGAATCGGGAATTTCATCAACGGAGAGCTCTATGGCCGGGTCACTCACGTCCCCTGGGCGATGATCTTTGCAACCGATAAAGATCACCTTCCCCGGCACCCTTCGCAACTTTATGAGAGCGCCTTGGAGGGAGGCGTCCTGTTTCTGATCCTTTGGTTTCTCAAAGATAAGAAACTTCCCGATGGCGGGCTTTTGGCGGTGTTTTTTTCTCTTTACGGGTTATTTCGATTTTTCCTGGAATTTTTCAGGCAGCCGGATCCCCAGCTCGGATTTATCCTTGGTCCCTTTACCATGGGGCAGGTGCTTTCATCCTTTATGATCGTCGGGGGGATTGTTCTCTTCTTCATTCTGAAGGGGAAGAAGTAGGAGCAATCATCCGTCGAGGGTCGAGTAACCGATTTAACTCTTCTTTTAAAAAGAGTCTTTCTTCCTCTGCCACCTCACGAATGGTCTTATTCTGAAGGTAAGCCTTTTTTGCGATCCGGGCTCCTTCCTCGTATCCGATGATCGGTGTCAGGGCCGTGGCAAGGGCCAGACTTTTTTCAATCATCTCTTCGCAGCGCTTGCGGTCTGCCTTCAATCCCTTGACGCATTTTTTCGAAAAGTTATTCACTCCATTGGCGAGAAGAGAAAGGGACTGGAGCAGATTGTAAGCGATCAATGGCATCATCACGTTGAGCTCAAAATTGCCGCTGAGCCCCGCCAGGGTGATGGCCGAGTCGTTTCCGATCACTTGAACGCATACCTGGATCAGGGATTCCGGGATGACCGGATTGACCTTCCCGGGCATGATCGAAGAACCGGGCTGGGTGTCCAGCAGATGGATTTCCCCGATTCCACACCGGGGGCCTGAACCCAGCCACCGGATGTCGTTGGCGATTTTTATGAAACTGACAGCCGCCGTTTTTAAAGCCCCACTCATTTCGACCGAGGCATCCCGAGCGCCCTGTGCCTCAAAATGGTCAAGGGCCTCACGGAATGGACAACCGGTCACCCGATTGATGATGGAGATCGATTTCTTTGCAAAGAGGGGATGGGTGTTGATCCCCGTCCCAACGGCTGTTCCTCCCAACGGAAGTTCAAATAGGGACTTCATAGCCTTCTGGATTCTGTGAATTCCCAATTCCACCTGACGGGTGTACCCCCCGAATTCCTGACCTAATCGGATCGGGGTGGCATCCTGGAGGTGGGTTCTTCCGATTTTGAGGATGGGATGAAACTCTCTTCCTTTATTCTTTAAAGCTTTATGGAGATCGCTTAGGGCCGGCAGGAGTTTTTGCCGGAGGAGGGTGATCGAGGCGATGTGGATGGCAGAAGGGAAGACATCATTACTCGACTGGCCTAGATTCACATGGTCATTGGGATGAACGGGCAGGTAGGCGCCTCTCTTGCTTCCCAAAATCTCATTGGCGCGATTGGCAATCACCTCGTTTGCATTCATGTTGCTGGATGTTCCAGAACCCGTTTGAAAGATATCTACTATAAATTGTTCATCCCATCTTCCTTCCATCACCTCTTGAGCGGCCCGCTCGACCGCCGCGGCGATTCTTTTTCCGAGGAGACCCAACTCACGGTTCGCCCTGGCCGAAGCAAATTTGACGAGGCCCAGGGCGCAGATAAACTCCCTTCCGAATCGCCAACCGCTCACAGGAAAGTTTTCAATCGCCCTTTGCGTTTGGGCCCCATAGTAAGCCTTTTTCGGAACCCTGACAGAACCCAGGGAATCTCTTTCTACTCTGAAGAGGTTTTTTGAAGGAACCATTGCGCACCTCCTGTCTTTTTTCATTCTATTGGAAAAGTGCTGGATTATCAATAACCCAATTTGATTGACAAATTGGAGAGGCATCGATTATCATTCCTAAACTTGGTATAAAAGAAGGGAAATGATGGGTAGGAATCTCGTACAAAAAATTCTTGAGACGCATCTGGTCAGTGGAAGATTAACGCCTCACGAAGACATCGGTATTTGCGTCGACCAGACCCTCACGCAGGATGCCACGGGGACGATGGCCTCCCTTCAGTTTGAGGCTTTGGGGATTCCGAGGGTCAGGACCAAGTTCTCGATCAGCTATGTGGACCATAATATGCTTCAGACCGGATTTGAGAATGCGGACGACCACCGATTTCTGCAAACCTTCGCTGCAAAATACGGAATCTTCTTTTCCAAACCGGGCAACGGTATCTGTCACCAGGTCCATTTGGAGCGATTTACAAAGCCCGGACAGGTGCTTCTCGGTTCGGATAGCCATACTCCCAATGCCGGCGCAATGGGGATGATCGCCATTGGAGTGGGAGGACTAAATATTGCCCTGGCCATGGCGGGCGAGCCTTATTATCTCAAGGTGCCCCAGGTTATCTTAGTGAATCTGAAGGGGAAGCTTCGTCCCTGGGTTGCCTCCAAAGACATCATGTTGGAGCTGCTGAGACGGTTGAGCGTTAGAGGGGGGGTGGGAAAGATTTTTGAATTCGGGGGGCCTGGGGTGAAAGGCCTCTCTATCCCGGAAAGGGCTACGGTTGCCAATCTGGGAGCGGAGTTGGGGGCGACCACCACAATTTTCCCAAGCGACGCAAAAACGCTCGAGTTTCTGAAGGCACAGGGCAGGAAGAAAGACTGGACTCCCCTCGAGCCGGACAAAGATGCGGAATACGATCAGGTCGTTGAAATCGACGTCACCGAGTTGGAGCCCCTGATCGCTCAACCCTCGAGCCCGGACAGAGTCTGTCCTGTCAGAGAAGTGGCTGGGAAAGAAGTCAAGCAGGTTTGCATCGGGAGCTGCAACAATTCTTCCTATTTCGATTTGATGAGTGTCGCTAAAATCGTAAAGGGGAAAAAGATTCATCCGGAGGTCAGCCTCACCATTACCCCTGGTTCAAAGCAGGTCATTGAAATGATCGCCCGGGATGGAGCGTTGGCCGACCTGATCGGCGCCGGGGCACGCATTCTGGAGTCAGCGTGTGGCCCCTGCATCGGCATGGGGCAGGCCCCTCCCTCTCGTGCCATCTCCGTCCGGACAATGAATCGAAACTTTCCTGGCCGGAGCGGAACACCCGAGGACCAGGTCTATCTGGCAAGTCCCTATGTAGCCATCGCCAGTGCCTTAAAGGGATTTGTCGCCGATCCAAGGAAATTGGGGCCAAGACCGCCTCACGTCCCCATGCCTGCGAGATTCTTCATCGATGACAACCTCATCCTTTCTCCCCCTCGAAGGACGGAAAAAGTGGTGATCGAGCGAGGGCCGAATATCAAGCCTCTGCCGCTTCGCGGTCCTCTGGAGGATTTCATGGAAGGATCGGTTATTCTGAAAGTGGGGGACAATATTAGCACCGACGATATCCTTCCTGCCGGGGCCAAGGTCCTTCCTCTCCGATCCAATATCCCCGCCATTTCCGAATATCTCTTCGAAAGGATCGATGCCCGTTTTGTCAAGAGGACAAAGCAATTGGAAGGCGGATTTGTGGTGGGGGGTGAGAATTACGGGCAGGGTTCGAGCCGGGAGCATGCCGCCCTGGCTCCGATGTACCTCGGGATCAAAGCCATCCTGACAAAATCCTATGCCCGCATCCATCGTTCCAATCTGATCAACTTTGGAATTCTTCCTCTGAGTTTTAAAGATCCTGATGAATTTCTAAGGATCCAGCAGGGAGATTATTTCCGGATCACGAATTTGCGGAAGGGACTGAGGGTTGGCGGTCTCATCACGATTGAAAACGAGACCCAAAAGAGGTCCTTTGAAGTTTTGCACGGGCTCAACCAAAGAGAAATAGAAATCCTCCTGGCAGGGGGGTTGCTGAACCATACCGCTTCTTCTGCAAAAGCATCTCATTCTTAAGGCCTCTTTTCTCAAACTCAGCGGATTTTACGCGAAATAAGGTTCTTTCAAAAACAAAATACAGAATAAACCCTATTTATTTCCAAATCTGTTCTCTATAATTTTGTAATGGATTTTGGCCTTGGTGTTTTTGCAGCGGTGACGTGGATGAATTGTAAGGTGGCCATGCGGGAGGATTCATAAAAAAGATGGAGCAGATACAGGAAACGAAGAATATCGGCCTTCGGGGGGTAAAGGTCGCAGATACGCGCATCTCGGATGTCGACGGGGAGAGAGGGAACCTCATCTATCGAGGGTTAAATATTTGCGATCTTGTCGTTCATTCCGCCTTTGAAGAAGTGTCCTATCTTCTGCTTCATGACCATCTCCCGCCAGCAGAGGAGCTGAAAAAGTTTCAGTCGGCGCTGATCTTCGAAAGGGAGATTCCGGAGGTCGTTTATCGATTTATGAAGACGATGCCGGTGACTTCTCATCCCATGGACATCATGCAGGCAGCCGTTCCTATTCTGGCGAGCCACGATCCTCAATTGCACGATGAGACGAAGGAGGCCAATTTCAAGAAAGCGACCCGGCTTATCGGCAAGCTTCCCACCGTTGTGGCGGCATGGGATCGTATTCGAAAGGGGAAAAAGCCGGTTCATCCGAATCCTGAGCTGAACCATGCGGGAAATTTCTTATACATGTTGTCGGGATCTCTCCCTAATCAAGCCACGGCGCGGGATTTCGATATTTGTTTGATCCTCCATGCCGAGCACTCCTTTAATGCTTCCACGTTTGCCGGTCGGGAGGTGGCTTCGACCCATGCCCATCTCTACGCCTCTATCATCGCCGCTATCGGGGCGCTTTCCGGAGAGCTTCACGGTGGAGCGAATAGCGAGGTCATGAAGATGCTTCTGGAGATTGGAGAGGTGGCTCGCGTGAAATCCTGGGTTTCCGAAAGACTCCAAAAGGGAGGTAAGGTGATGGGTATGGGTCATGCGGTTTACCACACCAAGGACCCCCGGGCGACGATCCTCAGAGGGATATGCAGCCGGCTGGCAGATCGTCTGGGAGATCGAAAATGGTTTGAATTGACAAAGGCGATTGAGGCGGCTACCGAGGAGGAGTTTAGAAAGTTGAAGGGGAGGGATATCTATCCCAATGTCGATTTCTACAGCGCTTCGGTCTATTACATGATGGGGATCCCGATTGACCTCCTCACCCCTGTTTTCGCCATCTCACGGATCTCAGGCTGGACAGCCCATATCATTGAAGAGAAGTTTGCGGAAGCCCAACCCAAGCCCGAGCTTTATCGTCCGGATGCAGATTATGTGGGGACCTATTGCGGTCCCCAGGCCTGTCCGTATATTCCGATTGAAGAGCGGTCGAAATGATCTTCCAGCACGATATCGTCATTGTGGGAGCCGGCCTGGCAGGACTTCGGGCAGCGGTGGAGTGTGTGGGTCAGGCCAACGTGGCTGTGGTCAGTAAGGTTCTTCCGACGCGATCTCACTCGGGAGCGGCCCAGGGAGGGATTACCGCCCCTCTCGGCAATGAGGAGGAGGACCACTGGGAATGGTATTTCTATGATACCGTCAAGGGCGGGGACTACTTAGGGGATCAGGATGCCATCGAGATCCTGGTCAAGGATTCGCCGAGGGCAATCTATGAGCTGGAGCATATGGGCGTTCCTTTCAGTCGCACTGCCGAGGGAAAGATCGCCCAGCGGAACTTTGGCGGTCATACCCGGGACTATGGGAAGAGACCCGTGAAGAGGGCCTGCTATGCCGCAGACCATACCGGAAGGGTGGTTCTCGATACCCTCTTCGACCAGTGCCTGCGGCATCAGGCAAAGTTCTATCCTGAACACTACGTGCTTTCGCTGGTCATGGATAAAAGAAGGTGCGTGGGGGTGGTGACCTATGACCTGGCCACGGGAGAACTCCATCTTCTTCAGGCCAAGGCTGTTCTTTTGGCCACCGGAGGGTGCGGAAAGGTATACATGACAACCTCCAATGGCAATGCGACCACCGGGGAAGCCTTCAGCTTGGTCTACCACCTGGGAATTCCCCTTGAAGATATGGAATTTGTCCAGTTTCATCCCACAGGGCTTTACCCTTTGGGAATTCTGGTCAGCGAAGCGGCAAGAGGCGAGGGCGGTTTTTTGCGCAACCGATTGGCCGAGCGGTTCATGGAGCGATATGCTCCCACCGTCAAGGACCTGGCTGCGAGAGATGTTGTCTCCAGAGCCATTCTCACGGAGATTCGGGAGGGAAGGGGGATTGGCGGAAAGGGCTATGTCCATCTTGACCTCACTCATCTCGGGGAGGAGAAGATTCAAGAGAAACTTTGGGAGATCACTTCCTTTGTCAGAATCTGCACAGGAATTGATCCGGTCTACGACCCGGTTCCGGTGGTGCCCACCTGCCATTATATGATGGGGGGCATCCCTACGGACGTCGATGGAAGGGTTTTGTCCGATGAGAAGGGCTCGATTGTACCGGGACTGTACGCAGCCGGAGAATGCGCGTGCGTATCGGTTCATGGGGCAACCCGGCTCGGCTGCAATTCCCTCCTCGATTTGCTTGTCTTCGGCAGGAGAAGCGGGTTGGCGATGAAAGACAGGATCAAAGACATGGAGCATCCGTCCCCCTCGAAGGGCGCTCTGAAATCATCGGAAGAAAAGATAGCCCGGCTATTAAGCCATCCCGGTCAAGAGAAAATCGATCCGCTCAGAAAAACGATGCGGTCTGTGATGATGGATTATGGGTCGGTCTTTCGAAATGAGGAGGGCTTAAAAAAGGGGATAGAGGAGATCCAAAACCTGAAAGGGCGCTACAAAGAGATTGGGGTGGTGAACCAAGGAAAGACCTTCAATTATGAATTGATGGAGGCATTCGAGCTGGGCCATCAGCTTGACCTCTCGGAGGTGATCCTTTTCAGCGCCCTCCATCGAAGGGAAAGCCGGGGAGCCCACTATCGGGAGGACTTTCCGTCGAGAGCAGATCGATACTTTTTGAAGCATACCCTCGTTTTTCAAACCCCAAAGGGACCTGAAGCAAGATATAAACCTGTGAAGATCACGCGATTTCAACCGGAGGCGAGGGTCTACTGAAAGTGCTGCTGTCAGGGCAGTGTTGCCGTGCTGCCGTAAGTTATTCTTTAACTGCAGCACTGCAGCACTTCGGCACGGCACAGCGAAAGGTTGATTATGCTGGTTAGGTTAAAGATCTTTCGTTTTGACCCCCAGAAGGACGAGAAGCCTTACTACCAGACCTATGAGGTCGAGGCCGATCCAATGGACCGGCTTCTCGATTGCCTCAACCGAATCCGATGGGAGCAAGACCCAACGCTCTCGTACCGATGGTCTTGCGGCCATGGCATCTGTGGATCGGACGGGATGAGAATCAATGGAATCTGCGGCCTTCCCTGTCAGAAGCTGGCCCGGGACTATAAAGAGGAGGTTCTGATCGAGCCTCTTCCGGTATTTAAGGTGATCAAAGACCTGATCGTGGATCTCGATCCCTTCTTTGAGAAATACAATTCGATCAAGCCTTATCTGATCACAAAGACTCCTCCGCCCGATCAGGAGAGAAGTCAGTCGGCGGAGCAGCAGAACCTTCTTGAAAAGGCCATCCGTTGTATCCTTTGCGCCTGCTGCACGGCAGCCTGCCCTGTCAATCAGAATCCGGAGACGACAGGCTATGTCGGTCCTGCTGCTTTGGTCCGCTCTTTTCGGTACCTCTTTGATTCAAGGGATGCGGGTTTGGAGGAAAGGATCGCTCTTCTGGATCACAAGGACGGCGCCTGGGGTTGCCAGACCCTGTGGAAGTGCACGGAGGTCTGTCCCAAAGAAATTCCCATTACCAAGGAGATCGGCCAGATCAAACGACGGATCTACGAAGCGAAACATTCGAAAGAGTAAGACGGAGGAAGTAACAAGTAAGGAGTTGAGCTCTCCAATTGTAAGTGAATATAAAGAAGCCTTTTTATATCATGTTGCTGGAACTTAACCCGAGGAGATTTATACACTGATACCTCTCAATTCAAAAGATATTGCGGATGGTATTTCATTTAGTGTGGATTAAGGATGCAGCAGCCCAATAATTTCAAACAGCACGATACTTATGAAGGTCAACAGATAGAGAATGAAAAAAATACTCGGCAGAATCCAGGTTAGATGACGTGGTTTAGCAGCGCCGATGAATCCGTCCATCCGGGTGAGACCCTTCACTGGATATTTTAGAAGCTCCTTCTTATCAGGGCTCTCTATATTCCATATTTTAGGATTAAAAAAGATATCCTCATCAGAACAAAAGTTCTCGCCTGCTGAATCTATCTTTCGCTCAAGATATCTGGCTTGAAAATAACGAAGCTTCAACTTAAGTTGCAACCTCATGGCGGATGCAATCCAAAATACGCACACGAACATACCGATAACAGGCCAAGACAGGGGAAAATAGGTGCTTATGTAAAAACAGGATGAGCCGAATGGTTTCAGTATATTGAGAGCGATAGTCGAGGTAAAGAAAATAGAAATATTGACGATTAAATACGCTATTTCAGAACGGAGGAGACGGTCTTCCATAATACCAATCAAATTCATTAACAGTAGGTATTTCTGCACAGTTTGCTGTATTTTCCCATTCGTTTCATCCATAATAACCTCCTTATTTTGTTATCTGGTGGATAGTTTACAAGAGCCCGGGAAATCAGCATACCATAACATCATTGAAGATAATAGAAAAAAATCCTTCTTCCTGGATGGTTTTTCCTCTAATATTTTCTGTTCTTCTCAGGAATCAAAAATTGTTTTGAAATCGCGAGGGATGTTCTGTAAAATAGGAAGTCGAGGTTCAAATCGTGGCCAATCCTCCAAAGAAAAAAGACGCCTATATCGCCATCCACGGTCATTTCTATCAGCCTCCTCGGGAGAACCCCTGGCTTGAAATCATTGAGACGGAGGAAAGCGCCCATCCCTTTCACGACTGGAATGAGAGGATTGCCTTCGAGTGCTACCGGCCCAATGCCTATGCCCGGACCCTTGACGGGAAAGGCAAGATCTTTGATTTCGTCAATAACTACTCCTCCATGAGTTTCAATTTTGGTCCCACGCTCCTCCCCTGGTTGGAGATAAAATTTCCTTCTGTCTATCGGAAGATCCTTGAAGCAGACCAGCTCAGCCTGAAACGGTTCGGCCACGGGAATGCCATCGCGCAGGTTTATGACCACATCATCCTGCCCCTGGCTATCGACAGGGATAAGGAAACAGAGGTTCTCTGGGGAGTGGCCGACTTTGAGAAACGATTCCATCGAAAGCCTGATGCGATGTGGCTCCCCGAGACAGCCGTCAATTACGCAACCCTTCAGGTGTTGGTCAAACACGGAATAAGCTATCTCATCTTGAGCCCCTTTCAGGCTTCGAAGGTAAGGCCCTTTGGAGGTAAAAGGTGGACGGATGTCTCTCAGGGCCGGATATTTACGACGCAGCCCTACCGTTGTTTTATCCAGGATGCGTCCGGGAAAAAACTCTTAGACCAGTTCATCGACATCTTTTTTTACAATGGGATCATCTCAAAGGAGATTGCCTTTGGGGATCTCTTAAATGATGGCAATACATTCTGCGATCGATTTCTACAATTCTACCAGGAGTCGAAAGGAAGACCGCAATTAATTCACATCGCCGCAGATGGTGAGACTTATGGACACCACAAGAAATTCGGTGACATGGCCCTCGCTTATGCGCTCCATCAGGGCTTTCCTTCCCGTGGAGTTGAGATCATCAATTATGGGGCTTTTCTGAAGCGGTTTCCTCCTGTTCATGAAGTGGAGATTGATGAGGGGCCGAAGGGAGAGGGAACTTCCTGGAGTTGCGCCCATGGAGTGGGCAGGTGGAAAGAAGATTGCGGGGACAGTACCGGAGGAAAGCCCGGATGGAATCAGAAATGGAGAAGACCTTTAAGGGAAGCTCTTAATCTTCTGAGGGATGAACTCGGTGCGGTCTTCGAGAAAGAGGGAGAGAAGATTTTTCATAGTGTCTGGGAGGCGAGAAACGGGTATATCGATTTGATCCTCAACCGTTCTCCCCAAAGAATCAAAAGCTTCTTTGAACGGCACGGGCTCAGAGGCCTTGACGAAAATGGAAGGATCAAAGGACTCAAGCTCCTGGAGATGCAGAGGCACGCGTTACAGATGTTTGCGAGCTGCGGCTGGTTCTTTGCCGACCTGGCAGGGCTGGAGACCATCATTATCCTTCAGCGGGCGGCAAGGGCGATCCAGTTGGCAGAAGAGCTGACAAAGGGAGAGATTGAGAAAAAATTCCTTCAGCGTCTGTCTGAGGCAGAAAGTAATCTGCCCGAGATGGGGAAGGGCGATCAAGTTTACCAGCGTTTGGTAAGACCGAAACGGGTCACACCCGAAAAGGTCGTGAACCATTTTGCCATCACTTCTTTGCTCGATGGCGGGGAGGGAGAGAAAAAAATCTTCTCCTATCGGGTGAAGAAGATTCAGTATGAAAAGATGGAAAAGGAAGAGAATTTGTTAGTCATAGGTCAGGTAAGGGTGACCTCGGATATCATCCCGGAGTCAAAAGAATTTCTCTTTGGACTGATTCGGTCGGCGAGCGAGGTTTTTCGCACCTGGGTATCGGAAAAGAGGGAGGGCCTTCATTTCGATATCCTGAAGCAAAAAGGACACGAGGGATTTGGAAAAGGTGGGAAGGAGATCGCCAAGGTTCTTACTTCCTTGTTCGGAGATCAGGTCTTCACCATGCGCGATACTTTTAAGGAGGAGAGACAAGCCATCTTCCAGAAACTGATCCAGAAAGAATTCGAAGAACACTGCCAGATCTACGCTGACCTTTTTGACAGGACGAAACTGGCTGTTGAAGCCTTAGCCAGAGAGGGTCTGGAGATTCCTTATGAGATTCGTGTGGCGGCTGAAGTCACGCTCAGCGATCGTTTGTTTCGAGAAATAAAGGAGCTGAAAAGGGATTTCAAAGGGACGGTCGAGAGAAGGAAGATTGATGAGATTATCAAAGAAGTAAAGCAACATGGGTATCAGCTGAGGAAGGAGAAATCTCTCTTCGCTTTGAATGAGATATTAATGGAAAGGATGAATGCCCTTCAGAAAAGCAAGGGTTCTGAACTTTCCCGTCAGTCAGAGGTGGCTGAGGAAATCATGGCCCTCCTCGACCTGGCAAAAAAGTGGGGGTTCGAGATTTCCCTGGCGGAGGCTCAGAATTCAATGGGCGAAATATTGGAAGAATGTGTCGGCGACCTTGAGAAGTGTTGGTGGGAAAACGGGACTCCAAAACTATTCTCCCCCAACCTCATCACCCTGGCAGAGAAGTTGGGATTCAATGTAGAGAGATATTCAGAAATAACTGGTCCAAGTATTTGATGGTCTCTGAAAAGAAATTATCGAAACCTGTCGATGACCTTGATTCACATTGACTCAAATAAATACTGTGAGCCAAAACCTTCATGCTTTCTGCAACCGTCTCGACGCAAAATGCAATACATGAAGAATGACCCCCTTGACTCCCAGTTCGGTTTGTTCCGTGTCAAGGGCTGCCCCCTTGGCTTTATATATTAACCTTCGGCCTTTGTAAATTCAGCTGCAAGTATATAAAGGAGGAGATGTTCGCTTCTATTATGTTATATTGGTATTAATTCGGAAATCAAAGTCGGTAAACTTTCGATTAGGTTTTACACGGGGAAAACAAAACCTCTTTGCGAAAGGGTTGGAAGTCTTTGAAACGAAGACAATTTCTAAAAGTGATGGCAGGAGTATCAGCGATGGCTGTTTGTTCGTGGAAAGGTGTTGCAGGTGCATCCCAGACTCTTCAAGAGGGCAAGTTGCTTGCATCAGGCCGGCCAATCCGAGTCTTTCTGGCCGGGGTGGGCCGAGGGGCTTCGGAACAGGTTATGAAGTTGGCGGTTCGAGCCGCAGCCGGAGCAACCACGGATTTCTCCTGGCTATCCAAAGGCGATTCTGTATTCATCAAGCCGGCCCTTAATTCAGGCAATCCCTATCCAGCCACGACGAGCCCAATCGCCATCGGAGCTATGGTCGAGCTCCTCAAGCAAAAGGGAGCCCGTCGGGTAATTGTAGGAGACATGTGCGGTATCGAGCACGTGAAACTCTCACCTAAGGGACTTACCGGCAGTTCCCGCCGTTTGATGGAGGCCTCTGGCATGGCTCGGGCTGTCCAGGCGGTTGGTGAGAAGATCCATTTTTTTGAAGAAGCCGGATGGGACGCCTTTTATGAAGATGCTCCAGCCGGCCGCCACTGGAAGCGTGGCCTGATGATGCCTGATATACTTAAAGAGGTAGAACATATCATTCTCATGCCCCGTTGCGGCCGTCATGTGCTGGCAGGTAGTACACTAGGCCTGAAGGCTGCCGTAGGTTATTGGCGCACCGACACACGTCTGGAATACCATCGCGACGCATCCACCCTCCAGGAGAAGACGGCCGAGGGCAATACCGTTGAAACCTTACGCAAGAAGCAGCGGTTGGTGCTTTCTGCAGCAGATAAGATACTTACGACTTTTGGTCCAGATGAAGGTCACGTCTTCCAGCCGGAGAACGGCCTGGTATTCGCTTCGGAGTCGGTGCTGGCCCACGACATGGTGTCGCTGGCTTGGCTGTTAGAAAACAGGCGCAACTTTCCCACATCAGGGAAGGAATGGTTCAAAGATAACAATCAGTGGGTAGCCAGGATCGCCAATCACTATATAGTCAGCAAATTGGGTGGATGGGGACCGACCCTCGCTTCCGAAAAGCTAACCAAGAACGACATCAATGCCATTTGGGATGATCGGACTCTCAACCATGCTTACCAGGTCTTCGGTGTTATGCCTAAGGTGATCCTAGAATCGGCCAACAACGCCATTCCTGAAGATTTGAAGAAGCGGCTAACCGAAATGACCACTCGTTCTGCCTGAAGGGTCCGCACCCTCGAATAACTCCATTGCAGAGTAAGGCATATTCATCGAGTTCTCACGTCGGTAAGGCTTCCACCTATAAATCATTACGGACAACCATAATTGGGAAGCGAAGATTACGAGTTGAAAAAGAGGGTAATGCCCTGCCCATAAGCCACGCGGGCACCTGATACTCCTCGACCTGGCAAAAAAGTGGGGGTTCGAGATTTCCCTGACGGAGGCTCAGAATTTAATGGGCGAAATACTGGAAGAATGTGTCGGGGATCTTGAGAAGTGCTGGTGGGAGAACGGGACTCCGAAGCTATTCTCTCCCAATCCCATCACCCTGGCAGAAAAATTGGGATTCAATGTAGAGAGATATTCGAAAATAACTGGCCCAAATAATTCAGCAGGTCGATCATGATAGAGTGTAAGAACGGTGAAAATCCAGACTAAACGTCGGTGTCCTTCTTGCTGGCGGTCTCTGCAAGCAGGCAGGCCGACAACAGGATCGGGATCAAGAGGATAGCCGATGTGCGACTTATAGCTGGCATTTTAGCGGTTCAACAACGAGCAAAACATGGCCGCAGCTTGCTACCCCGGTGGGCTGGGCCACAGGATCGGCTCTCATCAGTGTTTGGACTCATCTTGGATGGTGCTCTTCATGATGACCTGACCGTACGGGTTCCAGGTGTCGAGGGTGTAATAAAAAGTCGAAGTTCCGAGGGCCTCGTCGCCGGTGGTGAAGCGCGAGATGAAGCACGGGCCGTAGTCGCCGCCCGGCACTGCGAGTCTGTTGGGCGCGCTGAGGTCGTCGCAAGCCGGCCTTTCCGGTGTAACAGCGCGGTGGATGAAGTGGCAATACCCCCCGTCCCGTATGAGATTGAAGATGGTCTGCGGCACGCTCCAAGGGCTCCAAGGATTCTCTGCCAGACGCATGTAGATCCCGCGAGGATGGGCGCCTGTGTTGTTCAAGCAGTTGTAAAGCATCACCCAGCGGTGGACGAACCGGTTCCACTCCACTCCGAGATCACCCATGCAGTTTTGCGGCTTGGAGGGGTCATCCGCGTAATCCTCAAAGAGCGGTGCGGCGTCGGCTTCGGATTTCGAGAAGCGCGGCATTTTCTGCTGATCCAATCCCGCGAAATACTCCAGGTAACGCCAGCCATCTCTCCGGCCGAAGTCCTCGGCCCCGATACGCGCGAGGTATGGGGCGCTTTTGCGGTAGAGCTCCCCGCCCTGCGTACCCCAAAAATAGAGGTACCCATCGGACGCGCGGGCAATGGCAATATTGATGAACTTTCCGCCCGCGCAGCCGAAACACGGCCCCTTGGAAAAGTCATAGAGATAGTGGAAGGTATTGGCGTCGTCCTCCGAGACGGCCACCACGGTGCGGGTCGGATAGCCCAGGGGGCCGGGTCGTTTCGCCGTGTCGGTGGGGTTATCCGTCCCGAAGATGACGTACATCCTTCCGCCTTCGCTGATGCCAGAGATGGGGGACTCATTGGTGCGAAGCTTGACCGCCGGCTGCCCCTGAGCGTTCAGGACGACGGGGTTTTTAAACGCACCGATGGAGTTGCGGATGAAATCGAGCTTCACGCAATTCTCGATGGTCGTGTCGGTGGTGAAGGCGATGGCGTCGTTGAAGTCGGGATTGCGAGTCGGTGCATTGGGGCCGTTTCGCCTGCCATGGAACGTGCGGGTGGGCACCGTGTCACCGAAGAGGAAGAACAGCTTGCCATGGTGCTCGAACGAGTAGCCATGGTCGGCGGCTTTCAGACCGAATCGCGTCTCCGTCTGACTGACCGTAGGTTTGTGGAACTCATGGTCGGTCTCGCCGGTGAGCTGGCAGACCTTTTTCGAGGACCCTTGAACGTAGGTGATATGGTTTTCCATCGCCTGCGTTGAGCGCCAATCTTGCCGGGCTTGGGCGCCGCCTTCCTTCACCAGCACTGCCATTCCCAACCATGCCGCCGCGACCGCACATACACAGCCCAGCAGTTTCCTCATTCTCTCCTCCAGTCGTGAGATATAGCTCCCTCTTCAAGCTGTGTTTGTTTGAAAAGCTGCCATTCCAATTCTAAAGAAGAATCGGGAATAAGTTTAAAAAAGCCGGAACAAGTCCGAAAGCCTCTTCGATCTTTCTGTAAACGTCTTGCCGGCTCATGACAAGTCCTTTCTTTCATTTATTTCTTCAATAAAAAGAATATTCATGATGAGGCCAAAATTCAAGGACCGCACAGAAAGGAACGTAAATTTCAGCGCCAATCCATCCATTCGGCCCCGAGTCGGCACCACCCGAACTGAAGCCCCGCACAGACTTCCTCACGCCGAACCCACCTCGGACCCACACGGCCTGAATGGACTGAACGCGAAGACGGCTACTCGACCTGCAGGCGTGACTTCATGAAGACGACGACGTAGGGATTCCACGTCGACAGAACATAGTATAGGTCTAGCTCGGAGCCTTGAAGCTTCGTCCAGCGCTCCACGACATATGGGGCGTAGGCACCACCCCGGACTGCACCCGGGTTCCCCTTGCCCTTTCCGATGACCGGCCCTGCGAGTCC
>DATHCH010000217.1:0-2608 GCA_035319625.1 Thermodesulfobacteriota bacterium
CCATTATCAGGAAGGCAATTTGAAAGCTGAAAAGCAGGCGGAAGCGATCAGGCTCATGTTACAGGATTTTGGTATCGAGGATGAAAGATTCAGATTGGAATGGATTTCAGCGGCTGAAGGCCCAAGGTTTGCCCACGTGGTTGGAGAACTCACCGAGCAGGTGAAGAATTTGGGACCAAATGCGTACAAAATGTGATGGAAATACTTCCTTCCTTTAGCCAACCCACAACGATCCCCACAATAGTTTTCTGAAAAGTTCTCGGGTTTCTCAAAATCCAGCGTTCGTGGAAGCGTTGACAGGTTTTTCTTGCAATAGGTCTGAATCTTTGAATTGAGTTGAGCGAAGATGTAAAAGATAAAGTCCCTCCGTTATTGAAACCCTTCTAAAAGGAAGTTAAAATTTGGATATGAAACGGGCTGAGATTGGGATCACCGGAATCGTCCAGGGAATCGGATTTAGACCCTTTATCTACAATTTAGCACAAAAGCACCTGATCCGAGGATGGGTTCTAAACAATGAAAAGGGAGTATTGATCGATGCCGAAAGCGAAGACGGAAACCTTGACAGGTTCATTCAGGACATCCCCAAACTCGCACCACCATTAGCCCGGATTGAATCGTTCGAAGTAAAGTACCTCGAACCTTTGGGATACTCCACTTTTGAAATCAGAAAGAGTGAAGAAGCCCAAGACAAATTTGTCCTCATCTCTCCCGATGTAGCCACTTGCGATCAATGTCTTTCCGAGCTTTTCTCACCGAAGAATTTTCGATATCGATTTCCTTTCGTCAATTGCACCCTCTGTGGGCCGAGGTTCACGATTATCCAGGACATTCCTTACGATCGCCGTAAAACAACCATGGCCCCTTTCATCATGTGTCCTGTCTGTCAGAAGGAGTATGAAGACCCGTTGGACCGCCGGTTTCACGCCCAGCCGAATGCCTGTCCGGCCTGTGGTCCTTCTCTTCATCTCGAGGATAGAGAAGGAAAAGAAGTTTCTGGAGATCCGATTGTGAAAACCCTCGACCTGCTATCAAAAGGAAGGATCGTGGCGATCAAAGGTCTTGGAGGATTTCATCTAGCATGTGATGCGAAGAATCAAGACGCTGTCTCTTCTTTGAGGTCTCGAAAGTTCAGAGAGGATAAACCCTTTGCGGTGATGTGCCAGAATATTGACGAAGTGAAGGAACACTGTGAAGTCAACGAAGAAGAGGAGAAGTTATTATTGAGTGTGGAAAGGCCCATTCTCATTCTGAGAAGGAGGGGAAATTCTCCTATCGCCCATGCTGTCGCCCCGTATCAGGATACCCTTGGTGTGATGCTCCCCTATTCGCCCCTCCACCACCTTCTCCTTAACGGCCCTCTCAAAACACTGGTGATGACAAGCGGCAATGTGAGTGACGAACCCATCTCTTATAAGAATGAGGAGGCCTTTCGCCGTCTCTCCAACATTGCCGATTATTTCCTCTTTCACAACCGCGAGATCCATATGAGGTGCGACGATTCTGTGACAAGAATCTTCGATGGGAAACCTTATATCCTGCGAAGGTCAAGAGGTTATGTCCCTTTCCCTATTAAACTTTCTTTCCCGCTTGAAATGATCCTGGCCTGTGGGGGGGAACTGAAAAACACCTTTTGCCTGACTCGTGGTCAATACGCCTTCTTGAGTCACCACATCGGGGACCTCGAGAATCTGGAAACCCTCACCTCTTTTGAGGAAGGAATCGAGCACTTCAAAAGGCTTTTCTATATTGAGCCAAAGGCAGTAGCTTATGATCTCCATCCGGATTATCTCTCTACCCAGTATGCCCTCTCGATTCCAGATATCCCGAAAATCGGCGTCCAACATCACCACGCCCATACCGTGAGCGCAATGGCGGAAAACGGAATAGACGCAGATGTTATCGGAGTGGCTTTGGACGGAACAGGTTTTGGTCTGGATGGTACCGTGTGGGGAGGCGAATTTATTAAGGCCAATTTAAGAGACTTTGATCGATTGGCCCATCTGAAAAAGGTCCCTATGCCCGGAGGCTCCATGGCCATTAAAGAGCCCTGGCGAATGGCCATGGTTTACCTTTTAGATGCTTTTGAGGAAGAAGCTACGAAACTGAAAATCGACCTGATGAAAAGAATTGATCTTGGAAAATGGGACATCTTGAGGAAGGCGATCAGCAAGAAGCTTAATACTCCAATGACCTCGAGCATGGGCCGCCTCTTTGACGCGGTTTCTTCACTTCTCTCCATAAGAGACGAGGTCCACTATGAGGGACAGGCAGCAATTGAGATGGAGATGATTGCGGATCACGGGGCAAAAGAGGAGTATCCCTTCCAAAACCATAAAGATGAAGTGCCGATGGTAATCGACCCAGCAGAGATGATACGCGGTATAGTCCGCGATTTGGTAAGTGGGGTGCCTTCGTCAAAGATCTCGGGAAAGTTCCACCGAACCATCTCCCGCATGATCATCGAAACCTGCGAGGCAATCCGATCCAAGGAAAAGTTGAATCGGGTCGTCCTAAGCGGAGGGGTCTTCCAAAATATTTTCCTTCTCTCCCTGGTCACAGAGGAGTTGAAAAGATCGGCCTTTGATGTTTATACTCACCATTTGGT
>DATHCH010000218.1:0-15507 GCA_035319625.1 Thermodesulfobacteriota bacterium
ATGATGAATTGTGTTCTGATTTTCATGTTTCTTCTCCTACCGGATGATATTCACCGCTTCGGGTTTTATTGCCTTAAGACCAGGGTAGATGTAATTCAGAAAATCGGGAACCTGCTTCTCCCTGGTCAGATTATTCTTCCAGCATGCTTCGTTGCCGCAGAGCCTCGATGAGTTCCGTTCCAGACGTTGGACTCCCCCAATTCGGGAAAAAGAGTCAGTCTTTGTGGGACGTTTGGATTTTCTTAAGTCTGAAGCGGCTTTTGATACCAGGCATGAGACGACGAATCTCGTCAAGCTTTCCTCTCGCAGCCTTTTCGCCTTCATCGATGAGATTCATGGCCTGGGAGAAACTCGACCAATGTAAATCCCCCACCTCTGGCAGGATCACCACATCGGCCTCCGCCAACTCGTATTGTTTGAGCCTTTCTCCCATAATCTCACTGACCCGGAGATAGACATCCATCACGTTCCGTAGCTCTTCCGAACCGATGCCCCGGTCTACGACCACAGCAATGACGATGTCCGCTCCTTCCTGCCTGGCCACAGAACTGGGGACGCGGCAGATGATCCCTCCGTCGGATAGAAGCCTTTCTCCCTCCCTAAGCGGAGTGATGGCCCCGGGAACCGCACAGCTTGCCAACACGGCCTGCCGCAGCGATCCCTCGGAAAAAGTGATTTCTTGGCCACTCACCAGATCGGTGGCTACGGCCCGAAAGGGAATTCGAGTCTCCTCAATCTGAATGTCGGGAATAAAATAATCGATGGTAATCTGGAACTCCTCGTTGGAAAGTATGCCCGGCTTGAACATGGCCTGGATCAGATAGAAATGATTTCTCAAGTAGCTTTCAACTCTTTGGGCCAGACTTATCTCACCCTTTGCGTGAGCTGCTTCAAAGGCCCTTATGGTGGAAGATCGAAATTCGTCGCTGTTTAGATATGCCTCCGCCTTCATCTGCAATTCATCCGAGCTGCTGCCGGCTGCATAGGCCCCGCCCACTAATGCGCCGATGCTGGTCCCCGCGATAAGATCAATAGGGATTTTCTCTTTCTCAAGTACCCTTAACACGCCAATATGGGCGAGGCCCCTGGCCCCCCCGCCTCCAAGGGCAAAGCCGACGCGTTTCCTTTTCCAAAACATGGTCAGAGCCTTCTCCAAAAACCTATTGGCGCTATTTTAACTCCTATGCCCCCGGAACATCAAGACAATCCTTTTGCCGTATAAAAGGTCGTCTTTAAAAGGCTTAATCTGCAAATGAATGACGACCGGATAGATACACCTCAATCATTTCCTTGACGTTACTCGTCACCAATGCACCATGACAGTTGAAATTCAAAATGGGAGGATGCTATTTTATTAAGTAGGGAGAAGAGATTTTCTAAGGAGGCATGAAATGGTAATCAAAAACTTCCCACAAGAGGTCAGGAGATTTGAAATAGATACCTATGCCATGCCAAACAATTTGAAGGGATTGAAGAAAACCCATGTCCCTTTTTCGGGGTCACCCCTCAAGCATCCCTATGATCCTAAGAAGGTCATCTTAGTTCCAGACCCTTATAGTAGCAATCCATTCTATTATGAGTTCAAGAGTGAGGATATTACTTATGCCGAAAAGCTTCCGAGTATTGTGGACTTGGAGGGGGAGACCGTTACCATGGTTAAATTTTGGGTGAAAAAAATGAGACTGGGAATACTGTGCGCTCCCTTTCGGGTGGAGGAGATTGAGACTTAGAGAACCTATTCCTATGTCTCTGTAAGAGTTTGTATGGAAAGGAAGTCCTCGAATGATTCCCTTCCTCCTGATTGCCTTTTGCGATCTGCTCCAGCTAATCAGCCACGCAGCCATAGGTCCCTTTGAATTTTTGTCTTCTCTGGATATAATAAATTTTAAAGGTGTTATCACTTAGAAAAAATCGGAAAGGGGGTTTGATTTATGGCGGACGAGACCATGGAGCTGCTTCGGGAGCTGACTGAAGCGCCAGGCATTTCAGGCTATGAGCAGGAGGTTCGTGAAATCATTCGGAGACATCTTCAAGATATTACGACCATTGAACAGGACCGGCTGGGAAGTATTGTGTGTCGTAAAAATGGCAAGGCGGAGAAGCCACGGATTATGCTGGCGGGACATATGGATGAGATCGGATTCATCGTCAAACTTGTGACTGATGAGGGCTTCATCAAATTCAGTCCTCTCGGAGGATGGTGGGGACATGTGATGCTGGCCCAGCGCGTCGTGATTAAGACCCGGAAGGGCGATGTGACCGGTCTCATTGGCTCGAAACCTCCCCATATTTTGTCGGAAGAAGAAAGGAAGAAGCTTCAGGAACCGAAGGACATGTACATTGACGTGGGCGCCACCTCTTCGGCTGAGATAAAAGAACTTGGAATCAGTCCGGGGGATCCGATCATTCCCATCTGTCCCTTCACTGTTTTAAGCAATGGCAAGAGTTACCTCGCGAAGGCATTTGACGATCGGGTGGGATGTGCCCTCTTCATCGAGGTGATCAAGAGCCTTGGCCGGGAAAAGCATCCGAACACGGTATACGGCGTCGGGACTGTTCAAGAAGAGGTAGGCCTTCGAGGGGCGCGGACAAGCTCTTGGGTAGTCGAGCCGGATGTGGGGCTGACGATGGAGGTCGGCGTTGCTGGTGATGTTCCAGATGTTAAAAAAGACGATGCCCAGGGAAAACTTGGAAAGGGCCCGGTCATCGTGATCAGGGATGGAAGTATGGTTCCGAACCTGAGACTTCGGGATCTCTTCGTGGATACGGCAGAGAAGTTGAAGATTCCTTACCAATTCGATATGTTGGAACGCGGTGGAACTGATTCCGGTGCGATTCATCTTCATCGTCATGGGGTGCCCAATCTTGTTATCGCCGTTCCTACCCGGCACATTCACAGTCATGCAGGCATTCTCCACCGAGATGACTTTGACCAGGCCGTGAAGCTTGTCGCAGCGGTGATCAAAAAGCTTGATGCGGACACAGTGGCGGGCCTGACAGAATAAAGAGAAGGGGATTGAATAATTTGGCACCAAAATACGTCTAATTAGCACAAAGAGCAGGACGTAGGCACGGTTTTTTGTGTTGCTGAAGGGAAATATAAAATATGGTAAAATTTAAGTAAGGGATTGCAATTTTGAAGAGATTTAGGGAGGTGGATAAACATGAAAAAAATAATAATGATCAGTCTAATTTTGGCGGCAATTTTTCTGTCAACCGGGTCCGCCTTTGCCTGGCGCGGCCATTTCGGTATTTTCCCTCCGCCTTTATGGGTCGGCCCCCCTGGTTTCTACTACCCAGGGTACTATCCTCCACCTGCTTACTATGGACCAGGTTATTATTACAGTAGCCCTTACAGAATTTGGGTTCCGGGCCACTGGGAAGTGAGATGGACTCCTTACGGCCGGGAAAGGGCCTGGATTCCAGGTTACTGGGAATATCGACGATAAATAAAAGGGATTGAAGTTAAACCTTCAATCCCTTCGTTTGACAAAGTTGACCTAAGGGTTGTTCATCCTACATATCGGGGGTTGAGTAGGGTACAAGAATTCCTACTTCAATCCCATTTCTTCACTTTTTCCGAAATCATCTGGGCGAGTTTTTTCTTCTGAGCATCATTCAGATTGTTCTGGAAGCCGAGCAACAAATCAAAGGCTTTATTAAAGCGTTGGGTCTCCTCGCGAAGCATTCCCTGGAGGAGAGAAGTCATCTTTTGGATGTCGGGATTTTCTTTGGCTGCTTCCTCTTTGATCTTCAACCAGGCTTCCCTATTTTCTTTCTGGCCTTCCTCGAAGTTCTTTCGAACTTCGGCCTTTAACCCCTCCAACTTTGCCTTCTGATCCTCGTTAAGATCGAGCTTCTTAGCGGTTTTATCGATCTTCTTGATGAATATCTTCTCAGCCATCGACATGGTGTCCCTTCGATGTCCGCATCCGACCACGAACCCCCCCAAAAAAATTGCCGCCACGACAAAAGTAAAATAACGATTTATTTTCATCTCCTTTTCCTCCTTTTTTCTAAACAGATGTGTTGCAGGACCTATTTAATAAAATATAATGATTAGGGCTGCGGAAAGTCAACCGGAGAAACCCAATATTTTGCAAAACGAGATGCGGTATCCCTCCTCTGTCCCCTTGAAAGCCATAAGAAATACAAGAGGTTAAGGATGCCTTCCGAAAGAGGAATTATTGGGAAAGATGGAGAAGGCTTATGCATTTTTTGTAGAATTCCGAACCTTTCCTGTTTGTCTCCACGATGCTGTTTGAGAAGAACATCACACATCGTGGGTTTCCGCAATGTTCCAATCCATAAGTATGTCCTAATTCATCAACCGCTTCGGTAAAGACCCTCCGATGAAAAACGTTCGAGTCTTCGGGCAGACGATAAAACGTTTGCCTCAGACGGGTGAGGGAAATGACCGCGGTTTGGTGCTGGAAAGTAGGCTAAGAGAAAGAATGAAGACTGGCAGCATCCTCACGAAAGAGACCCTCTCACTCGCTATTGATGTGAAACCATTGTATGGATTTCTCATCATAATATATCGTATAAATGTCCCCGTCACTTCCTCGGATCTGGTAGAACCTTCTTGTTTTCCTGTTGTCAGATCTTTCTTCAACCCATTGCCTCAAAATTTCGACAACCTCGATTCTTTTCCAATTCAAAAGGATCGTCCTGGGAGTCTCCTCGCCTCGGTAGCCGGAATAAGCAATGACATCAATCCTTTCTTCAGATCCTTGCTTCAATTTCCGATTTTCACCTCTTTCAAGATTTCTGAAAATAAAGGGTCCCTATTTTTTTGAGTTATCTCAAAGAGCCTAATGTCCTGTCTTTTCTTTGTCTTTTCGATCAATCCGCTCCCTTTCAAGGCGATCGTTGCAATCACCCATTTTTCAGAATCAAGAATTTCTTCCAAGAGTTTTATGAATTGGTCACAGAGACATTCCATCTTTCCGATCTCATCAATGATAATGAGACGGGTCAGGGGGTTGAAAAATGAAATCGAGTCAAGAAAATCTTCAAAGCCTTTGATATCCACCTTGTATTGACCAACTCTCTGAGGGCTTCTGATCCCTTTATGAGAAAGAAGTCCTCTCTTTCCTTCAAGGCTGACCAGATCAAATCCCTTTCTTTCACCTTCTTCTCTTATCTCTTCCGTACAAAAACCAACCGGATGAAGACTCTTCAGCGCTTCCGCAAGTTTTTTTGCCAGAGTCGTTTTGCCCACGCCCGGGAGTCCTGTGACGAGGAGATTCTTTTTTGCTAAACCTAATTGGATCATCCTTTACTTATTGTTTGTCCTTTATTCCTCCCTCTTCCTTCGAGAGTGGACCGGTACAGACTGGTCCCTCCGGAGAGGAGGATTCTAAGCTTTCTGTCCCCTCTTCATACTCCGGGATGACAATTCCCCTCTGTATCATAATGCCGTAGATGAGGTTGGATCGGTTGATCACATATCGCTGATCTCCGACTGGGTTGTATTTTCTTGGATTCGGCAGGACGGATGCCAGCCTGGCGGCTTCCTCAGGAGTCAGTTGAGAACAAGGTTTTCCAAAATAGTATCTCGAAGCGGCCTCGGCTCCGAATATTCCCTCTCCCCACTCCGCCACGTTGAGATAGAGTTCGAGGATCCTTCTTTTTGAAAGAACCTTCTCCATTCTCCAGGTGATGATGGCCTCGGAGATTTTCCTGATCAGGGACTTTTCAGGAGAAAGGTAAAGATTTCTTGCCAGTTGTTGGGTGATGGTACTCCCTCCAAGCTTGAATTTCTTAGCCTTGATGTCCTTTTCAAGAGCTTTCTGCATGGCCTCGTAATCAAAGCCTTCATGCTTCCAGAATTTATCATCTTCTGCGATAAGGACGGCCTTGATGAGATAAGGGGATATTTTGGAAAAAGGCACCCAACTCTGATCCATCCTGTATCGTCTCCTCTTTTCTCTGGATGCCCTCTCTCGATATTCCATGAGTGCCGTTTTCTTTGGATTGTCTTTTTTGAGTCTTGCAAGATCGGGCACCAAAAGAAGATAGGCAACGGGAAGAAGGATGAGAAAAAATGACAAAACGACGAACCAACGAGTATGACGTTTGAGCATGGTTGCTGATAAATCCGAAATTCGAAAATCGGGCGAAGAATCCGTTAAGGACCAATCCCAGACAAAGATGTTAAACGCTAAACTCTAAACAAACTCAAATATCGAAAGCACAAAACGAAGACCGTGTAATCTTTCAAACTTTAGAATTTGGATTTGCTTAGGATTTAGAGTTTCGTGTTTAGGGTTTAGACTATTTCGAACTGATCCCTACGGGATGCTTCGCCCGTGCTTCGAGTATTGAGCCTCCGGAGAAGAAGCTTTCTCGAAAAGGCCGGGTGTATAATCGTCTAGGGCGAAGCAGGATTCGGGCTTTATCCACGGACAAAGGGATTATATCGCTTCTCATTTTGAATGGTTGAGCTGGATGCGGATCCGTAATTATGGCCGGGGAAAACCTTTGTCTCTCCGGGTAGGACATAAAGTTTTTGCCGGATCGAGGCCTCCAGTACGTCCCATGAACTTCCGGGGAAATCGGTTCTGCCCACCGAGCCCACAAAGAGGGTGTCGCCCGTAAATACCATTCCGTCTAAATAGAGTGACATTCCTCCCGGGGAATGCCCTGGTGTGTGGATCACTTTCAGTTTAATATGGCCCACCTGAATGGCATCATCCTCTTTGACCAGGATGTCGGCTTGAGGAGAGGGTGTGGCGCCGAACATCTCGATCAGATAGGGAGGGACTCGAACCAGATCTCTTGCGTCCTTTTCATGGATGACGATCTTGGCTCCGGTTATTTTTGCCATTTCGGCGTTCCCCATGATATGGTCCACATGAGAATGGGTGTTGACGATATATTTAATTTTATCTAATCCATGGGATTTCGCTTCCGCGAGAAGCCTTTTGGCATCGTCCGCAGGATCAATGAACAATCCTTCCCCACTTTCCTCGTCTCCAACCAGATAACAGAATACTGCAAAATTACCAACCTCATATTGTTTGACCAGCATGGTCTGCCTCCCCATCTGGGACACCATCACTATACTATAATTTATGGACATGGAAACTTCAACTTTTTGTTGACAACTGTCCTTCCATCATTTAATGGAAGAAGAGAACGCGACTCAGGAGGTTGAGAAAATGAGAAGGAGCTCGATTGGATGAAACTTGAAAGAGACCTCTATGCCTACCTCTGGCAAAGTGCTTATGAAAATAACTGTAACACGTATTTGATCCGGGGAGAGGTGACGGTCCTCATCGATCCTGGTCATTCCCGTCATATTCCCAATCTCTTTCGTCAGATGGAAGAAGATGGGATTTCTGGAGAGGGAATCGATCTCATCATCGTGACCCATTCTCATCCGGACCATGTTGAAGGCCTCGAGGCCTTTAAGGACAGACGGGTCAAGATCGCGATGAACCAAGAGGAGGCGCGCTACCTTAAGGAGAATGGAAAACTCCTCTTTGAAATGATGGGGAAACCCGTGCCTGAATTTCGAGTCGACTTCTACCTGAAGGAGGGGGAGCTCGATTTGGGGAAGTCGACCTTTCATATTTACCAAACCCCGGGTCACTCCCCTGGCTCGCTTTCGATCTATTGGCCTGAGAGAAAGGTCCTCTTCACTGGCGATCTCGTTTTTAATGGGGGCATCGGAAGGACAGACTTCCAGGGAGGCAATTCCAAAGCAATCAAGGATAGTATTGAACGGATGTCCCGCTTGGATACAGAGCTTTTGCTTCCAGGTCACGGAGAGATGGTGGTAGGGAAGGAGAGGGTGCTTCAGAACTTCGAGTTGATCCGCCAGAGCTTCTTCGCTTATTTATGAACCCTCAATTGCTCTTTGATTTTCTCCAACGCCATCTTAAAGGAGTGATTCAATCCTTCATTTTCTTTTTCCCAGAGTTCGTTCCCTTCGAACTTCGGCTCGACCGCGCTTCCGCAGATCCCATCTTTGCGCAGATCTTCTATCAATTGGAGCCTCGCCTTCTCCTTGATCTTTTCCTTTTCCCTTTGATATCGGGAGAGCAAAGAGCGAAACTCTTGCTTCGCCTCGTCAATATTTCTCTGCTCCAATAATTCAACCCCTTTAAAGATCTTTTCCTCTTCGTCGTCGAGAGAGAGGGCATCGATCCATTGAGAGAGAAGAAGTTCTTTCACGGTGGTCGCTGTCCTCTTTTCCATTTTATCGATCTGCTTCAGAATTTCGTGCAAGGAGAGAAGTCCGTCGCGGTACCGATGAAAGAGGCTGGCGGCCTTCTGCAGTACCTCCTTTTGCCTCATCTCTTCTCTTTCCTTGTCGGAGATGGCAAACTTTTTTGTTCTCTCCATCGCGAGTTCTAAGCTGGATTTGATCTCTCCCATGGATGGGTTTTCCTTTCAGACAAAAAAGAGACCCCAGGTAAAACTGGGGTCTCTTTTCCCTTCACCTTAACCAAATACAACTTAAGCCAAAACCGTTACGTTTGTCGCCTGCGGGCCCTTTGGACCTTCTGAAATCTCGAACTCTACCTCGTCGCCTTCGTAAAGGGTTTTGAATCCATCCTTCTTGATGGCTGAGAAGTGGACAAATACGTCACCGCCGTCGTCTCTCGAAATGAATCCATAGCCCTTCTTCTCGTTAAACCATTTGACACGACCTTTGGCCACTACAACTCACCTCCCCTCTTCTTTGAACTGCCGTAAGTTGTAATGGCCCTTGGCCTTAACTAAAAAGCCACAAAAGCATGAACTCAGACTTTTGTGGCTTTTTTTGCGATCCAAACAACTACTCCTTACAACTTACTATGGCCCCATTATGAAAAATTCTTTTTTAAATGTCAAGTCTTTTTTCAGAGAAAATACCCTGAAAAACGGCTACACGCCATTTTGATAACACCGATCTCAAAGAAAGATTGAAGTGATTCTCAGGGACTTCTGGATTTCTTATAATCGGCTTGAATCTAAGGGAATGGATTTGCCGCGTGAAACCGTCAAGGCTAATGGGTTGAAAGAAAGCACATTTTCAGAAGAAACTTATCGTTGGATGGATGAAAGGTGAGTAATTCCTCCGATAGGCGAAATGTCTCAGATTCCTGAACAGCGCGTCAATCAAAAAAATGGAAATTGAGGAGGAAGCTCTGAAAAACTGAGGGCGAAGACTGAGGTCCCCAAGGCTAAAACAAGCAGAGTACTGGAGGAAATCTCGAAATTACCGGGAAATCCATGAAAAATTATAATTCATTGAATTTGAAACGGAAATTCGCTATTTTGTTTCGTATTTTGTCCTTGACAGCCTAAACATATTGTATTATATTGTGTTTCAAATTAAATATAGGGGGCTTTGTTGACACAGAAAATGGTTGCGCGAACCATGTACATTAAGGATGAACAAATGGAGGCTTTGAAGAGATTATCTGAAAAGACCAAGGTCCCCCAGTCCGTTTATGTCAGGGAGGCTTTGGATATGCTTTTGGAGAAATATTCTGAACAGTTGAAGCTTGAATTTAAGGAGTATTTCAAAGGGTAATCTCCTTTAAAGCGTCCCAGTGTTGGAGAGGAAAGGTAACGTGGCAGACCGGTTTCGATTGGCTTACTTAAAATCAACTGGATGTGAGAGATCCGACTTCGCCGAAGCTTTTTCATCCTATGATTCCGGTGATACTGCAAAAACGGCGGGTGCCCTCTCTTCTCCTCCTGAACGTAATATTTCGGAGCGCTTCTCCTCTGAAGCCATTCTAAAACAGGCGAAAGCGGATCTAAAGAACCCCGATTCGAAGGTGAGAATATTGGCGATAAAATACTATTTAGAGAAAACCTACCCCTCCATTCCCCTGTCCGTCCTTCAAGAGATTTTATCTGATCGGGACCCGAGGGTGAGGGCTGAAGCGCTCCAGTCCCTTATCAAATTTCGAGGTTCCATCATTTCTCCTTTGTTAAAAAAATATCTTAAAGACAGCGACCCAAGGGTTAGGATCACTGCCCTTCGAGGCATGTTTCAATATCAGCAGAAAATCGATGCGAACATCCTGCTCCAATGCTTGAGCGATGAATCGACCTGGGTGAGACGGAAAGTAGCCACCTTGTTAGGGTGGGCACAAATCGAGGGTGCCTTACCTATCCTAGTGGAACTGTCAAGAGATCACGACCCAATGGTGAGAAGGGCGGCTCTATTTTCTCTGACGACGGTTTATCCGGACGAGAGCGAAGATCGCCTGATAGAGGCCTTGACCGATTCAGACGAAAGTCTCCGAGGATGGGTTAAAGCAATTTTAGAGAAGATAGCGGCCAGCCCGCTGAAGAGAAAAAGGGCCTCTCATATGAAACAAGACTGAGGACGGAAAAAATATCGATGGCGACTCACTCGTTACCCCTTATTCAAAAGGCTCAGATCTTGGGAGATACCGTCTACTCGCCGACGGCCTTTTCCAAGCTCCTCGGGATTTCGAAAAACGATCTCCTTGAGAAAGAGGCAAAGGGAATTTTTCCTCCCGCAAAGAGGGATTCCAGCCGGGAGCGCTATTATAGTCCAGAGGATGTCAGCAGGTATCGGAACTACTTGGGCCTTCCTTCCCTCCTCAAGTCCATCCGAAAACAACTCTTTCTCAACTTCAAAGGGGGGACAGGGAAGAGCACGATTTCTGCCTCTTATGGCTTTCGCCTCGCCCAGATGGGAGTCCAGACGCTCATGATCGATCTGGACCCACAAGGCCACCTCACACAGTGCCTGGGCCTCAACAGTCAACAGTTTCCCAAAACCCTGTTCAGTGCCCTCATCGAAAAGGAAGACATGGAGAAGATCATCGTCAAAACCGACCTCCCGACGTTGGATATCATTCCCTCAAACCTCAACCTCTCGCCCGTTGAACTCTCACTCTTTTCGATGAATTCAAGAGAGTTTCGATTGAGGAGGCTTATCAATTCCGTAGAGAAACAGTATGAACTGATCGTAATGGACGCCTCACCCAGCATCGGACTTTTGAACCTCAACGCGATCCTCGCCTCCAATGATCTCATCATCCCCGTCTTAGCCGATTTCCTTTCCTACCATGGACTCAAGATTCTTTTCGAGACCCTCTCCACGATCGAAGAGGATTTTTCCTTTGTCTTTGAGAATATCTTCATCTTCCTGAACCGTTACAATGAATCCCATCGAATCTGCAAACGTTCGAAGAAGGCGCTGGAAACCCACTACGACAAATACCTCCTCAGCACGGTGATCCGCCAGGATACAAAGATTGCAGAGGCTACGAGCCAAGGGACCCCGATCTTCCTTTTCGCCCAATCGTCAAAGGGTGCAGTGGATGTACAGAGCCTGATCGATGAAATACTGGAACTGAAAGGAGCTGATCATGTCGGATGAATTCACCAACAACGTTGCACAGAAATTCCCCAACACACTGAACCAAGAGCCGATTGGAAAACCTTGGGATGTTGCAGAAGCCCGCTCCCTCTCTCCTTTGAGGAGGCCTGTGGAGGAACTCAAAAAGGATGATCTGACCGAACGAATCGATACGCTTTATTCTGAGCTTCGTTCTTCCTTGACCGTGCGGTCCGCCCTGGAACTCGACCTGAAGAAGGCCAGTCGAGTTCTGGAAGAGGTGACCCGGGTCAAGACTGAAGTGGAGAAGATCGTCGAGATGCTAAGGGTGATGGATGAATACATGAGAGAACGAATCAGGTGATCTCTTCCCCCTTATCAGAGAGTTGGGGGAAGGAGGGCCGGATGGCTGAGGAGGATACAGGATGAAGCCAAGGAGTCAGGTGATCACAGCCGACGGGTTCGATACGAATGTTGCTGAAAAGATGCCGAAGATCAGAAAGCTGGAGGAACCCCTTCCTTCACCATCGGAAGTAGAGCCTCAGATCCTGGAGGAAGACCATCCCGAGCCCATGCCGGAGGTGAGAACGTTAGAGAAACAGGCAGAGAGGAAGGTGATCTTCGAATCTTCCAAGAAAGGGGTCGAGGTTGAACAGGGTCTGGATGTTCTGAAACTGATCGAAGACCTTCATGCTCAGCTTCTCGCGTCGGGCCAGACCAAGAGGGCCCTGGAGATGGACCTGGCTTCTTACAAAAAGAGCATGCATCAATTGACCCAGGATAATCGAGAATTACGTCATCAAGTGGAGACCCTGAGCAGAGAGCATCAGAGACTCAAAGAGTCCCAGTCTGAGTCGATCTACCTCCAGGAGGAGAATGCAGACGCTTTGGAGAGAATCAAAGCCCTTCAACAGGAACTAAGGGAGATGAGGGAAGCTTTGACCCAGGCCACTCGAGAAAGAGAGGAAGCCTTGGACCGAATTCGCGACCTGGAGTCCCAGATGGAACAAAATGAGGTCGCTAAAATCAGAGGAAAGTTGAGAGAAAGAGAGGCCTCTCTTTTCTCCGAGGAAAATCGAGAGCTGCAATCCAAATTGGAGGAAGCCCTCGCCCTGAACAGGGATCTGGAGACAAAGTACGGAACCTTGAAGAAATCCTTTGATGAAGTCAGAGAATCTCTGACCTTTTTAAGGGATTCCTGCAAGGCAAACTACTACAATGTGTCGGAGAACCCTGAATAGAGTCGAAATTCATTGACATCCCCCAGTAATTAAGTTATATGAAATAAGAGCAGACACACCCTCGCCATTTTTTATCCCCTCTCGTCACCTGTTTCACCGCAGAAGGGATCGTTTCATGGGAGACCCTGTTTGAAAATTCGATTGATCGATCCAGCCTATGACCACCCTTACATCAGCCATTCACAAAAGGTGATCAAGAACATCTGGTTTGCCCGCCTCACACTGACCACGCTCGCTGCGCTTACTCCTCCGGGTGTCGAAGTGCAAATCACGGATGAGAATATTGAGCCCGTTGACTTTGAAGAAGACGTGGATCTGGTCGGCGTGACCGGAATGTTGATGCATGCCCCAAGAGTCTACGAGATTGCGCAGAGGTTTCGTGAGAGAAAGATCCCGGTCGTCATGGGCGGGCCTCACGCCTCGAGCCTTCCCCTCGAGGCCAAGGAGCATGTGGATGCCGTGGTCATCGGCGAAGCGGAAAATGTCTGGGAAGGGCTGATTGAAGATTTTAGGAAAGGATGCCTCAAACCTTTCTACCAGGCAGAGTCCTTCTGCTCGATGGAAAAACTTCCCTTTCCGAGGCTTGAACTCCTTCACAAAGAAGCTTACATGACGATCAACTGTGTCCAGACGACCCGAGGGTGCCCTCATCAATGTGATTTTTGCCATGTTACCCATTTTTTTGGAAAGACTTATCGCTGTCGGCCGGTGGATGAAGTGATTGAAGAGGTGAAGCGGTTAGAAGGGGATTTTCTTGTTTTCATCGATGACAATATCACCGGGAACCGCCGCTATGCTAAGGAGCTCTTCACGCGATTGAAGCCCCTCAAAAAGAAATGGGCCAGCCAGGCCAGTATGACCTTGACCCGGGACCCCGAGCTTCTGAAGCTTGCTGCAGAAAGCGGTTGCGTCTCTCTATTCATCGGGGTCGAATCCCTCTCTTCGGAAAACTTGAAGGATGTGAATAAAAGCTTTAATCAAGTCCACCAATTTGAGGAAGCCATGAAAGCCGTTCACGACCACGACATCTTGATCGTGGCCGGGTTCATTTTTGGATTGGATCATGATGATGAAGGGGTCTTTGAAAGGACGCTTCGGTTTTGTGAACGGAATCGAATTGAATTGCCCAGTTTCTTCATTCTCACCCCCTTGCCCGGGACGGCTTTGTTTCAAAGGATGGAGTTGGAGGGCAGACTCCTGCATAAGGATTGGGGTCAATATAATGGGGCCACGGTAGTTTTCAAACCGAGATTGATGACCGAAGAGACGCTTCAGCGAGGATTTAATTGGGCATGCAAAGAGGGCTATTCCTGGGGTTCCATCTTTAAGAGGGTTTGCCATCCCCAACAACGATTCTTCACTCGGGTCCTTTCGAATATCGCCTACCGAAGCATTGCGCAGAGGACACCGGAGGGTTATCTTCCAAGCCTTTCACGAATTTTGCAGAGGATGAACGATACTATCCCTCTCCAGAATACCCGGGACTTGATTCAGCGGGTGGGGGAGAAAATTGCAGAGAAGAAACTTCGGATTGGTCAAAAAGCAACCGATACGCTCAAACTCTATTCTATTTATAACGAGCGGTTTAAAACCCTATTCGTCAGACTCGAAGGATCGATGGATCGGGAGGGAGCAAGAGAGTTGGTAGAGAGGTTGAAGGGGGTTTTAAACGTTAAGATACAGAAAGTCATCCTTGACTTTAAAGATGTTGGAGCATTTTCCTCAGAGGCGATCGCCCTGCTTTCCAGAAAAGGTCTTCTCCAGACAGAAGAAGGAAAACTCCTGATCGCCATGAACCCGCCGGGAAGAATGAGTTAGTCTCCTCGCCTGCTGAAGAATGGTAGAGAAGAACTCTTTATCTTGAAAATCTGCGAGCCGCTCTCTGCCTTCTTCTCCTCGCCTCCTGCTGTTTTCTTTTCTTTCTTACGGAGGGTTTTTCGTAGGACCTTCTTTTCTTCAATTCCTTTAAGATTCCGTCCCTGGCGAGTTGGCGCTTTAAGGATTTAATCGCATTCTCAATCTGGTTATCTTGAACTTTAACTTCCAATGACCTCACCTCTATCTGCAGTAGACAGGTTCCCCTTTCTTAAATCGGGTTATCTGCTGCTATCCCTTCTGCCTTTGAACTCGCCACCCCTTTTTTTCTGAGGCTTGGCCTCGCTGACGATCAAGGTCCGGTCCATAAAGGTCTTTCCATTGACGACGGAGATCGCCTTCTCCGCCTCCACTTGGGAGGCCATCTCGACAAAACCGAATCCTCTGGACCTCCCTGAATAAGAATCGGTAACAATTTTGACGGACTGAACTGCTCCTGCTTCAGAGAAGAGCTTCCGGAGGTCTTCTTCTGAAGCTCCGAAGGGGAGATTTCCTACATAAAGTTTTAAATTCATCTTCTTTCTCCTTCATCCGTTTCAAACTCCGTGGACTTTCTGAAAAGCGCCTGGGAGATCTCAAGAACTCAAAAAGTTCAGATATTTCCATTTATGAACTAAATTTCAGCGTCTGTCAAGTGAAATTCTGAGGCAACGGGAGCGTGATAAAAATTTGACATTTAAATTCAGTTCAATTATATCACTTAGGGAAATTGGATAAACCTTATAAAAGATTTGTCAGAAAGGGGGAGGAGCTTGCATAAGATTACATACAAAAGAGAAATGGCCGAGAAGACGGTATGCCATCTCAAAGTCGAGGCACCCAGAATTGCCCGGAAGGCAAAACCAGGACAGTTCGTTGTGTTAAAGGCCAACGAGACTGGTGAGAGAATTCCTTTGACGATGGGAGGAACGGATCCGGCTGGCGGGACCATCGACTTGATCTTTCAAGTGGTCGGAAAGTCCACGGCCCTCCTGAGAACCTTCAATGTGGGCGATTCCATCCAGGATATCATCGGTCCCCTAGGAAGGCCGACCCATATTGAAAAAATGGGAACGGTCATCTGCGTTG
>DATHCH010000219.1:0-15447 GCA_035319625.1 Thermodesulfobacteriota bacterium
AAGACAAGCGATTTGCAGCGGGAGTAGATCGGTCGATCATCGAAAAAGGGGCATCCATGCTGGGAGTGGGGTTGGATGAGCTGGTTGAGGATACCATCAAGGGGATGCAGGAAGTGGCCGATGCCATAGGGCTCCAGGGCAGTCCCGGAACCTCGTAATGAAGATCGTGGTGGACAAAGATGGCTGGAATTCAATTTTTCAAAAAAGAAGATCAATCCTGGTTCCTTGATCCAAAGGAGGGATTTTCGAGAAAATCGATTTCCCTTGAGATAAGAAGAGATGATCTGACCGGGCATAGGTCTCGGATTCTTCCCTACCGTCGAAAGTATCCTGAAGTCGTCATTTCCACAGAAATGCTAGAGGCTTCAAAGAAAATCTGTCCCTTCTGCGCGGATCAAATCCTTTCATCTACCCCAAAGCTTTTGCCTGAGATCGCCTCCGAGGGGAGAATCCGCAGAGGAAGGGCCTGGTTGTTTCCCAATGCATTTCCTTATGCGCGGTACAATTGGGTGATTGTTCTCTGCGAAGAGCATTTCCTCTATCCCGATCAATTCTCCGTTGAGATGTTAAGGGACGGCTTTCTGGCGGCACAAGAAGGGATCCAAAGGATTGTAAAGAGCCAGCCCGATTTTCAATACAGTTCTATCAACTGGAATTACCTTCCTTCGTCGGGAGCAGGATTGTTCCATCCCCATATCCAGATCCTCGTTGAGAATGTTCCCCCAGGTTCACACAAAACGGTGCTCGATGGGATCATTCGGTATCGGGATGAGGGTGTTCCTTCTTTCTGGGAGAGTTTTCTGCTGGAAGAGATCAAGAGGGGGGAAAGATATATCGGCCATCAAGGGGATGTTTATTTCTTAACGGCTTTTTCACCCCGTGGCATATTTGGAGAGATCCTCATCCTCTTTTCCAATCGATCGACGGTCGATGAGGTGAGGACCGAAGACTGGACCGATTTTTCTCAGGGCCTGATCAGGGTCTTTCAATATTTGAAAAGTCATATCCTCAGCTTCAATCTTTCCCTGTTTTCCGGAAATAGCGATGGGGCTCGGTCATGGGTCTATGGGAGGTTTTGTCCCAGAATGATCATTCCTCCGTGGCATACCAACGATATCGGCTATTTCGAAAAACTTCACGATGAAGTGCTGTGTGTCATCTCTCCGGAGGAACTCTGTAAAGACGTCAAGCCTTTCTTCACGGGTTCTCGCCATTCCTAATTTTAAGCAAGTTCTTGGCCATCACGTCCCTATTCCCCGTACCATTTCTTAAGGGTTTCCGGCTTGGCTCCCAGAAGATAAAAAATCACCAGGACAATGTTCATCAGTTGCTGTCGCAGGACGCCACGGTCCAAGAACCGCCTGGCTGAAGTCGTCATCGGCCGCTTGAGCAGTGTTACCCGGCCGGTCCTGTGCAGTCGTCGCAGGAAATCGACGTCTTCCATGAAAGGTATTTCTGAAAATCCGCTCATGTGGTCAAACACCGACCTCCTCACAAAAATCCCCTGGTCCCCATAGTGGAAATATCGAAAGTTAAACCGGGTGAAGAAAGCAATGACCCGAAGGCGGAGTCTTTGGCTGTTAAATCTCAACGTAAATGTACCACCGACAATCCGGGGATCGGCCAGAGCCCTTTCCAGAAGGGGAAAGGCGCGTGGAGGGAGGCAGGAATCGGCGTGCAAGAAAAGGAATACGTCACCGGTAGCCTGGCGTGCCCCGGAATTCATCTGAACGGCGCGGCCCTGCGGGCTGTGGATCACCCTGGCATGTGGCTGGACGACCTCAACCGTGCCATCAATACTACCGCCGTCGACGACGATCAGCTCAAACTCACCCTGCTGGGATTTGACGCTGTCCAGGCAGGAAAGAATCCCTTGGGCCTCGTCCAACGCAGGAATGCTAACCGAAATTCTCAAGGATCAACAAAGAAAAAATGGCGCGAACGCTACATCGAATGATTAGGTTGAGGATGCCTCGATAAGATCGATCTGGACCTCAATCTTGATTAATCGCGTTGAATCCCCTGATTTAGCTTCAGATAAAATCCCAAGGCGATTAAGAGTATAGATAAAGATATGGCATTTGCACCAATCACAATAAAATCTTGGAGATGTATGCCGTACAACATCCATAACACGGCCCCTGCGGCAAATTGAACGAGTGTTAATCCACTCACATCCTTGACGGAATGGGTTTTCCACATCTTGATGATCTGCGGAACAAACCCGAACATGGTCAACAACGCGGCGGCGATGCCTAAAATCGTCCACGACATAGGTCTCTTTTCTCATTCCTCTCTTAGGCTACCGGTTCTATGGCTAATTTTCTCCTTCTCCATACCCTCACCTGCGGCAACCTGAAATCTAAAATCTCTATTGGCATCCCATCTCCTTATCCAGTCATCTCCCTTTAGTCGATAGAGCCAACTCTTTTATGGACAGGACCACATTCACACCATTTACAGAGAACCAAAAATGGACGAAAAATTACAGATGATCGCGGATGACCTTGATGAGCGTCTGAATCTCTTCCGCAGTGAGCTTGCCGTCTTTTCTGAAGATCAATCTCCCTTTCTTGTCAAAGGCAAGAACGTCACTGCTGTCGTCGGCGAGCTTCCAGGCTTTCACCAACACCTTTTTGTAATCCCGCACATAAATGGTTCGAGGATAACGCTTCTGTTTCTCTTTAAGGGCAGAAGAAATGGCAAAATTGGGAAGCCAGGTGGCGGCCATATTAATGATCCCAACCGATTGAAACTTATCTTCTGGAAAGTTCTCTCTGTCCAGAGCCTCGCTGGCATCATTGTTCGTATCCTTTTCATCCGGATCGACGTAAAAAAGGACATAAACCTTCCCCTGTAACTCTTCGCTGCTCCAAGGCTTTCCATCCAGACGACCTCCCAGCTTTTCTTTTAGCTCCACCTTTGGAGGAATTTCACCTATCTCAATAGCCTGGGCAGCATGGTTTATCAGAAAGACGGCCGAAGCAAAGATCAACCATTCCACGTGAAGTTTCATCATCAACCTCCTAAATTTATAACTTCTATACACCATATTTCAAAAAATGGAAATAGCAATGGGATGCCGGTTCGAGCTTGTGGGGGTCTGAAAGTCGGTTCGAAGACTTCGCAATAGGAGGATGAATGGCGAATCAGAGTTTTATCCATTATAATGTTGAGACTTTTATGCGCTTTGTCCTGTTTGTCAGTATTGTTCAGTCGATCCTTTTTTTGGGACACTGGTTTTTGTACAGGACCCTGGTGCGCTTTCTCGGAGTGGCGGCCCCTGCGAAGCTCTTGACCTTGAGAGTTGTCCTGGGTCTGCTATCCGTGAGCCTTGTCCTGACCTCCTTCCTTGCATTTCGCTATTCTAATTTTTTGGTCCGATGCCTTTACACGACTGCGGCATCCTGGTTAGGGATTTTCTATCTTTTTATTCTCGCCTCCATTCTTTGCTGGATCTTCTACGGTCTGGCTAAATTATTTCACCTTCCCCTGGATCAAAAAATATTGATTGAAGTTCTGATCGGGTTGGCCCTGGTGGCAAGCCTGTACGGATTTATCAACGCGGGTACGGTTCGCATTACGCGAATCAGCATTCAGCTTCGTCATTTGCCAGATTATTGGAGAGATAAAACGGCTGTCTGGGTGAGCGACACGCATTTAGGCCAGGTAAGAAACTACGGGTTTGCCCGACAGATTGCCGCCGAAGTGAAGAACTTGCATCCGGACATTGTTTTCATTGGCGGTGATCTCTATGACGGTGTGGCAGTCGATCTAAATAAGACGATCGAACCCTTTTCGAAAATCTCCGCTCCCTTTGGTACCTATTTTATTACCGGGAATCATGAAGAGTTTTTTGACAACACCCCATACCTCCAGGCTGTCCGCCATGCCGGGATACATGTTTTATATAACGAAAAGGTTGAGCTGGATGGCCTGCAGATTATTGGAGTGGATTACAGGGATTCGAGAAGGGAAAAGGATTTCCGGACGATTTTACAAAGGATGAGGATTGACCCTCATCAGCCCAGTATTTTGTTGAAACATACCCCTCTCCATCTGCAGGTTGCCAGGGAGCAGGGGATCTCACTCCAACTTTCAGGCCACACTCACCAGGGTCAGGTCTTCCTCTTCCGGTTTATTACTTCCAAGGTCTACGGGGGTTACGATTACGGGCTGAAATGGTTTGGCGACCTCTTGGTTTATACCTCCAGCGGCGCGGGCACCTGGGGACCTCCCATGCGCATTGATACCAAACCCGAGATCGTAGTCATCACATTTCTGTGAAGTATCCGAGATAGATTTCTTCGTACAACCCCGTTCTTCTTTCTCCCGACCCTGAAGCCTCTTCCAGCAGCTCGTCCAGGCGGGACTCTTCTCAAATTATAGGCAGACTACAAGAACTGTAGGGCAAGGACAGATTTCTTATTGACCCTCCAAGCCAGATTTAGTAAACTTCTATTGATGTGAACGAACACCCTTTTCTCCATCAGGAGGCTCCAATATGCTGCCCGATTTCATCCCCCATCTAAGCATTGGACCTCTTTGTGGCTTAACCGCTAATGCCATCCTTGCCATTCTGTGTTTGGTCATCTCAATCATCTACTACCGTTACCGCCCTCTGCGGAGCCTATTTTTCTTTTATGTTTTCATAACCTTCGCCTTCTTAGGATGGGTTTTTTGGGGACTTCAGAGATCGCCCGAGTCCGTCCTCTTGGGGTATAGAATCCTTTACGCCTCCTTAGCTCTCTTGCCGGCCACGTGGTTCTGGTTCTTTTTAGAACTCTTTAATGAAAGACCACGGCCACTCACTTGGATCATGACCGGAGTAGGTATTCTATTAGCCGTTTCGGCCCTTCTGGGGAAAGGACCCTTGTTCTTTGCGCTTCCTCTGGAACGCGACCCTATCTCTGTCGATTTTTGGAGGCCCCAGTCTAGGCTTCTTAAAGTCCTTGTTCAATCTTTCTGTCTGGTGGCATGTATATTGTACACCGCACTCATCATCGCAAGACCGGCGCGGTTTAGGGAGCGGAAAGAGGTCTTAATTCCTGTCATCATTGGGTTGCTGATTTGGTTTTTGGGAGGGCTTAATGATTCGCTGCTCGCCGCAGGCATGACGTTTCTAACAGAGGAACGCGTTCTGTGGTTTGCCTCCATTTGGCTCTCGATCTTCTTGACCATTGCCATTGCTCTCCATTTTCGATCTTTGGAGCAGGCGATTCACGAGGCGAAGAACACGTTTGAACGGTTCGTTCCTCCCGCTTATCTTCGCCGTATCGCCAGCAAAGGGTTGGGAGCGATACGTTTGGGCGAGGCCGACCAACAGTGGGTAACGATCCTTTGTTGCGATATTAGAGGGTTTACTTCTTTGTCCGAACAGTTCACCCCGAGTCAATTGATCGCCTTTGTGAATCGGCTCTACGAGCGGATCACCCGTGTGGTCGATGAACGCCAAGGAGTGATCGATAAATTCCTCGGTGATGCAGTCCTATGTATTTTCGAAGGAGTGGACTCCGCGGAGAGAGCTGTGACGTGTGGTGCGAGGATGCTGACTACCGTCGCGTCCTTCAATCGTGATGAAGGTCGATCCGCGGACCATGCGATCCAGATCGGCATCGGCCTTCATACAGGCCCGGTCATTTTGGGAACCATCGGTGCCTCTGATCGGATGGACTCTACGGTCATGGGACTTACAGTTAATTTAGCCAAACGCCTCGAAGAGGCCACGAGGTTGCTGGGCGTCGATATGCTTATTACGGATCAGGTCGCCAGTAAGCTTCCCAACGGACACGGTCATCAATTACGGAAGCTTGGGGAGGCTACTCTGAAAGGCTGTTCGGGACCGGTAGGCATCGTCGAAGTATGCGATCATGACCCTCCGGGCGTGCGACATCTCAAAAGCCAAATCGAACCTTTCATCGGAGAGGGGATTGAGCTTTTCAAGGCCGGCCGCTTTGATGCCGCTTTATCAAAGTTCCAGTCGGCCCAAAACATTTATCCCCAGGATTTACCCTTGCAGCTTCTCATGGCATCTACCAAGGGCGCTTTGCACCGAGGGGAAATGGTTAAAGGAGCGGCTTTGCTTGATTTCAGATAAGGGGGATAAGTTCCTATGGAGGCCATATGTCAATCCTATCCGCTGCGGTTGGTGTGGTTCTTATCCTGATCGTTTTGGGGGATGCTTTCGAAACAATAATTCTTCCCCGACGCGTGACACGCCAGGTCAGTCTCGCCCGTATCTATTATCGATTTACTTGGATGTCCTGGGCACGAATGATTCGTTGGCTGTTTGCGGGTAAGCGGCAGGCGACCTATTTAAGTTTCTACGGCCCGCTATCGTTGATTGTCCTGTTGATGCTTTGGGCAACCGGGCTGATCATTGGGTTTGGACTCGTTCACTGGGGGTCGGGCTCCATCATCAAGTCTCCGTATGGGGCGGTCAGCTTCGGTACTTATCTTTATTTGAGTGGCACTACGTTCTTTACCCTCGGGATAGGAGATGTGGTGCCCATTACGACCTTTGGGAGAGGGCTTGTCGCCTTCGAGGCGGGGATGGGATTCGGCTTTCTGGCACTTGTGATCGGCTACCTCCCGGTTTTGAATCAGTCTTTTTCTCGGCGCGAAGTAAACATTTCGTTACTCGACGCACGGGCAGGTTCGCCGCCTACGGCGGGCGAGTTGTTGCGCCGGCACAGTCATGACCGAGGTATGGAAGAGCTCCGGCAGCTTTTTCACGAGTGGGAGCGATGGTCGGCGGAATTGCTCGAAAGTCATCTGTCTTATCCGGTGCTTGCGTATTATCGTTCCCAGCATGATAATCTGTCCTGGCTCGAGGCCCTGACGGCGATTCTGGATGCAAGTGCCTTTGTCACTGTTGCCATCGAGGGTCCGTGCGAACGTCAGGCCCAGCTGACCTTTGCCATCACACGCCACGCCATTGTGGATCTCGCTCAAATATTCAGTTGCCAACCCCGTAAGCCACGGCAAGATAGACTTCCGCCCGATAAATTGGAGGCCCTCCGGTCCACGCTCAGCACAGCCGGGATGAAGCTTCGAGAGGGAAGGGCTGTTGAGCAAAAACTCTCAGAGCTTCGAAGAATGTATGAGCCCTATGCCTACTCTCTCTCCCAACATATGCATATCCCCATTCCCCCTTGGGTGATAGAATCGCATCGTGCGGACGATTGGCAGACAAGCGCATGGGGGCGCAGTACCGGCTTTCAGATAGAAGATCCATCAGGGAAGGGCGGCGACGAACATCTCTGAGGAGCCTAAGGGGTTGAAGATTACCTATAACGCCTAACTGTAGATTTTTTTGATGAGCCAGGCCATGTTCTGGCCGAGGGTTCTCATTGTCTGGATGCCCTCTGCATCGTCTTTCACCTCTCCGGGGTTTCGACCGATGGCCATATTCCAGTAACTAGAACCAGGGACAATCATCTGGTTGAGCAGGAAAAAATAGTTCATTGAACTAAGGACATGGGTGGAACCAGCACGACGGACGGCAATAACGGCTGCTCCCACCTTGCGTCTGAACAGGTCTCCGTTATTTCGCGAAACGATCGTGCACCGTTCAATGAGGGCCTTCATATTGGCTGTCATATCTGCGATATAAGTGGGAGAGCCGAGAAGTATCCCTTGGGCTTCTTTCATCTTAGCGATATATTCATTGAGCCGATCTTTTACCACCGCGCATTTCTGATCCTTGTTTTCCGCACATTTGTAGCAGGCGATACAGCCGGATAGAATTTCGCCGGCCAATTGAACCAGCTCTGTCCCGATCCCTTCGTTTTTCAGTTCATCGAGCACCAGATTCAAAAGGATGGCAGTGTTGCCATCTTTCCGTGAACTACCGTTAAATGCCACAACCTTCATCGCTTGCCGTCCTTTCTTTAAGAGATTTTCTTGAATCAAGGAATACATTTTCCAAGAATAGGCTTGTGTAATTAGTCCATAAACTCTACATGATTTCCTCGTTAGTCTCGACCTAATCTAACAGGGATATAGCAAAAGATCAAATTCACCTATCCGTCCATAATTCGTAATCGAAATGGTGGGTGAGGGCTTTAGGATGCGTCAACCCCGTCAGAAATTTTGGCGGGGCGTCAAACCCCGCCGGAACTATTCTGAAAAAAGCCCTGCACCGCATGGTGTACAGGGCAAAGCAGCGGGGGATCCTTTCTAGCGCAATGAACTGGCAGCCTGAAAGCTGTGGCTGCTGATTGCAGAAGAAAAGCAATTGAGTTTCATAAGGCGAATGGCTGAGAGTAGCAAGATCGGTGACGAGAGTGCCAATAATTTTAAGCTATTATGACAAAATTTGTCATTTTTGGCCTTGCCAAAAATATATGCTTTTAAAAAAGCACGGGGACAATGGTAAGTTACAGTAATTTCCATAACTTGGCATCAATTATGCATAATTTTACACCTAAATGGAAAGCACTTTCTTCATCACCGAGGATGACAAACGCTTTCTGTCTTCGTTCCTCACCAAAGAGGAAAACGAAGGCTCTGTCTTCAAACACGAAACCTCTTCTGATGGAAGAACTCGACTTTCCCTCCCCGTTTACTTCGTTGAGCTGTTTAATCGCATCAAAGCCAGCCTCTCCGCCATGCAGGCTTTTGCCTTTCTTTCGCGAGAGAATTTCAAGGATCGGGAATTAGGAGAGCATTTTTACAAAATTGTCAACGAAGATATTGCAAAGACGATTTCATTAATAGACTGTTTCAATGATTATATCAATTTCAGTACGCCTGTGGTGAAAAGGGATACGGTGAACACCCTTGTCGAGGAAGTGATCAAAAAGCATGAAAGGCAATTCGAAGAGAAAAGGATCAAGGTCATCAAAAAACAGTTTGAGAAGGACCTCCCAGAAACGATTCTTCCGGATGAACAGCTGAGATATATTTTAAACTCCGTCATTCAATACGCGCTTCTTTCTGTTCCTCCCGACGGGAGTATCGGATTCTTGACAAGATTGTTGAATATGGAAACCTTGAAGGGTCAAGAATGGGACCAGTTACAAAAGGATGGAAGATACCTCGAAGTTCTGGTCGTTTCTGCGGGTTACGAGAAGCCGGATGAAGAGACCGGCGTTGTCTCTGAAATGCCAAACGCTCATCAAGAAGAGGCGGTTGAATTAATTTTAAGGTTAGCCAAAGAGATTATCGAGAAGAACAAAGGGATGATGAGATATAAGGTCTATGAGGACAAGCCGATGACCTTTATCTCTCTGATATTACCCGTTGAAAGGAGAAATGTCGTCCGTTATCTTTCCCCGGAAGAGCGCCTTAAGAAAACGATGGCGAGTGACAAATAAGGACGGGAGGGCCTATCCTGACTTCTAAATGGAGGGTGATATGGAGGATTCGATGGAAAGTTCGAATGGCTTCAAAGAAAAAAGGAAGTATCCCCGGGCACTCCTGAACCTGCCCTTCGAATATCGGGTGAAAGATCTCCCCCACGCCCATGGAGGGGTAGTGGTCGATGCAAGTGAGGGAGGCCTTCTTATTCATTCTGTCGAGGATATGCCCGTCGGCCTGAAATTGAATATCGTCCTCCTGTTTGCCAACGGATTCGAATTAACGAACCTCGAAGTGTCGGCCGAAATCATCCGGAAAGACCTTCGTTCGTACAACGGTTCCAAAGGGTATCAATACGGGCTAAAAATTATCCGCATCGTGGAAGAAGATCAGTGGAAGCTGAAGCAGCTTCTCAGCGGCTAGCGGAATCTGAGTAAGACACAGCCACTCTTGAGATACACGCCGCACCACTCCATCCGAAGGACGGCACCTTTCTAATCTAGCCTTTCCCGATAAAAATAGGACCAGGCTCGCAAGGATGATTCTCCTGGAGAGTTTTAGACCTGCCTGCACGGAGCCGCTTCGGCGAGGGCAGGGCGCAACCTTTTACCGATAACTTTTGGCGGTCTAATCGTAGTTTCTTGATGTGCTCACTGCTACGAATGGTTGCGCACCTATTAGAATGTTGTGCATCCTAAAGGTCGGAAGGAGAGCCATCCTGGAAGGGCCGAGGACAAAAGAGGGGAAATTTTTTTCACACCTTCAGGAGTGATGAAGGGGAGTTTTGAGGCTTTTGATCAGTGCGTTGACAAGTAAGAGAAGGGAAAGGGCCGAGCATACCCAGGCGAAGATATCTCCATAGAGGGTATAGAAGGTTTTTAGATCCGACAGTCGGATCGTTCCGCTCATCGCCTCCTCCGTGAAGATCCTTCCCGCTTTTAAAATCTTTCCTGTTGGATCGATGAATCCGGTGATTCCGGTATTGGCCGCTCTGGCAACAAAGACACGATTTTCAACGGCCCGGAATGTCGCCATGGAGAAATGCTGGTAAGGGGCAGAGGTTCTCCCAAACCAGGCATCGTTCGTGATCGTTACCAGAAAGTTTACGTCTCCCTTGACGAACCTGCGGCAGAGGTCCGGAAAGATAATTTCAAAGCAGATGAGGACACCAAATTTACCCTGAGGCAGGGAAAAATTGAAGATTTCTTTTCCAGGTTTAAAGTCTCCAATCCCTTCCCCCAAGGATCCGATGAAGAAAAGGAGATGTTGCATCGGAATATACTCACCAAAAGGGACGAGGTGAATCTTATCATACTTCCCAACCAGTTCCCCAGAAGGAGAGACCAGGTAAGCACTGTTATAATTTTTCACTTTCCCTTTCTCGATTTTATAAGAAGGGGCTCCGAAGAGGAGAAAGGCATCTGTCTTCTTAGGAATATCCAGGACAAAAGGCTGGTATTCATCGGCATCCTGAAAAAAGAAAGGAGTGGCAGTTTCAGGCCAGATGATGAGATCCGGTTTTTCCTCTGCCACGGTGTAAGAGAGCTTCTTGTAGATCTGTAAGGTCTCTATCTGAAGGGATTGCTCCCATTTTACCGACTGGTCAATGTTCCCTTGAACCAAACCGATCTTCAGGGGGGAATTTTGGTTCACGTGACGCTCTACTACTACCATCTTTAAATGTCCGTAGATCAAAAGACTGAGAAGGACGAGGCCTGTGAAGATCACCTCTTTAACGAGAAAAATCTTTTTAGGCCATTGGCGAAGGATCCCAAAAAGTGTGGCATTGACCAGAACGATGACGAAAGAGGGGCCATAGACTCCCGTGATATCCGCTATCTGAATAAAAGAAAGGTTGAGATATTGAGAATAACCCAGGCTCGCCCAGGGAAAACCTGTCAGAAGGTGAGAGCGGAGGTATTCCAAGGCCACCCAGAGGAGAGGGGTGAAAAGCATCGTTTGAAGTCCTGAGCGAATCTGGATGAATCGGGTCAAGTATGTGAAGACCCCGATGAAGAGGCTTAGGTAGGCCACCAAAAGCAAAAGAATGAGTCCGCTCGGAATCAGAGGAATGTTTCCATACGTGTGGACCGCCACAATGATCCAGTAAAGAATTCCGAGAAACGTGATGATGCCTGTCAGAAACCCGATCTCAAAACTAAGACGCAGTCCCTTCCCCTCGATGGAAAAGAAAAGAGGGACGAGAGCAAACCAGGCCAAGAATTCAAGATCGAAATGAGGGAAGGAAAGGATCAGAAGAATTCCTGAGAGGAGACTCAAAACGGTATCCCTTTTTCTCATGGCTTTCATCATAAGCAATAGGATGGCAATTTTCAAGAAGAGTTTGAATTTCCGGAGGGATTTGTTAGAATAAAATCCGATGAGGATCTTATTGGTTGAAGACGACAGAGGCATCGCTCGATTCATCAAGCAAGGACTGTCGGAAAATTCATTTTCTGTAGATGTGGCCGCGGATGGAGAAGAGGGGTTTCACTTGGTCCTTCATATGAAATATGATTTGATCGTCCTCGATATCATGCTTCCCAAAATGGATGGGAGGGAAGTTCTGGAGAAGATCCGATCCATGGACATTCAAACCCCCGTGATCTTTTTGACCGCTAAAGATTCCGAGAGTGACATTATTCATGGTTTAAATTTAGGAGCGGATGACTACCTGACCAAACCTTTCTCTTTTAACGAATTGCTGGCCAGAATCCAAGCCATCATTAGAAGGGATAAGGCTGTCACTTATCCTTCAAGATTACAAATGGCCAGCCTCATTTTAGAGCCCGATGGCCATCGGGTTTTTCGGGAAAAAACAAAGATCGAGCTCACTCCGAAAGAATATGTCCTTCTTGAATTTTTCATGAGACACCCAGGCCAAATCATTACCCGAACGATGATCTCCGAGAAAGTCTGGGATTATCACTTCGATACCTCTACGAATATCATTGATGTCCACGTCTCTCATCTCCGGAATAAGATCGACAAGGATTTCGAGCCGAAGCTTCTCCACACGGTGAAAGGGGTGGGATATGTCCTGGAAGATCGGGGGTAAGTTTTACCAGAGGACAGACTTTAAGATGACACTTTGGTATGTCCTCACCTTCTTAGTCTCTGCGCTCGTGGTTTGCCTGGTCCTTTACTTGGGGCTGAGGTATCGACTCCTCAGCGAGATTGATCAATTTCTCCTTGACGAAACAACTGAGATGGAGAGGGTTTTGTCCAAGGAGCCGAAAGAGACTTATTTTTTGATGAGATTCGAAGATGAAGTGATGGGCCGGAAGTATTACCCTTTCTTTTTCCAAATTTTGGACCCAAATGGAAAACCCCTCTATGTCTCAGAAGGGTTCCGGGAAATCGGGTACGAACTCCGAGAGAGGGTGTTGATCAACGCCAGGAATAGGAAAGAGACCCTGGAAGAAATTAATTCTTATGGTGGGAAAATCGCATTTCATATCATCAGTACGCCAATTTATAAGAATGGGAAACTAACTGAAATCATTCAACTAGGGACCCATCTTCATTTTGTGAGAAAGAATTTGTCTCATTTTAGAAATAATATTTTGGCGGCCCTTCCTGTCATCCTCGTGCTCGGGACTCTGGGAGGATGGATACTCGCCAGAAGATCCCTTGCTCCCATCGGGTACATTGCCTCGAAGGCCGAAAACATTTCCTCGCAAAACCTTAGCGAGCGATTGACTCCGAGAGGAACCGGTGATGAGATGGACATGCTCATCCGGACGATCAATGAGATGATTGCCAGATTAGAGAGCTCTTTTAAACGGATGGCGGAATTTACCGCCGATGCCTCTCACGAATTGAAGACTCCTATCTGTGCCATGAGGGGAGAAGCCGAGGTCTTGCTCCTAAAAGAGAGAAGAGCCGAAGAATATCAGGAAGGGCTGGCCCATTTCATAGAACAGTTTGACCACCTGAATCAGATGATCAATGACCTGATCTTGCTTTCCAAGGTTGACACCACCCAGGTGGAGTTGAAGATGACTCCCCTTCGTCTGGATCATCTGATGAAGGACCTGTGTAATCTCTTCCAGGTCCTTGCGGAGCAGAAAAATATTGCCTTGGAAACGGGGTCCCTCGAAGAGGTCACGGTGATAGGGGACAAGGTCCGTCTCCAGCAACTCTTTACCAACCTGATCGATAATGCCATCAAATATACGTCCCGGGGAGCGATTCATATCACGGTTGAAAAGGATGAAAGTGCTGTTCTGGTCAAAATCATCGATACGGGGATGGGAATTCCCAAAGAGGAGCGAGAGAAGATCTTCAAACGTTTCTACCGAATGGATAAGTCCCGATCAAGGGAAACCGGCGGGGTGGGCCTTGGATTGAGCATTGCCGAGTGGATCGTACATGCCCACCAAGGAAGCATCGAAGTTGATAGTGAAGTAAATCAGGGGTCTACCTTTACCGTCTCTTTACCCCTCCGAAGGATTGCAAACCCTTCTCACCAAAATTAATAAATCTTCCCTCACATTTGATTCTTGCAAAATGTTGGCTTCGGCCCCTTATTTCCCCCGGGGAAGTCTGCGCGGGGTTCTTGGAAGAGATGTCCTTGGCTTAAGAGTCAGACCAGGTTTTTGTGACACACGAGTCAAAGGTAACGGGTATTAGGCAGATGGTCTCCTGTTTGACGACCTGTCTGACCAGCGGGGGATATTTGCTCCCAGAAAAATTTTACTGTTTCCTCGGCCACCCGGTCCTTCTGATTATCGATCGTCATCATGTGATAACTGTCATCCAAAATGATCTTTCGAACGATCTCGGAGCCGATTTTCTGCTCGACGTAGTCCGGGTTCTTCATACTCGTCAGATCATCTTCTCTGGAGTGGAGGATCAAGGCCGGTGTGGTGATATCAGGGAGTTCTTTTTTCACTTGGTTGATCAGCTTAAATAGTTCGTGGATACTGGCGGCGGGAGTTTTCGTATAGGCGATTGAGTCATTCCTCATCAGATTGACAATTCGTTTTCTTAATGCCTCGTTCTTGATCCCGTAAGGCTGTGTCTCTGAGTAGGAGTAGATATACCTAAACGGGATATAATAAGAGACGGGAAGTAGAAACTTGTACCAGGGAAGGCTCCAGCCATCGTAAAAAAGAGTGGTGGAAATCAGCGATACAGCTGCGACTTCTGAGCCAAACTCATAGGAGAGGTGAAGAGAAAGAAGTGCTCCCATGCAGAGGCCGGCAACGGACACCGAATCAGAGGATTTCTTCATCTCTGTAAAACTGTCGCGGACGGACCTGTACCAATCTCCCCAGGTTGTTCTGGTAAGATCCTTCAGTGTGGTACAATGTCCCTCCAGACAAGGACCTTCGACGGTAAACCCGGCTTTATTCAATTTTCTGGCAAGGTATTTCATCTCGAAAGGGCTGCCCGTCAGACCATGGATCAGCAGCACTGAATGAATTCCTCCGGGGAGGTCTATCTTGTGATCGGGCATAGAGGCGTCCTATGATTTTTTACATTTGTTCATCAGTTGCTCGAAAAGTTCGACACCCATCTCGATTTCTCCCCGGGTGATGTGAAGCGAAGGGGCGAAGGTGAAGACATTCTTGTAATACCCCCCGATGTCCAAGATCAGTCCGCATTTTGATCCTTTGTAGTCCAAAGTCCCTTTCAACCCCTCGAGAAACATTTTCTCTGTCAGGTCCCTGTCAGGAGTGAAGCTGTCCGACTTGCAGATTTCCACCCTGAGCGCTAACCCGAGGCCGTCTACATCGCCTATCTCCGGGTGTCTCTTCTTGAGATCTCGAAGCAAGGAGAGAAAATAACCTCCGCTTTCTGAAACTTTCCTTTCGTAATTCTCCTCTTCAAGCATCGCCATCACCTCAAGAGCAATGCTTGTGCCAAGCGGATTTGACGAAAAAGTAGAATGAGTTGAACCGGGAGGGAAGACCGTGGGGTTGATGAGCATTTCTCTGGCCCATATTCCTGATAACGGGTTGAGGCCGTTGGTAAGGGCCTTTCCAAAAACAATGATATCCGGGCTGACCTCAAAATTTTCGATCGCCCAGAGTTTTCCGGCTCTGTAGACCCCCATCTGGATCTCATCATCGACGAGTAAAATTCCCCAGACATCGAGGATCTTCTTGAATCTCTTGAAATATCCTTCAGGCGGGA
>DATHCH010000220.1:0-20298 GCA_035319625.1 Thermodesulfobacteriota bacterium
TATCCAAACAATATGGTATTCCGTCCGATATACACTGTGTCCCGATAGTCGTGTCTCCATGCATACATTATACCCTATCGCCGCCGCTCTCATTCACCCACGGGCAAGCCCGTGGAACTCTGCCCTACGGGCCGATTAGAAGAATGTCACCTCCCGTCCTTTTCAGTGTACCAGTATAATGTGTGTTGTCGCTCACCTCCTGTCGTTTTCGTTCGAGTTCTCGTAATGCAATTTCTTGCATTCTCAATGGATAACCGCCTGTGACCTCAGCCAGGTTCTTGATCTGGCCTTCCGTCCACCCCAATTGATGTTCTTTAGATAATTGTTGAAAGAACTGAACCACACTCGATGTCATGAGATGGTGAAGTGTGATTAGGATCGAGGGGTTCATCCAGACACGTAATCGAAAAAGGCCATTCGTTGGCAAAAAACTCTCTGCAATCGAGACAAATTGGAATCGTTTTTCCCATGTGAGATATCGGATTAAGTCAAGCTTTGGGGCGGAGAGTTTTGAGACGTTATCCAAGACAAGGACATGCTTCCTGTTATCGCCCAAGGCAAGAGTTGCGATTCGAAATCGGCTGGGTCTATATCTCCGATGTTCACGATCAAATCCATCCATAGGGAACAATTCGGCCAATAGATGATTACATACACTCCCAGGGGTCTTGGAAAAATCCACAAAAACGAAACGCCATTGGTCTTTCATCGCATCTGCTATATGTTTGATCAGGCTTGTCCGCCCTATCCCATACTTGCCAGAAGCAATCACATTATTCCCTCCCTCCAAGGCCTCTTTGATCTGCCCTATCTCTTTCTCTCGACCTACAAAGTACATGTTTCCCTCTCTGTCGTCATATTCCAGGCCAGGAAGCGAACAAGAGCTTCGGCGTCGTTCAAACTATCCGCATCAAATGGCACATCGTAATCGACAATCACTGGCCCGCGGCCAATTCCCAGTCGCAAAAAAGGCAAGGGTGTTCCATGCATCCATTTTTCAAATAGCTGGGCTGACTTGAAAGCATGATACGGAATACAGGACACATTGACTCCGAAACTAAATATTTTGGGTCTGATACATGGTTCATCTGTAGCATGGATGAATCCGAAATTCGTTGAAACAAGAATTCCATTTGTGGAAAGACAAGCCGGGATGCTTTTCCACCTTCTCTTTCTAAGAATCCAGAGTTCCGAAGAACGGAGCATACTAAACGGAAGTTCCTCTTTGAGGACGAGTGATCCCAATTTATCCACCTGTGTCATGGGTGTGCGGCGCCAAATATCTACCCAGTCCATTTTTTTCGGGAATCGATCGTCATTTGCTCCGGTCATTCTGCGATATTCACGAATTAGCGTTTCGAAGTGCCCCATACCAGTGACGGTAAAAAAGAGGGTGGTACAAAACGGTTTTTCGTTCTCCACAAATTGGATAGCAAACCAACCTAAACTGAGAGCACTGCCTAACTGGACGTAAAGCACTTGATCGAAGGGAATGGCCTGAATGGTTGGAGCGATTCCTTTCATGTGCCGATTTTCGGAAATGATGAATCGATTCTTGGTAACTGCCACGGCGTGTGAAGCGGGCGTTGCATGCAGCCCAAAGGGGCCTTTCTTCTCAGGAAAAATGGGAGAGTAAAGGAGATAGAGCAATCCTTCGCCGTGGCGAAGAGTCTTCTCCATAAGATCTGCATGCACACCGAGAAGACCCCGAGGTTTATTTGCCTGGAAGATATAGGATTCTCTGCCGCTCGACGGCACTCCGCGCATGTCTTCAGGGTTGTTCCCTGAGTTAATGGAGTCGCATTTACTCTTTGGGTTAAACCTACTTACCCGGTCTCTCAAGCAGCGTTTTTCCTTCCCGATGTCTCGGACATTATTTGCAGCCGCAGAACTTCCCGACAGCGTCCATAAAAAAACTCCTCCAGTTTTTCCCTGGTAGGAGTTCTTTTGACATCCACCGGTCAGCCACTCCCACCAAGACCTCGGTAGGAGTCATCAGCCTTTAGAGGCAATTTTCGGTGGACTCCATCACCTTGTATCGAATTGACTAACCCAAGAGGGTTCTATAAAGCTCAGCAATCATATTCATTCGGGTAAAATAGCAACAAGGTTATGTTGCTAATACCATCACTAAACCAACTAACACGATTGCCAAGATATTAATAACCGCCGTCCAGATCCAAACTTTAAGATTGGTCTCCTCTCCGCATTTCTTTTCTTTTTTCATCCGATTCGCCCCCATTCAATGGGTTCGAATCCTCAGGCCCCTTTTACCAACCCATTTTTCAATTGCAATCAACCATGAGTTCTTCTCCACCCCAATGTCTCTCGATGTCGATCTTACCTTTGAGATAAAAGTTTCCAGTTCCATCCTTAACGATTTTAAATGCATCACTTGGGTAGTAAGAAGAAACTGACACAACTCTTTTTCGTCCGTTGAATTTAGAATATTTCTAAAATGAAGCGAACACAGTCCATCCGTACCTTCATATTCTTTTTGGAAGGACCTTTCCTTGAGAAGGGCTTTAAACTCTTCCAGATAGAAATCTTCTCTTTTTTCTGTATGCCTGCAGACCGGACAGTCGATTCTCAAAGTTGGCCCAAATGAATCCCTTTCAAATTCTTTGATCTCCGCATCGATCAAGTCCTTTGTCAATACCGCATTTCCCACCGGGCTCGCCAACCGGGCCATCTGGTGAAAGTGAAAATTACAGTAACCATTTGATGAGACTACGTCCTGACGCACCTTTTCTTTCTTAATTGTTTGGTACTGCAATTGAGCCATGAAATCGTATTCGTCCTTATCCAACATATGGCAGATCAGACAACCGCGATATTCCGTTGCAACTCGCAAAGAACTTTCCATCAAGGCTCTCAACAGACTTCTATCAAATAGAGTCAAACCGGCGCAAACCGTATCCGATCAATTCCCCAAAGCCTGCAACTATCCCTACTATCGTTCCACTTGCTCCAAGAAGTGCCAGGAATGGGCCCGTAGTACTTCGAGCCCCTTCATAAGTCATATCCGCAAAGAGGCTCACAACCCCAAGTAAGATAACAAACTTGAAGGCGGTTCCTTTCGAAATGCTTCTATTTCCATTTCGCTCAAGTTGAGTCACATTTCCCCCCCTACCATTTTTTCCAACAGGAGCAACCCCAGCACCGCGTGGAAAGTACTTTCAATAAATGGAAAACTGGCAGGGGCTCTTCCAAACCCACCTTTATTGGTCTGGCAGCTAAGAATATATTTCCGACAGAGTTCGATCTGCATAGGCGAAGAACCGACCTTCGATAGAATCTCAAGAGCACAATAAGTGTTTTCCATATAGGAAGTGGTCTCAGGATAGAATCCAAATCCTCCATCTCCATTTTGACTTGATTGAACCCATCGAACAATTTGTTGTTGGCTATCAAAGTTAATGTCTCGGTCCAATAAAATTGAGACCTTTTTTCTGAGGGTTTGCAAGCTTTCATTCGTTTGAAACTGGAAAGAAGACGAGGAATGTAATGGTTTCAAGGACCGGCCGAGAAGCTTCCCTATCTCATCCGAAAAATACTGAACGTCAAGCATTGCGAACCCAGACCAATCCTTGCTGGATAGATCGATTAGTTGGCGAGGTAACTCTATATCCAGTAATAGATGGATATAGAGAAGCATATAAACGGCCCTTAGGAAACCAACTTCCTTCCAATTGATGCTTTTCAAATAGTTCGCCGTCTTATCTCGATCAATGTCAACCTTCAATAATTGCAAGGTTCTCACGGCATAATAAGTATCTTCGACGTCGGGATAAAGCTCAGGGGCGAAACTAAACCCACCTGTCTCCTTCTCCCTGTCCTTCAAGTACTGAACGACCTTTGACAGTTCAAGCAAATGGCTCAATTTTCCAATTTCTTTTTTCAATACATGAGAACCCTTGTTCATTCTCCTGCGATCCATCTCCGAATAATTATGATTCCAAAAAAAAACTTCTACCGGATAACCAGTAGAAGTTATCAATCCCCTTCACGGGGACGTTTAAGGCGAACTTCATCGCCAGACTCTAGAAGTATTTTATTTTAGACATGAGCCATTGTCAAGATTTATCACGGCCAAAGCACGAGGTCCACCATCGCTTCCACCAGACTCTTGCGCGTTCAGGTTCGGGTGGAAAAAATCCAGTCCTGGGTTTGGCTTCCAAAAACATTTTTAAAAACTTCTCGCACTTTGGATCGAACAACCTCGGTTTATTCTTCGGCCTTTGAAACCAAAAGAGGCAGCTCACTTCGCACTGAGATTCCCTTCTTTTGTGGGCTCCTTTCGGATCGAAAGAAAAGAACCACTGGCAGGCATAGTAACTTTAAGCTTCGTTTCCATTGAATACACGGAAGGGAATGAGATGAAGGCATGGAGAGGTCCCTTTTGACATGGAAGTTGGAATATCGCAGGATTGGCAAATCTTTATGATTTTTTCAGTATCTTCACCCACTGTGCCGAGAGAAAAATTCCCACCTGCATGGCAAAGAATATGGTTTCCAATCCGACACTCACCTCTATCCTCTGGCTTGCTTGGGTCATCTGTGATCCGAAATTCGCAATATTTTAAAGTTTGATTTTCGATTGACTCTTCTCCAAAAAGGATCCAGATGACCGCTTTTCCATCAGTTTTGAACTGAGTACTAAATGGAGACAAATTTATTTCAACTCCACCACACTCGAAATGACCAAATGCTTTCTTTTCCCTAAAAAAACCCCAGGGTTGATTTCTATCGACCATTTCAAAGCAAATAGTACAAGCCCCGCCGTTTAATCGCCAATTTCTTAAGCAATTCTCACAAATTGAAATATTATTCTTGACCGAAAAGATCATCTCCTTTCTTGGAAAGGTCTTCTCGCAAACTTCGCAAGCCAATTCACTTCCCTGAAAAACCATCTTTGCCTCAAAAATAAAAAAACTTCTACCAGTGACCCAGTAGAAGTTATCAATCCTGTCTCAATAATGAGGACGGTTACAGGCGAACTTCATCGCCTCATCTGACTACTTATTTAAAAAACAGCGTGACCGTGTCTGTGTCGCGTGTCCGTAATGAAAAATTGCTTAATAATAAGCTATTATGCCTCTTATGATCTTTCCTCTTCAACCTCCCCGGTTTCAAATAAACGTTCGTCACGCTCGTAATCATCCATTTGTGCCGCCTTGATTGATTCCCATCCTTGGCGAAGGTCGGGTGGCGAGACTTCAGCAATCTTCTGAGAAAGTTCTTCCCCGATGATTGCTTTGGTCAACGAGATCACGGCTCGGGCCGCGTCATCAGCTTGTTTTAAATCCTTCAGGTCTGCCATCTTCATTACGGCTTCGAGAAATTCTTTCCTTGTCTCCATAACATCACCTCCTTTCTTCATCCCAAAATAAAAAAACTTCTACCGGGTAACCCGTAGAAGTCATCAGTCCCCGATAAGAGGGGGAACGTTTAATGGCGAACTTCATCGCCAACGCTCTTGATTCAAGAATATTATTATTCAAAAAAATTCTTGAGTCAAGTTTTTGTTAAAATCTCAAATACATAGCGCATTTTTTCACATTTCTTTGGCGATAATTGAACTTGCACTTGGTATTTTTTTGTTGGACTTACGTATGAAAAGCTGATATATTTCAAACTGTTACGATTATACTGGGCGCTCCAAATTTCATATTTTGTGAAATTTTTCTTGACCTTCAGATCAAAATATATTATACCTTCCAACCGGAAGGCTAATACGTGACGGCACTAAATTTTCCAGTATCTGCACGGCTGAACTCTGATCTTCAAAATGAAAGAGGAAATATTTTCATTTTTTATGAATTTTTTGTTGACATCAAACTCAAACTATTTAATTATAGGCGGCGTCAACCTGCCGTTCATTGACTGCCCGTAGAACATGGCTAAGATCAGCAGACAGGTGCTGAGCAGTCAGGTCTATGAAACGCTGAGGGAGATGATTGCTCATCACCGATTTCAACCCGGTTGCTGGCTCAACGTAGAACGCTTGTCTAAAGAGCTTAACGTGAGCCGAACTCCCGTATGGGAGGCTGTTCATCGTCTCGAGATGGAGGGCTTGCTCAGCAACATCCCCTATCGCGGTGTTTTCATGACTGAGATGACACTGCGAAGAGCCTTAGAACTGTACCAAGTACGCGAGGTTTTGGAGGGGCTGGCAGGAAGATTAGCGGCGCACCATATGGATGAAAAGGCTCATGAAAGGATGGCCGAGAGCTTAAAGAATCAACTGAAAAGTATTCAGGACGAAGATGTTGTTGCCTACTCACAATCCGATTTTGAATTTCACGCGATCATCCACAAGATGAGTCATAATTCGGTCCTTCAGGAAATATTGGAATCTCTCAAAGCAAAAATGCAGCCCATCAATATGGATGTAAGACCCATCCTTCGTCAGTTGTATCGGGATCACAATCAAATCCTAAGGGCCTTACAATCCGGGGATCCAGAGGCCACCAACAGAATCATTCGACGGCACAACCGTGTGGTTCAAAACCAGATAAGGAGAGAGATAGAAGGATAGCATCTCTCGAGAGCCAACGGAATAGAAAGGGGGGATCCTACAACTTAAATCCGAACTGCTTCGTATTCACCGTCTTGGAATCTTTAAGGTAAAAGTTGGAAACCATACAAAAAAGAAAGGGGGAGTAAAAAATATGAGTTTCACTATTTCAAAAAAATATAATGAGGCAGACCCAAGAAAGCTGGCAGATTGGCAGGTTGCTGATATAGCCGAAGAAACCATGCCCAGTGTTGCCGAGTGGCAGGACAAATTAGGTCTCAAGAAGGACGAAATCATCCCGATGGGAAGGCTATGCAAACTCGATTTCATGAAGATTATTGATCGTCTAAAAGATAGACCGGATGGAAAATACATCGAGGTCACAGCCATTACTCCTACTCCATTGGGAGAGGGGAAAACGACAACGAGCATGGGTTTGATGGAAGGATTAGGCAAAAGAGGAAAGAATGTAGGTGGGTGTATCCGTCAGCCTTCGGGTGGTCCCACGATGAATATCAAGGGTACAGCTGCAGGAGGAGGAAAAGCCCTTCTCATCCCGATGACCGAATTCTCTCTCGGCCTGACCGGTGATATCAATGACATCACCAATGCCCATAACCTGGCAATGGTCGCTCTGAATGCCAGGATGCAACACGAACGGAACTATGACGATGCTGAACTCGCCAAGAGGAAACTCAAAAGGCTCGATATTGATCCCGCCAACATCGAGATGGGTTGGGTCATGGATTATTGCGCCCAGGGTTTGCGGAACATAATCATGGGTCTTGGCGGCAAGATGGATGGTTTTCTCATGCAATCCAAATTTGGCATTACGGTTAGTTCAGAGCTCATGGCTACCCTCTCCATCGTCCGAGACTTAAAAGACCTCAGGGACAGACTGGGCAAAATCATCGTAGCTTATGATAAGAAGGGCAAACCCGTAACCACCACAGACCTTGAAGTGGCAGGTGCCATGTGTGCATGGATGAGGAATACCATCAATCCCACATTGATGTCCACAATCGAATACCAGCCCTGTCTGGTTCATGCCGGCCCTTTTGCCAACATCGCTGTGGGCCAGTCTTCCATTATCGGTGACCGCATTGGTTTAAAGATGTTTGATTATCACATCACTGAGAGCGGTTTTGCTGCTGACATCGGCTTTGAGAAGTTCTGGAATGTGAAATGTCGGTTAAGTGGGCTAACTCCTAATGTCTCAATTCTGACCGCAACTATCCGAGCTTTGAAGATGCATGGTGGCGGGCCAGCTGTTGTGGCTGGACGACCTATTCCGGATGAGTACACAAAGGAGAACCTGGCTCTCCTTGAGAAAGGGATTGTCAATATGACCCACCTCATCGGGGTGATCAGGAAATCAGGAATCAATCCGGTCGTCTGCATCAATGCCTTCCATACCGATACTAAAGACGAAATTGCGATGGTCCGAAAATATGCGGAAAAGGCGGGTGCCCGTGTCGCCCTCTCGGAGCACTGGCTCAAAGGTGGAGATGGAGCACTTGAGCTGGCCGATGTCGTCATGGACGCCTGTAAAGAAAAACCCAATCTCAAATTTCTCTACCCGCTTGAAATGCCACTTCGGCAACGGGTTGAAACAGTTGCCAAGGAAGTGTACGGTGCCGATGGTGCCTCCTGGACCCCAGAGGCTGAAGCCAAAGCAAAACGACTTGAGGCAGATCCCGCAATGAAGGATTTCACTACCATGATGGTCAAGACCCATTTGAGTCTGACTCATGATCCAACTCGAAAGGGAGTGCCCAAAGGCTGGATCCTGCCGGTTCGTGATGTTTTAATCTTTGCGGGTGCAAAGTTCCTCTGCCCGATGACTGGAACCATCAGCTTGATGCCAGGAACCAGCTCTGACCCGGCTTATCGAAGGGTGGATGTTGATGTGAATACTGGCAAAGTTACGGGGCTCTTCTAAATCACCTCATTAACCCCCCTTCCCCCCTTTGCTAAAGGGGGGTGGGGGGATTTTCAGGCAGGATTGAGTTACAATAAATTTAATGATGCCGAAACATAACGTAATTTTTTTACCCAGCGAAAGAAAGATCTCAGTAGATGAGGACGAGAACCTGCTTCAAGCGGCCATGGAGGCAGGAATCCATATCAATGCCTCTTGCGGCGGAAGTGCGACCTGTGGAAAGTGTAAAGTTAAAATCCTGAAGGGGATGGTCGATTCTCCAAAACACCCAAAACTCACCCAGTGGGAATATGATCAGGGATTTCGTCTTGCTTGTCTGACACCGATTCGGGATAATCTCGACGTCGAGATCCCCATCGAATCACAGGTTGACAGATCCGTCCTTGCCCTCAAAGGTGATCGAGGGGCACATAAATATCTCCTCTCTCCTCAGGATATCTACCAACTGGTTAAAGGGTGGGATGTAGACCCAGCCGTATTCAAGAGATATGTCGAGCTTGAACCTCCCTCTCTTAAGAATAACGCAAGCGATCTTACCCGTCTGATCAATGCGCTGGATCGACAGCATGGCATCGAAGGGATTTCTGCTGACTTCCGTGTGATCATGAAGTTGAGTCGTATCCTTCGAGAATCGGATTGGAAGGTCACGGCTACGCTGGTTCTGACGAAAAAGGGCTATAAATTAGTCAATGTGGAACCTGGAGACAACACCCATCAAAACTATTCGATCGTTTTAGACATCGGAACCACGACGATCTTCGGTCAACTCCTTGACCTAAATGGATGCGTGGTTTACGCCTGTCCGGGGGGCCTATGTGATGGATCCACCCTCTTCGCCCTAGCGGAAGCCTCGGATTATAATGCCCAGATCAGTTATGGAGAAGATGTGATCACACGGATCGTCTATTCCCAGAGGCCTGGCGGACTCAAAAAATTACAGGAGGTCGTTGTCTCCACCATCAACAAAATCATCCAGGAATTGCTCCAAATGAGCAAAATCGATCGATCTCTGATCTCCCATCTGGTGATTGCCGGCAATACCACGATGACTCAACTCCTCTTAGGGCTGGACCCGAAATATATTCGAGAAGCCCCCTATGTTCCGACAGCCAACTTCATCCCGCCGGTGAGAGCCGTCCACCTTGGAATCAATATCGGCGATCATGTCCATGTCTATATTTTCCCGATGGTGGCGAGCTACGTCGGCGGAGATATTGTGGCCGGGATTTTAGGCTCCGGAGTTTTTCAAAGGGAGACTCTCACCCTCTATATGGACATCGGTACCAATGGAGAGATCGTTCTCGGGAATAAGGATTGGCTAGCCAGTGTCTCCTGCTCTGCCGGTCCTGCCTTTGAAGGCGCAGGAATTAAGTTCGGGATGAGGGCCACTCGTGGAGCCATTGAAGAGGTCAGCATCAACCCTCGGACTTACCAGCCGATGATCCTCACCATTGGAAGGACGAAACCCATCGGCATCTGCGGGTCGGGCCTGATCGACTCGGTGGCGGAGTTTCTGGAAACAGGGATGATTGACCAGAATGGGAAGTTTAGAAGGGACCTGTCTACGGACCGTGTTCGAATGGGGCCCGACGGCTATGAATATGTCCTGGCGCAGAAAGAGGAGACGCTTATCCACGAGGACATCGTCCTGACCGAGATCGATATCGAAAATTTAATCCGCACTAAAGCCGCCATCTATGCCGGCTGTAAGGTCTTGTTGAGTAGTGTCGGACTGGATTTCAAGGACCTTGAACAGGTCATCATTGCTGGCGGATTCGGACGCCATCTCGATTTAGAAAAGGCAATCTTCATTGGCCTCTTACCAGAGATCGATATCGAGAAATTTATCTTTGTCGGCAATGGCTCCTTGCTCGGGGCAAGGCTCCTCTCCTTCTCTAAGAACCTCCTGAAGGAGACGGAGCGAATCGCGTTGATGATGACGAACCTCGAATTGAGCAACCATCCCACGTTTATGACTGAATTCATTGGGGCGATGTTTCTCCCCCACACGGATGTCTCTGCCTTCCCGAAAGTGATGGAAAGGCTTTACCGGATGAAAAGGGAGATTCGACCGGAGAGGATGGTTGAAGGACAACTTTGAGCTTTACGATAGCGGTCTCAGGAAAAGGAGGAACAGGCAAAACCACTGTAGCTGGAATGATCATTCGGTTTCTCTTGGACAAAGGAAAGGGCCCTATTCTGGCGGTGGATGCGGATTCGAACTCGAACCTCAACGAGGTTTTGGGCGTGCAGATCAGGTCCACCATTGGCGAGGCCCGTGAGACGATGAAGAAGGACGTCCCAGTTGGAATGACGAAAGACATCTGGTTTGAATACAAGGTCCAGGAAGCCCTGACCGAGGCCAAAGGATTCGACCTCATCGCGATGGGACGCCCGGAGGGGCCGGGCTGCTATTGTGCGGCGAATACCTTGGCCAGAAAATGTTTAGATCTCTTGACTGGAAATTATCAATACACTGTGATCGATAACGAAGCGGGGATGGAGCACTTCAGCCGACTAACGACCCGGGATGTCGACCTTCTTTTTATCCTCTCGGATTCGAGCCGGCGGGGTATCTTAACCGCCTCCCGGATTCGCGACCTCATCCATGCACTGGATCTTCGCATCGTCCGTGAGATTCTGGTTATCAACCGGGTTCAGGGTGAACCGGGCTCTGAAATCTATGAGGAAGTCAAGAAACAAAATCTCGAATTGGGAGGGGTCCTCCCTGTCGACGAAGAGGTGTACCGTTACGATTCTGAGGGCAAACCGACTTTTCAACTGCCCTTGGGGTCAAAGGCGGTTCAATCCGCCCGACGCATCTTTGAGAAATACATTCAGTAAGGCAAGCGGAAGATTTTACGATTCACGAAACCCGTGACACGGATCACGATATCTTAAGGGGGAGGTAAAAAAGATGACGGCAAAATTGATTAACGGGAATGAGATCGCTCAACAGATTCGGGAGGAACTCAAGCAGGAAACAGCTCGCCTCAAGGAAAAATACAACGTCGTCCCAGGGTTGGTGACCATCCTCGTAGGCGAGAACCCTGCTTCGGTGAGTTACGTGACGGCAAAACAGAAGACGTCCAAGGAGTTGGGATTCTACTCGATTCAGGATAACCAACCGGCCACCATTAAGGAAGAAGATTTGCTTAAATTGATCGACAAATATAATAAGGATCCCAAGATCCACGGCATTCTGGTTCAGCTTCCTCTGCCCAAGCACATCAATGAAACAAAAATCCTTTACGCCATCGATCCGAAAAAAGATGTGGATGGATTCCATCCTGTCAATGTCGGGAAATTGATGATTGGCGAAGCGGATTATCTCCCCTGCACGCCAGCAGGAATCCAACAGCTTCTGATACGAGCCGGTGCAAAGATTGACGGCGCAGAGGTCGTCGTAGTGGGAAGATCGAACATCGTGGGGAAACCTATTGCCAATATCCTCTTACAAAAACAGAAAGGGGCCAACGCAACGGTGACGATCTGCCATACGGGAACAAAGGATATGGCATTTCATACGAAGAGAGCGGACATCCTCATCGTTGCGGCTGGAAAGCCCAAGGCGGTCACTGCGGATATGGTGAAGCAAGGGGCGGTGGTCATCGATGTGGGCGTCAACCGGATCGGAATGACCCCCGAAGGAAAGGCGAAACTCTGCGGCGATGTTGACTTTGATGGAGTCAAGGAGAAGGCCAGTGCGATCACCCCTGTTCCCGGCGGAGTGGGGCCGATGACCATTACGATGCTGATGATGAATACCGTGAAGGCTGCCAAAGTGGCGGCTGGCATAACAAGTTAAGAGTTCGGAGTTAGGAGTTCGGAGAATTCACGACTCACGAATCACCAAATCACGAATAAACAACATAGAAAGGAGGGTTCCGCGTGGCTGACCAATTTGAAGAAAAGGCGACTTTCGATGGAAAGAAGGTAAAAGTATTGGGCCCCACTTTTGAGGAGGGAAAACCCGAAACCCCCATCAACTGGAGGCAGAAGATGAGAAATCGGGATGAGATGCTCGCGTATCTCAAAACCGGGGAACGTTACTGGTTCAGTGAGGAATGGTTCGGTAGCGAAAAACGAAAGACGAAGGCCTAAAAGAATAATCAAAGGGAGGTGAGTGTCGTGTCATTTGAGATACCTAAAGTTACTTATACAGGAAAGATAAGAGAAGTCACCCTGGGAAAAGGACCAAAGGCTGTCATCGTGGGCGGAGAGACCTCTTACCCTTTTCACCTCTTCGAGGGAGCGATGCCCCATTCTCCCCGGATTGCCATGGAGGTCTATGATACGCCCCCAGAAGAATGGCCTGAAGCGGCCCTGGAACCCTTCAAGGATGTCGTCAAAGATCCCGTGGCCTGGGCCAAGAAATGTGTTCAGAATTATGGGGCGGAGTTGATCGCTCTGCAACTCGTCAGCACAGATCCGAATGGCCTCAATCGTTCAAGCGACGAGGCGGCTCAAACAGCGAAGAAGGTGGCCAGCGCTGTGGATGTCCCGGTGATCGTATGGGGAAGTGGGAATGCCGATAAGGACTCGGATGTGCTTCGAAAGGTCGCTGAAGCCTGTGATGGGATGAATCTCGTCATCGGGCCCGTGGTGGAAGGAAACTATAAACAGGTGGGCGCAGGAGCGATCGGATACAAACACACAGCGATCGCTTCCACTCCGATCGATATCAACCTTGCCAAACAGCTCAATATCCTCTTGGGAAATCTGGGCGTCCCGGATGGACAGATTATTGTCGATCCGACCACAGGCGGACTCGGATATGGGATCGAATATACCTATTCGGTCATGGAACGAGATCGGATGGCTGCCCTCACACAACAGGACGAGAGGCTTCAATTCCCCATCCTCTGTAATATGGCCAAGGAGATTTGGAAGACAAAAGAAGCCAAAACAAAGACCGAAGATGCCCCCGCTCTTGGCGACGCCAGAAAGAGAGGAATTTTGATGGAGGCTGTCACTGCGGTCGTCCTTCTTTTGGCAGGGGCGGATGTTTTAGTGATGAGACATCCTGAGGCCATCAAACTGGTCCGGGAGATGATCGCCGATTTTACGGCCAAATCATAAAGGGGGAGGGAAAAATAAGGAGGATAAAAAATGTCAGACTTAGAAAAGAAAAGTATTGATTCAGCAACGATTAAAATGTTGAAGAAGGCTCAGGCCGACGGATGTGAGACAATCTTCGATCGGGCTGAGACGATAAAGCCCTGTCCCATCGGTGCAGAGGGAAGTTGTTGTAAGAACTGCGCCATGGGACCCTGCCGAGTCCCCGCTCCTAAGAAAAAAGGAGAAACTGCCACAGAAAAAGCAAAACGGATGGGCCTCTGCGGTGCGACAGCTGAGACCATTTCGGCACGGAACTTCGCTCGAATGGTGGCGGCTGGGACTTCTGCCCACTCCGATCATGCTCGCGGTGTCACGGAGGTTTTTCTTGCCGCGGCCAAAGGCGAGATCCCGGGATTTGAGATCAAGGACGAGCAGAAACTCTACCAGATCGCTATGGACTTCGGTGTTGAGATCGGTGACCGCTCGGTCAAAGAGATTGCAACGGATGTGGGGAACAAGGCTCTGGCTGAATTCGGCCGTCAGGAGGGGGAACTCCTATTTGTGAAGAGAGCTCCTCTCAAAAGACAGGAGATATGGAAAAACATGGGGGTCACTCCCCGAGGAGTTGATCGTGAGGTTGTGGAATTAATGCATCGGACCCACATGGGGGTAGACCAGGATTATAAAGACATCCTGATCGCTGCGGCTCGATGCGCCCTTGCCGATGGATGGGGAGGCTCGATGATCTCCACGGAGCTGCAGGATGTACTTTTTGGAAATCCAGTCCCGGTGCTGGGCCGTATGAATCTTGGTGTTCTAAAAAAAGATGAAGTCAATGTGGTCGTTCATGGCCACGAACCACTTCTCCCCGAAATGTTAGTACAGGTTGTGAACGACTCGGATCTGCAGCAGGCAGCCAAATCGGTGGGAGCAAAGGGGATCAATCTCGCTGGTATGTGTTGTTCGGCGAATGAGGTCCTGATGCGTCATGGCATCCCCGTAGCGGGCAACTTTTTGCAACAAGAGTTGGCCATCGTCACGGGTGCTGTCGATGCCATGGTGGTCGATGTCCAGTGTGAGATGCAATCTTTGGCACAGGTCGCCAAGTGTTACCACACCAAGCTGATCACGACGACACCGAAGGCTAAGATCGAAGGGGCCATGCATATCGAATTTGACGAACACAACGGGCCTGGCGTGGCAAAGAAGATCATGATGGAAGCGATCCAGAATTTTAAAAATCGAAAGTCCAACATAGAAATTCCTTCTGAAACCCAAGACACGATCGTAGGATTTAGTCACGAGACGATCAACTATCTGTTGGGCGGAGTTTTCCGGGCTGCCTATCGTCCACTCAACGACAACATTATCAACGGTCGCATTCGAGGCATTGCGGGTGTCGTAGGTTGCAACAATGCCCGCGTTACCCATGACGACCCAAACCTCATCTTGATCAAAGAACTGATTAAGAATGATGTGATCGTGCTCTCTACAGGGTGTGCCGCCATGACCGCTGGCAAATTTGGTCTTCTCACCCCAGAGGCCACCGACATCTATGCAGGTCAAGGTCTTGCCTCTGTGGGAAGAGTCGTGGGTATCCCCCCGGTTCTCCACATGGGGGCTTGCGTGGATAACAGTAGAATCCTCATGGCCGCCACTGCGGTTGTTAAGGATGGAGGCCTGGGCGACGATATCAGCGATCTTCCAGCAGCCGGGGCAGCCCTTGAGTGGATGAGCGAGAAGGCGATTGCCATCGGCCACTACTTCGTTGCCTCCGGGGTCTACACGGTATTTGGTACGACCTTCCCGACGACAGGAAGTGAAGAAGTGACCAAACTTCTCTTCGAGGAGTTTGAAAACACATTCAAAGGGAAATGGGGCTTTGAACCCGATCCATACAAGGCTGCAAAACTGATGATCGAACATATCGACAAAAAAAGGAAAGCCCTGGGCATTGACAAGACCAGAGAGCGCGTCCTCTTCGATATGGCCAAACGTCGTGAACTGGATGCGGCCTAATGAACAGATAAAAACCGTGAGCCGTGATTCGTGGCTCGTAACTCGGCTCTCTCTAACTATTGTTCACGAATCACCATTCACGCATCACGAATAATGGAAGGAGGAATAGAACGTGTCAAAAATTATTGCATCTGCAGCGATAAGAGGAGCTCACAAGATTGTTGAGAAGGCTGAAAAGAAATACGAGGAAGCACTTAAAAAGTGGGGGCCCAACCAGGATGTGGGGTTCCCCAATACCGCTTACTACCTACCCATCATCTACGCCATGCTGGCGGTTCCGGTCCAAAAGTTGGGTGACTTGAAGCCCGTTCTGGATAGGACTCGGTCTTTATTACCTCCGTTGGTTAAAGAAAAGGTGAACCTTCCCTATTTGGGTCCCACCTTGGATGCAGGCATGGCAACCTTCTTCGCCGAAGAGATCATCGAGGCGATTCGATACTTGGAGAATCCCAATTTCTATACGAGACAGGAAGATCCTTTGCCGAACAATATCTGGCTGGGAGCCGCCGACGATGTCATTTTTCGGAAAAGAGGAATTGAGTTCGTTGACGGAACCGCACCTGGATTTGCAGCCATTGCCGGCGCCGCGCCCTCGCCGGAGATTGCCAAAAAGATTGCCACCGAGCTTCAGGAGAAGAATCTTTACATCTTTATGTGTGCGGAGTTTGAGGGAAGACGCTTCTCAGACCAGTTAGTACAGGCAGGCGTTCAGATTGGCTGGCCGACCCGTCTGGTTTCTTTCGGACCGGATATCTCCGCAGCGGTCTTTGCCATTGGTTTCGCCTGTCGAGTCGCCATGGCTTTCGGAGGGATTAAACCCGGGGATTTCCGTAAGAATCTCATCTACAACAAAGACCGTACCTTTGCGTTTGTCATGCCTTTGGGATACGTCAACGACGAATGGTATGCCAATGCCGCAGGCGCTATCAACTGGGGGTTCCCGACGATTGCGGATACACCCATCCCTGAGATTTTGCCTACGGGGGTATGCACCTACGAGCATGTGGTTTCCAATGTTCCTCACGATCAGATTGTACAGAGGTCAGTGGAAGTGAGAGGGTTGAAAGTCACTGTCGCTGAGGTCCCGATTCCTGTATCCTACGGTCCTGCCTTCGAAGGTGAAAGAGTCAGGGGTGAGGATATCTATTTAGAGTGTGGTGGAGGAAGAACCCACGCAGTAGAATGGGTGACCTCCAAGAACATGGATGAGGTGGAGGATGGAAAGGTAGAAGTCATCGGCCCTGACCTGGATAAGATAAAACCGCCCGGTCAACTTCCCCTCGCCATTGTTGCGGAAGTGGCAGGCCGGCAGATGCAGGAGGACTTCGAGCCGATCCTGGAGCGTCAGATCCACCACCTGATCAACTATGCCCAAGGGATCATGCATATTGGTCAAAGGGATATTGCCTGGGTACGAGTCGGTAAGGCCGCTGTGGAAAAAGGATTTCGGCTCTCCCATCTCGGCAAGATCCTCCACGCAAAGTTCCATCAGGACTTCGGAGCGATCTTCGACAAGGTTCAGGTTAAAGTCTATACAGAACCCAAAACCGTTGACGAAATGCTTGCCAAAGCAAGGGATGTTTATAGGAAAAGAGATGCCCGCATCGAAGGGATGACCGATGAGACCACGGACATCTTCTACTCGTGTACGCTTTGCCAATCTTTTGCACCTAACCATGTCTGCGTTATCAGCCCGGAGAGAACGGGACTTTGCGGCGCTTACAACTGGATGGATTGCAAGGCCTCGTTTGAGATCAACCCCACGGGACCGAACCAACCCGTTCAAAAGGGAGCGATGCTCGATACGAAACTTGGCCAGTGGAAGGGAGTGAATGATTTTGTGTTCAAGGCCTCTCGTCAAAAGATCGACCACTACAATTTTTACAGTCTGGTCTATGATCCGATGACCACTTGCGGCTGTTGTGAATGCATTGCCGCTGTCCTTCCGATGTGCAATGGGGTGATGACTGTCAACCGGGATTTTACCGGAATGACCCCATGCGGAATGAAGTTCACCACTCTGGCAGGTTCGGTCGGCGGCGGTGCGGTGACACCGGGATTTGTGGGCCACAGTAAATACAATATCACTCAGAGAAAGTGGCTGATCGGGGACGGAGGCCTTAAACGGCTGGTCTGGATGCCTAAGATCCTCAAGGAAGAGATTGGAGAACGCTTAAAGAAGCGAGCTCAAGAGATCGGCATTCCGAACCTTTTGGATATGATTGCAGACGAGACCATCGGGGTGACCGAGGATGAAATTCTTCCTTTCTTGACCGAGAAGAATCATCCGGCCCTCTCAATGGACCCGATTCTTGGATGATTGAAGCAAACCGCTAAGCGCAGAGCGCATAGCGTTAAATCCTTATTATGAGAAGTTCGCTATGCGCCATGCTCTATGCGCTATGCGAAATTGGAAAGGAGAAGATATCATGGGACTGACAGGGATCCAAATCTTCAAGATGTTACCGAAAACAAACTGCGGAGAGTGCGGTGTTCCAACCTGTCTCGCTTTCGCCATGAACCTGGCAGCCGGAAAAGCGGAATTGGCCTCCTGTCCTTATGTGTCTGAGGAGGCAAAAGCCATGCTCTCTGAGGCCGCGGCGCCGCCCATTCGACCCCTTGCCATTGGCGTGGGTGAAAATGTGGTCAAGGTCGGTGGAGAAACGGTTTTGTTCCGTCATGAAAAGACGTTTGTCAACAAGCCCGGTATCGCCGTTCTGATCAGTGATACCATGCCAGAGGCAGAGGTCAATGCCCGCTTGAAGCGATTCAAGGAATTGAAATACGAAAGGGTCGGTCTGACCTTGCGGCCGGAGTTGATCGCGGTCAAGAACGAATCAGGAGACCCCGGAAAATTTGAAGCCTTGATCAAGAAGGTAAAAGGTGAAACCGATGCAGCCTTCATCCTGATCAGCCAAAAAGTGGATGCCTTGACAGCAGGGGTGAAGGCCTGCGCGGATCGTGTCCCATTAATTTACGCAGCCACCGATGGCAATAGCGATGCCTTGGCCAATCTCGCCAAAGAAAACAAATGTCCGCTGGCCGTCAAAGCCGACAATCTTGATGGATTGCTCGCACTTTCAGACAAACTGACCGCCGCAGGTTTAAAAGACCTGGTCCTTGATTCCGGATCAAGGACCCTTCGCAAAGCCTTTGAGGACCAGATCTATATCCGCCGGGCAGCCCTCATCCAAAAAAACCGTTCCCTTGGATTTCCTACCATTACCTTCCCCTGTGAAATGACGAAAGATCCAATGAAAGAGGCATTGATTGCAGCGACCTTTGTATCGAAATATGCAGGCATCATTGTTCTCTCGGACTTCCAGGGCGAAAGCGTCTTTCCCCTTCTCGTGGAACGGCTGAATATTTATACGGACCCCCAGCGGCCCATGATGATGCAGCAAGGAATCTACCCCATTGGCTCCCCCTCAGAAGAATCGCCGGTCTTAATCACCACGAACTTCTCCTTGACCTATTTTATCGTCTCCGGAGAGGTTGAATCGAGTCGGGTGCCGAGCTGGCTTCTGGTGATGGATACCGAAGGGCTGTCGGTTCTGACCGCCTGGGCCGCAGGAAAATTCGTGGGCGATGCAATCGGTGCATTCATCAAAAAGAGTGGCATCACTGAGAAAGTCAAGCATCGTCGGGTGGTCATCCCCGGAGCGGTTGCAGCCGTAAGCGGCGACCTCGAAGAAGAACTGGGCAAGGGCTGGGAAGTCAAGATCGGACCCAGGGAGGCCGCTCATATACCCGCCTTTCTCAAGATGGGATAAACCTTAATAAAGAGTTCAAGGGGTCCAGGGTTCACGGGGTCAAGCGGAAAAGACTTGAACCCTTGAATCCTCGAATCCTTGACCTCTGATAGCATTTGGAAGGAGGATCGCATGTTACGTGTTGGAGAGAATCTCAACGTGATGGTCAAGAAGATTGGAACTGCCATGAAGGACAGAGATCCCAAGCCTATCCAGGAGTTGGCCCTGGCGGAGGCCAAGGTGGGCGTCGATTTCATCGATATCAACCTCGGACCTGCCCGAAAGGGTGGAGGAGAGTTGATGGAATGGATCGTTAAGGTCGTCCAGGAGGTGGTGGATACGCCTCTTTATCTCGACACCATCAACGCAGAAGCCATCGAAGCCGGGCTCAAGGTTTACAAAAACAAGAAGGGAAAGGCTGTGATCAATTCGATCATGGCCCGTCCCGAAAGCATGGACGCGAAATTCCCCCTTGCGCAAAAATACAATGCGGGAATCGTTGTTCTTCTCTGGGGCCCTTCGGGACTTCCTCGCGATGCGGACGAGAGAGGAGTGCTGGCAGCAGAATTAATGCAAAAGTGCTTGGAATTCGGGATTCCGGGTGAAGATGTCTGGATGGATCCCATTGTCACTCCGGTGACCAGCCCGCAGAGTCAGGTTCAAGTGCCGAGTTGTATCGAGTTTATGAAGATGTTCAAGGATCTTCAAGAAGTGCTTCCCGGGATGAGGTCCACGTGCGGTCTTTCAAACGTTTCCAACGGAGCCCCGGAACACCTGAGGCCCATCCTCAATCAAACTTATATGATGATGCTCGAACGATATGGGATGGCCTCGGCCATTGTCGATGCCTTTGACGAAGATCTCAAGAAATTTGCTTCGGGGGGAAGAGAGGATCTCAGAAAACTCGTCTTCCGAGTCATGGACGGAGAAGAAGTTGATCTCAAGAAGCTAAGTAAAGAACAGGCCGATTATGTGAAGACCACCAGGGTCTTGATTGCCAAGAC
>DATHCH010000221.1:0-16249 GCA_035319625.1 Thermodesulfobacteriota bacterium
CGAATCTCTTTTTTTGAAAAATGGGTTTCAGGGTCCAAATGGGAAACCTCCGCCGCAATCTTCGTCCGGTAGGCAGAGGGATCAAAAACCGTAATTTCCTTTGTCCCGTCTCTCCCTTCGACAAGGGAGTCCCAGAACTCGTGGAGGTTATTTCCCACGGCACTCACCACACCCAGACCTGTAATTACTACCCGTTTTTTCATTGGACCCTGATACCTAACCACGTGTCCGTGTCCATTTTTCGTGTCCGGAAGCCATCGGAATTCTATTCAAGGATCAGCTAGAAAACTGCCCTCTCAAATCCTTCCCCACCTCCCTTTACCAAAGGGAGGAGTAACCTCCCCCTTTAAAAAAGGGGGATTGAGGGGGATTTGTGGTCCATCACTTCGAATTACCCTTAAAGGCTACTATCGTTTTGCTGACCCCTGGAAAAAGAAACCTTTTGCCACTTAGATAGAAAGACTCTTCCGCGAAGCTTCCGAAAAGAATGGAGGAGGCTCGCTTCCCTAAATGGTTCGGCAGTGTGTACCCTCCGATCGAATGTTGGCACTTTTGAAAGCCAATTTTTTCTAAACATTCCTGGATTATCTTCGGCGAGAAATCGCAGAGATGAGCAGGTAGATCATATAAACAGTTCTTAACGCCAAAAAAATGGAGGAGATTCTTGATGGGGGTGGTATGAGGATACCGCAGCAGAAGGAGTCCTCCTGGTTTGAGAATCCGGTAGCATTCCTTGAGAAAGGCCTTCGGGAAGGGAAGATGCTCGATAACATAGAACCCCGTGACCGCATCGAAATGATCATCCGAAAACCCCACTTTTTCCAACGGCCCGGAATGAACAGTCAGCCCTAAAACGTTCCTTGCATACGCTAAGGCCTTTTGCGAAATCTCAACGCCCGCTGCCTCCCATCCCTTACCCTTCATCTCGGCGACAAAAAAACCAAAACCGGACCCCACGTCCAAGAGCCGCCCGCTTTTTCTGTATCGTTCGAGCAGGTTGGCCGCCCGGTTGAAAACAGGTTTCATCATTTTCTCCCATGATTCAATCGACGATTCTTCTTCCGGGAGATACATTTGATAGAAATGATGAAGAGATTCAGCCGTGGGCCGAGGGTTGAGAAAGATGAATTGACATGAGGGACACCGGACCATCTGGAAGGAACCCTCCAGGTGGAGAGGGTTCCCTCTTGACTTTTCGCAGATGGGACAGTCGATCTCCTCCATTTCAAAATCCATGCTCATCGCTTATACTGACCGCGAGAACAAAGTTGTCATTGCGAGGAGTCCTGCCTTAGCGGGACGACGTGGCAATCTGATGAGATTGCTTCACTTCGCCCTGTACCATGCTAGGTACAGGGCTTCGTTCGCAATGACACTCTACCCGCGTCAACCTAATTGATGACACCCACTTCAGTGATTCACCTTGCTTCGCTTCATGAAGAGAATGATGAGGGATCAGGACCGGCGTCCTACGGATTCGATCCACATCTCGACGGTGCGTGTGTAAAGCTTCCAATGCTCCAATCTCGATTGTCCCAAGAAGTCCAGACATTCCTTGAGGGTATAGGAAGACCGGATCGATTCCAGAAATCCTCTCCTCGCCTTCGGATGTCTTCCGAAAAATGCCTTCCAAAGAAGATTGAAGATTCCGATGAATACGAAAGAGGCGTCCCGATGGAAATCAACTATAACAAACGCCCCCTCTTCCTTCAAGGATCGGGCAACCTCGTTGAAGAAGTCAACAGGACGGTCTAAATGGTGGAGCGTAGTGATACAGAGAACAAGGTCGAGAGAATGATCCTCGACAGGCAGGGAGTAGGCCGAGCCTACTTCAAACTCGATTTTGTCGGCCAACCCTTCCTCCCTTGCGTTTCTTCTCGCAATGTCGACCATCACCGGAGAGAGATCTATCCCTTTAAAACGAATTTCCGGAATGGCCTTTGACAAAAAAATGGGGAACGTTCCTGGACCCGTTCCCACGTCGATGGCACTTCCCCTCTCAATCCCCCTGGCTAATACTCGTTTGAGAACCCTCTGGCACGGAACCCCCCCATATCGCCTGGCCATGCGGTTGTAATATTCCGCCACCTCCTGATCTTCAATAATTCCAGGTTCTGTAATTCGCTCTTTCATTCTTCGTTCCAACTATAAGACAGGGTTATTATGGTGAATCTTTATAACCATAAATCAACGATTTTAAAATCGCCATAGGCCCATGGAAATAATTCAAGCCGGGGGAGGTGGTGCGGTTCAGACAGTAAGAGGGGGAATGGCCTGAAATCATATTAAAGATGAAAATTGGGGAGTTGTCAGAGGAGTTGAGGGTCTTGTTACATACGAAGGAATTTCGAAGAAGTGGCATCTAGGTTAGAAGTGTCTAACGTCTGAAGTCTAGTGTCTGAATTGCAGAAAACAATTGACATATTTTACGGTTATGATAATTTGCCCTTAGCAATATTCGTTCCGAACTTCTTTCCACTTAAACCCAAAAACGGATAGGGCTTGACCGATGAGCAGGATTCAAAGCTCAGAAGATTTATCTGGTCAGATTAATCGTCTCCTTTCCCTGTATTGTTTAAGAATTAAGGTCGTTGAAGGCCAAATTCCAAGGTCTTCTTTTGTGCCAAGAACGTTATCAGGTCATTGCAACTACGGCAAGGTATAAAACAGAACCAACAATTATCTTCATTTTTGAGGCCGAAAGACATGCTAATAAAAGGCTTGAAAAAATGGTCCTTCGGAATACTGGGAATATTTATTTTATTCTTTGTACCACAAGCATGGGCCGACAAGTGGAGCCAATGTTATATCGAAAGCCTTCCAGATTCTGCGTTTGCTTCCATTGAGATTACGAAGGATGGGAAAAAAATCCGACATCTTCCCCATCATAATCATGTCGGAAAAGTTGATATCGATCACTTGAAGAGCGCCTTGGGCAGAATTCATCAGGTAAAATGGGTGGACCCCGCAAACTTTGCCAAGGCCAAAGATCATTTGGATCAACACTATCAGGTTTATAAGCAGGAATGGGCTAATGCTAGGGGGTTGAAAAGCCCCATTAACATCAATAAGGCATCGATCGACGAATTAATGCAGCTCCCTCACATTGGGGAAAAACTTGCTACGGCCATATTCGAATATCGGAAAAACCATGGAGGTTTTAAAACCGTATCTGAGCTAATCCATGTTCCTGGGATTGGGAAAAAAATACTTAGGGACATCGAAGATCTTGTTACTTTGGACTAGATTTACTCCTCGTTGGAATAGGGAAATTGAAGGGTTCTGTTTAAAGAATGCCCACAACGGACGGCCAACAACAGGTTTAGAGATTGATATCCAGATGCTATCGCACTTCTTTAGGTCTTGAAAATTAGGGCGCGTTGTGGTTAGATCAGGAATGGCAAAGAATGGCTATTACTAAATTTACACCGCCTCACAGCAGTAACGACGATGTTCGCTCATTTCATAAGCCAAACGTAAAGCTCGGTTGGACGGACAAAAGACTTCGCTCAATGCGCCGTCTTCATGAAGAAACGACTTATTCGTTGTTCGACGGTGAATTACGGGGACGGGGTTTTAGCCAGAATAAGCGTTCCCTCGGCGACGATTTCACCCTCCACTCGGGCTAGGACCTTCTCTTTGGCCATACCTGAAAATATGTGTAAAATCTCTGCCTCGATGATGAGTTGGTCTCCGGGGATAACACTTTTTTTCAATCGAAATTCTTCAACTCTTGCTAAAACTGGAATTCCTTCTTCCTCCTTCTCAAATGACGATTGAAAGACCAGCCCCCCGGTTTGCGCCATTGCCTCCACAATCAAAACCCCCGGAAGGATGGGTTCCTTTGGAAAATGGCCCAAAAAATACGGCTCATCGATGCTGACATTCTTAAGGGCAACTGCCTTTTTCCCTTTTTCGATTTCGAGAATCCGATCGATCATTCGAAAGGGAAAAGCATGGGGAAGCCTTTCAAGGATCTCTTTCTTCTCCGACATTTCAATTTACCTTCTAAAACTCAGGTGCTCTGCTAACCTAAGCGTAGTGCGTCATTTCTCAAGCAGTCATTCCCGCGAAGGCGGGAATCCAGTTTAGAAATACTGGATTCCGGGTCAAGCCCGGAATGACAAAAAAAGTAAAAGGATTTACGTAAGAAAGTGTCAGACGCACCACGCTAAAACAGAGCCACTATCTTAAAGATTCCATTCGCGATACCCATGATGATGAAGATACCTATGAAGGAGCCGGTCATCAGGAGAAGGGTTCCTTCAACCCTCCCTTTCTTAAAGAAGAAACTAACGATGCTTCCTGAAAGGATCCCGAAACCCCGAATGGGAAGGGCAGAAAGCAGGATCAGCCCCATATTTCCCAGGGACATCATTTTTCTTAGCATCGGTCTTTCATCCAAGCGGGCCAAGACATAATCTGTTTTTCTCTTCAGCCATCGGACGGGGAAGAAGCTCTTGCTCGAATGCTCCAAGATGAAGCCATACACCGGGATTTGAACATAATCATAAGCCAGGGCCAGAGGAAAATAGAGGAGGACAGGCATTCGGTTGAAGATGGCAAATAGCACAGAGAAAGATCGCCCTAAGGTGAAGTGGATGAGCGTGAAGGCGAGAATGAGTTTCCAATAGCCCGCTATCCATTCCATTCCACACCTATCAGGATAGATGAGAAGCAATTTTCTGGTGAAATCCCCAGATGGAGGATTGTTGCAATCTCTCGGTCCAATCTTTGATTGATCACGTAACGGAGATCGCAGGTCGGATCCGGGTTTAGATAATTGATGGTCGGTGGAATGAAACCATTCTTCATGGAGAGCACCTCGGCCACCATCCTCATCCCCCCGGATGCGACGGCTTCCCCCGTCATCGACTTGATTGAACTGACAGGAATCTGAAGGTACTGTGTGGGAAATGTTTTCTTAACCGCTTCGGCCTCCAAGGCATCCAATACCTTGGATGAATTCCCAGCCCCGCTGAGATAATCGATGGAAGCACTTTCTTTCCCCTTTAGCGCCGTTTTTATGCACCGATTTAAATCCTCTGATCCGTCGCCTTTGGATGATTTCCCTGTTGAACTATAGCCTAAAATGTAGCCGTAAACCCTTGCTCCCCTCGACCTGGCATGCTCTTCATTTTCAATGACCAATAATCCAGCGCCCTCTCCCAATACCAAGCCGTTTCTCATGCTGTCATAGGGACACGAATTCTCGCCGCCCCCCCGATCTGTGGCCAAGAGATGAAGTTCTGAAAATCCACGGAACAGAAAATCGCTCAGCTCATCCACGCCACCCGTAAGGATGAGGTCTGCCTTTCCTTTTCGAAGCTGATCACAGGCAAAAGATATAGCTGCCTCCCCTGTGCAGAAGGATTGGACCAGTGTGGAATTAACCCCTTGGATTCCAAGTTCAATGGAGACATAGCTCGAAGGAGCATTCGGGACAGTATTCGGAAAAAGCATGGGGTTTAAATCTAAGAAACCTCCTAAGACTTGTCCGCGATGAAATTCCTCTGAACTCGATAGGCCGCAGAAACCAGAACCAAGGACCACTCCGACCCTCGAGCTGTTCTCCTGAGTCACAGTGAACTGGGCGTCGACCAAAGCCAATTTCGAGGCTGCGATAGCAAATTGGCTTGCCCGATCCAGACGCCGGATTTTGTTCGGGAGTATGAAATCTTTTGGATGGAAAGATCGGATCATCCCGCCCTTTTTTGAAGGGGAGAAATGGGTATCGAATTCTTTAATATCCTCGATGCCGGATTTCCCGATTTTCAAGGAGGAAAGGAACTCCTCCTTCCCGATTCCAATCGGAGAGACGATCCCAATCCCAGTAATACAGATACGATCCATTACTATTTTTTCCAGGTCATTATTTCGCAAACTCCAATACTGATTTGAATGTGATCGGTGAAACTCTTCCCTTCTCCCCTGGAGACTGTGTCGTAATGAGTGCAGGCGACAGAAATTCTAAGAAACGGGACAGACAGACGGGTGAGAAAGCTTTAGACCTGCCTGCGCGAAGCCGCTTCGGCGAAGGCAGGGCGCAACCTTTTAGCCTTGAAACTCAGGGGCTTCAAAGATCATGAAAGAACTTAGATTCTCGCAGCGTCGACAATTTCCTCTAACCTTAAACATGCGCATTCTAAAGCTTTGGAATCCGGCTGTTTGTTCCGTTTCTTCCCTGCCCCCATTCCATTACGACACAGTCACTCATAGACCTTCTCTTCTTCTCCTTCGATGTCCATCGCATCTTTTTCTACATCCCTCACATCACTCTCTCTCTTCAATGTCTCCCTGTAGAATTCATGCTGGATGAGAAGATTCATGATTTCATTCGTTCCAGTCCAAATCATCTGCAATCTGGCATCACGGAAAAACCGCTCGATCGGATAGACATTCGTGTATCCAATTCCGCCCATCACCTGCATCGAATGGTTGACGACCTCCCAGAGCATCTCCGTGGAGGTCTTTTTTGCCTCGGAGACCATCCGTCTCGAATCAAAACCTTCATCCACATGCCTTGCCGTCACATAGACGAGGCTCCGAGCGGCGTCGAGTTTTGCAATCGAATCGGCCACTCTAAAGCTCACCGCTTCAAATTTTCGGATCGTCTCTCCAAAGGCCTTTCTCCTGTCGCTATAGCGTGTCGCTATCTCCAGACAGCATCGCGCCATGCCAAGGGCACCGGCGGCAGTGGTCAACCGCTCAGGAATCATCATCCGGTCGAAGACCAGCGAACCCCCATTCAATGGCCCAACGAGATTTTTTGCCGGCACCTTGGTATCACGAAAATAGAGACGGCCAGTTCCACCTCCCCGTGAACCGAGAAGTCCATAAACGTGCTTGACTTCTACACCCATGTCCCTTTCGACAATAAAACAGGAAATGGATCGGTGCGGGTGAGCCTCCGGTGCCGTCTTTGCGTATACCAAAAAATAATCTGCCCCCTCCGCACCCACCACGAAGCGCTTCTGGCCATTGAGGATGTAATGATTCCCGTCTTTCTTGGCAAGGGTGGTGGCACCGAAAAAGTCGGATCCTCCACGGGGTTCTGTGAGGGCCTCTGCGCAGAAGAGTTTTCCTTCAAGGGTGGGTTTCAAATATTTCGCCTTCTGCTCCAGAGTGCCAAAATGATGGATCGCCTCGCCGCAGATGCTGATCAAAGAGTAGAGACAACTCATTCCCGATCCAAGGACGCCAATCTCTTCAAGGGCCGCTACCTCCCCTGTCCACTTCATCCCCCTCCCTCCCCACTCTTTGGAGAAGCGAAGGCCGAGGAGATTTTGTGCCGCCAGGCTTTCCACATACTCCTTCGGGTACTTCACCTGATCAGCATCCATTGCTCGGATCAGTGAACTCGGGACCTTTTCCCTGACGAATCTCCTCACCTCTCCCTTCAATCTCCTCTCTTCCTCTGTCAATAGAAAATCATACACGGTCTTCCCTCCCCCCTAAAGTCATATTTGCCTCTTGATTTCTCTTTCATGATGCATTCATTACCCAAAAATCATAAAGAATCAAGAGAATTCTTTTCCGAAGCCGATCGTTGATAATCCCTTGTGTTTCTGAGAGGGATTGATTAATATTGAATGTCATAGGAGAGAAAAATTATGTTGAGAATCCTGAGGGAGCATGCATCTTCATGGATGCTCAAGGGCATCCTGGTATTAGTGGCTGTAAGTTTCATCTCTTGGGGAGGGTATTCGTATTTTCGAGAGAAAAAAGTGACTTATGCGGCTCAGGTGAACGGAGTGACTATCGGAGCGAGGGAATACTATGATGCCCTTCAGACTGAGATCAAGCAATATCGGGAGGCCTTGGGTCCATCCTTTTCCGAGAAAATGGTCGAAGAACTCCACTTGAAAGACAAAACCTTGGATGGCCTCATTGATAAGATCCTCATCATTCAAGAGGCAAAAAGATTGGGACTTTCCGTCTCTGATGAAGAACTGAGGGAGGCCATTGAATCCATCCCGGCTTTTCAGGAGAATGGCCAGTTTGACAATAGGAGGTACGAATGGTTTCTGCGTTCAAACCGGATGACCCCGGAGGAGTTTGAGCAGAGTCAACGGGAAAATCTTCTGATTTCAAAGGTAGTTAGCCTGATTAAGCTGAACGAAGGGAAGGTGTCGGATGAGGAGGTGCTGGACACTTATCTCTTCGAGAACGAACGGATCAACCTCGTTTTCTTAAAAATTGTTCCTGACTCTCTCAAAAGCCAGGTCAATGCAAATGAGGTCGAGATAAAGGACTACTATCAAAAACATCAAGAGGAATTCAGAATTCCCACTCTTGTTCAGGCTCAATATCTCCTCTTTCGTCCTTCTGATTTTGAGAGGAAAGTCCAGATCTCCTTGGATGAAGCCAAACGGTTTTATGACTCTCGAAAAGATACCTTCAAGATCCCTAAACAGGTGAGGATCAGGGACATCCTGGTCAAACTGGAACCGCAAGACACTCCCGATAAGATAGAGGCAAAAAAGAAGAAAGCGGAAGAAATCCTGGAGAAAGCCAAGAAGACAAAGGATTTTGCTTCCTTGGCGAAGCAGTATTCTGAAGCGGAAAATGCCTCTAAAGGCGGCGACCTGGGTTGGATTCAAAAAGAGATGCTGGGTGAACAACTTGAATCTATTCTCTTCAAGATGAAGGCGGGTGATCTGAGCGGCGTACTGGCAGCAAGAGACGGGTTTCACATTTTTAAGGTCGAGGAGGTTAAGGAGGAGAAATTAAAACCCTTCGACGCAGTAAAAGATCAGATCCTTCTGAGCTTGGAGAAAGAAAAGGCAAAAGCAGAAGCTTCTCGAAAAGCGGATGACGCCTTCTACTCCCTTTTCCGTAGTCGCGATTTAGAAGGATATTCAAAGGAGAAGGATATTCCAATCAAAACCACAGGCCTCTTCAAGGAAGGCGACGAGATTCCCGATATTGGGAAGAATCCCCTCTTTTACTCCAGTGCCTCGTCTTTAAGGTTGGGAGAAATCTCTCCTGTGGTTAATATCCCGCCCAATTTCTATATCCTGAAGTTATTGAGTAAGAAGGATTCCCGGGTCCCCCCTCTGAACGAGGTAAAAGAGGAAGTGACCCGAAGGGTCGTGGAAATAAAGGCGGAGGAGAAAGCTCGACAGGTAGCGGAAGAGCTTCTCAACCAGATTCGAATGGGCAAAAACATTAGAGAGGTCGCAAGAGAGAAAGGCTATCCTGCGGAAGAAACCGGTTTTTTCACCCGGGCAGCAGGGGTAGTTCCCAAAATCGGCCCTGCCAGAGAATGGATGGGAATACTCGCTTCACTGACAGATAAAAATCCTGTACCGAAGGAAATCATTCATACAAACGATGGATATTTTGTGGTGAGGTTATCCGGTTACGAGCCTGCGGATCAAAGTAAATTCCAGTCGGTGAAGAAAAACCTTGAGAAGCAGCTGAGCTCCCGGAAACAGCAAGAGGCGCTTCAGAATTGGCTCGATCAACTCCGATCCAAAGCCAAGATCGATAAGAACAAAGACATCCTCAAGGGTTGATGAGGTCTCTCTATCAAAGGCGGGGCCCTCAGAGGAATAAAGTTGCGCCGTTTCGACGGGATAAAACTTTCACGGATCGCTTCGTTTTAAGCGTTTATTCAACGCTTGCCTCGATATCCCAAGCATTTGAGCGGCAATGGCCTGGTTGCCACTTGCCCGTTTGATGGCCTCAGAAATCAGCAACTGCTCTGTCCGCTTGAGGGTAGGCAACTGCTCCGAAAAAGAAACCGGCATGTTTTCCCCTTGTAAGAATTGCTTCGAGTTGATATCAAGCAAAGGTTGTTTTCGGTAGATATAGGATTTGAAAACATCCATCGAAAGTTTGCCGGATTTATGACTGCTGACGGCATCCAGAATTATCGATTGCAGTTCTCTGACATTTCCGGGAAAAGGATAGGTTGAAAGGAGGGTGAGTAGTTCGCTCGGCGGGGTCGGCTTCTTCTTACCGAGCGTTTCAGAAGCTTTTTTCAAAAAATGGTCTACAAGGATAGGCAAATCTTCACGACGCTCACGAAGCGGCGCAATATGGATGGGATGGGCGCACAGTCTATAATAAAGATCTTTACGGAACTTCCCGGATTCTTGCAAGGCCTGGATATCCTGATTGGTCGCGACAACCACTCGAGCATCTGAGCGCTTACCGACATCGGATCCAAGGGGGAAATATTCACCCTCCTGTAAAAGGCGCAAAAGCTTTACCTGTGAAGCCGGACTCAGATCTCCTATCTCATCCAGAAAGAGTGTCCCTCCGGAGGCTTGTTCCACCAAACCACTTCGAGCCTGATCCGCACCGGTGAAAGCGCCTTTTCTGTGTCCGAAAAGGGTGTCCGCAAAGACGTTATCATCCACACCGGCCACATTGACCGGAACAAACGTTCCTTTACGTTGGCTCAGTTGGTGAATCGCCTTGGCCACCAATTCTTTGCCAACGCCGGTCTCCCCTGAAATCAATACAGGTTGAGGGCTGGAGGAAATAGCCTCAATGTATTGAAAGACGGATCGCATCATCGGACTATTCGTGGTGATTTCTGAAAAAGCCTCAGGATGCTCCAACCTGTCGGATAAGACATGGGCTCTTAGCGATTTGTTCTCCCGCTGCAGCTCGCGGAGTTCGATCGCCCGCTTCACGCCGGAAATCAGCCTGCTTTTTTCAACCGGCTTGACCATGTAATCGAAGGCACCGGTCTTCATACAGGCGACAGCCGTGTCCACATCATTGGATCCCGTAATCACGATGACAGGGACTTCGGGAAAGTTCTTGGTGACCATCGATAGCAATTCGTCTCCCGAAACATGGGGCATCGAGAGGTCGAGCAGCATCACGTCAATCTCTTGGCTGGAAAAAATCGGCATCACATCGCGGCTATCTTGGCAACGGACGAGATGGTTCATATTGGCGGACCGAAGCACCATTTCAAAACTATTTAGAGTCTGCGCTTCGTCGTCGACCATTAATACGGGAAGTTGAGGATAAAGGGATGCCATCATTCTCTCATCTCCGTCGTGGTTCAGCCAACCTGATAAAGTGGGAGGACGATCTCGGCCTGTGTCCCCTTCCCAAGCTCTGAGGCGAAGGTCAACGTCCCACCATGTTCTTTAACAATTTTTGAGGAAATGGATAAACCCAATCCAAGGCCCCCCGAATCGGCCTTGGTCGTATAAAAAGGATCTGTGATGTGTGGTAAGACATCAGAGGACATTCCCACACCCTCATCTTCTACTCTGACGGCAAGGCCTTTCCTGTTTTCATCATAGGCCGTTGACACGAAAATGCCTTTTCGTGTATCTCGGAGTGCCTGGCAAGCATTTTGGATCAAATTGATGATGACCTGTTCGAGCCGCTGGAAATTACCCTTTAACAAAGGTAAAGACCTACCATATTGGACTGAAAAATGATTGGTGGACTTCATGATCGTATTGGAGAGAAGTGCAACCGCAGACCGTAAAACGGCGTTCACATCCACCCCCTGTGACATATCCGACGTGTCCCTTCTTACAAAGTCTCTCAAATCCTCCACAATCTGCTTGATCCGTTTCGATCCGTCCAATATCCCTGAAAACAGGATTGGGATATTCTCACGCATCTCTGTATATCTCGTGCCTCCTACGACGAAGTCACCGTTCTTCTCATAGTATTCATCAAGGATTGGCGTGATACTCTTCCATGCCTCCGATAAGAGTGGAGCATTTAACATAATAAAATTATTTGGGTTGTTAATCTCGTGAGCGACACTCGAAACCAGCGTTCCCAAGGCAACCATCTTACCCGCCTGCATAAGCTGTTGTTGATGTATTTTCGCTCGTTCCTCAATTTGCTTACGATCGGTTACGTCGCGCGCAATACCCCGAAATCCAATGGGCTGGTTTTTTGAATCATGGATCAGTGAGGCAGAGGCCTCAATGAATCTCTTTGTACCGTCTTTCCTGATCATTTCCCAATCAAATGGATTGGCGGGTTCCCCCGTTCGATAAACCTCGCTAAAAACTTGAAACACTTTCCTGGCAGCCTCCTCGGTCATAAACTGTCGGTTATTCATGCCCATCAATTCATCTTTAGAATATCCAGAAAACTTGGCCAAGGCATCATTGAAGAAGGCCAGATTCCCAGCGAGATCCACCTCATAATAGCCTTCCTCAATGCTGTGAAGAGTGGTCCGATACTTTTCCTCACTTTCCCGCAATATCGCTTCTGCCTTTTTGCGTTCAGTGATATCGCGTCCAACGCCATAAAATCCAGTAGGCCGACCCTTGGAATCGCACATCATTGAAACAGAGGTCTCAAGAATTCTCTTTGCGCCGTCTTTTCTGATTAACGCCCAATCGAACGCTTTCGCGGGGGCACCTGTTCGGTAAACCTGGTTAAACGTCTGATAGACTTTCTTCGCTGTCTCTTCATCCATATACTGTCGATTATTCATGCCGATCAATTCCTCTTTCGAATATCCGAGAATTTTGGTCATGGCATCATTGGAAATGGTCAAATTCCCGGCGAGATCAACCTCATAATAGAGTTCTTCAATACTTTGCAGAACCGTTCGATATTTCTCTTCGCTTTCCCGCAGCACTTCTTGAACCCGCCTGATTTGGCCTGACTTTCTCTTCAAACGCTTGACTGTCCCTCTCGCATTTGTATCGCGTATTTTCTTACCCATAGGATCTCCCATCAGGGAGGACTAAAATAAAAAAAGCTCCTTACCTCTGTATCTTAGATACAATGTACGGAGCCTCATCCCTTTCCTCCGGGGGCACTTCTCTAAATCGTTAATGGCTCGTGGTGTTTGTATGTTCCTCACGCCAAGGAAATAAGATTCCGTCGGAAATACTATATGAAGCGGCTATTTGTTGTCAAGCTGAAAAAGGAATCAAGGTTTTTTCCGGGTGGGAAGGGAGAGCTGTTTCCCCGATTCTGAGTAGGGGATCCCGAAATGCTGATAGGCTAATTCTGTGGCTTTCCTTCCGTTCTGCATTCTTGCCACAAAACCGATCTTGAGGAGAAACGGTTCGATCATGTCGACCAATGTGTCTGCTTCTTCCTGGAGGGTCGCTGCAATCGCCTCAAGACCCACAGGTCCTCCTTTGTAATACCGGATGATGGTTTCAAGGAACCTTCGGTCAAGGCTTGTCAAACCGATTTCATCCACTCCTTCCAAGCGCAGTGCCTCATCGGCAATGGCTTTGTCGATCTTCCCTTGCCCACGGATCTCAGCAAAATCCCTGACCCGTTTGAGAAGCCGATTCGAAATTCTCGGCGTCCCTCTCGACCGTTTGGCGATCTCCTCTGTCCCCCCTTCATCAATCGGAACCCTTAAGAGGGCCGCCGACCGCCTGACCACCCGGCAGAGCTCTTCGGCAGAATAGAAATTGAGGTTCCTCAGTATTCCAAAGCGCTCCCGAAGCGGTGCAGAAAGGAGTCCTGCTCGTGTGGTGGCACCCACAAACGTAAACCGCTCCAACCGGTACCGGTGGCTTCTCGCATGAGCCCCTTTATCGAAAATGAAATCAATGCAAAAATCTTCCATGGCTGGGTAGAGGAATTCTTCCACCACCTTGGGAAGACGGTGCACCTCGTCGATAAACAAAACATCCCCTCTCTCCAAATGCGTGAGGATGCTGATCAGGTCGCCTCCTTTTTCGATAGCAGGCCCGGAGGAGGTGACAATGCGAACCCCCAATTCTGTGGCGATGATGTGGGCAAGGGTCGTTTTTCCCAACCCGGGTGGGGAATGAAAAAGGATGTGATCCAGAGGCTCTCCACGTTTTTTAGCTGCCTGGATCGCGATCTCCAGGGTCTCCACCACCTGTTTCTGACCGATATATTCAGAAAGCTTACGCGGCCTCAGGTCGAGATAATCCTCAACTTCAGGTTGGATCCCTTCAGCCTCCACCTTTGGATCAGGTCGTCTGCTCTCCTCGGATTCCTTCATATATTCCTCTTCATGAGAAAGATGAAAAATCCTTCATCCCCCTCGCCCCCTTTAACAAAGGGGGTTGGGGGGATTTGAACGGTCAAGGTGAAATATCCTTCTGTCCCCGATACACCTCTTCAAACAATTCTTCAGGGGTGGAAACATTGGGATTTCTGAGCATTGCCTCTCTCACCAAACGTTGTGCTTCGCTTAATTTATGACCGAGGTCCTTGACTAGAACTTCCTCCACTTGTTTTCTAAAGTCCACGACCTCCGCATCAACCGGAATCTGATCTTCCCTCATCAGCGCAAATTTACCAACTTTTCCTTGTAGGGTAGCAATAATCTTATCCGCCGTCCTTTTCCCGACCCCCTTCAGGCTTTCGAGGGTTTTCGCATCCCTTTCCTCTATCGCCTTGGCAATCTTTGGGATGGGCATCATGAGGGCCTTCACCGCGGTCGGGGGACCGATATCTTCCACGGTAATGAATTTCTCAAAGAATTCCTTCTCCGGCTCGAAATTGAAACCGATGAGTAGAGGCTTCGGTTGCCGTTCGGTCTGGTGGTAGTATACATAAAGTTTGACGATCTCTCCGTCCTCCCCTGCTCGCTTCGGATTGAAGGTCTGTCGAACAATCGCGGGGAGGAGGATTTCATACCCCACCCCATTTGCCAGGACAACGATCCTGTCCTCTTCCTTCTTGAGCAACCTGCCTTCAATATAGCGGATCATTTCTGTCCTACTCCGTGATAGTGAAGAGTGTCGGTGTTAGTAATGAGAAACCATCATCATCACCATCACTATCACCAATGAAACTTCTCGTTTCGAGAAAGGCCGGTCAAGGCCAGGGCTAGGGCATCCCCTGCGTGGCTCGAGCTCAGAGGATTTTCGATTCTGAGGATTTGACGGATCGCCTTCTTCATCTGTTCCTTATCGGCCCGACCGCTTCCGGTCAACGCACTCTTTACCTCCGTCGGCCTCACTTCCATCACGGGAATCTCCATCTCCTGAGCCGCGAGGTGGATCACCCCTCTCACCTCTCCCAACTGGATGGCCGCCTTGGGATACTGTTTCAGGACGAAGACCTCTTCTAAGACGAGAAGGTTGGGTCTCCACTTCTCAAGCAGCCCTTTGAGCACGTCATAGATGGTTTTTAAACGAAGAGGCATAGGACAATTCGCTTCAGTACGAATAGCCCCCCAATCACAGGCCCTCCCTCCTCTGGAAAGAGCCTCTACTACTCCAAAACCCGTCATGGCCAAACCTGGATCGATCCCGATCGCCTTCACCGAAAGATTTCTCCGGATGTGAAAAAGCCACCCAATCACTTTCCTGATAGAAGAGGGTGGCCTATAAAATCGCTAAGGGAGGAATGCCTATGCACTGAGCCGTTCCATCTCCTCCTCGGCAATATCGAAATTGCCGTAAACTTTGGTGACATCGTCAGAATCTTCAAGTCCCTCCATTAACTTCAGCATCTGTTCCGCCTCTTTTCCACTCAAGCGAACAGTGCTCTGGGGAACCATGGTGATCTCAGCATAGCTGTATTTGAGACCGGCTTCCTCAATAGCCTTCTTCACTTCCTCAAAACTGGCCGGGTCGGTGGTCACTTCGAATTCCTTGCCCGAATCTTTCACGTCAAGAGCTCCTGCGTCCAAGGCGACTTCGATCAAGCGATCCTCATCAGTTCCATTCTTTTCGATGGTGATCAACCCCTTCTTTTCAAACATCCATGAAACGCAACCCGCCTCACCAAGGCTTCCGTTGTATTTGGAGAAGATATGTCTTACATCGGCAACGGTTCGGTTTTTATTATCCGTCACCACTTCCAGCATCATGGCCACGCCGCCCGGACCGTAACCTTCATACGTCAACTCTTCATAATTGACGCCTTCCAGTTCTCCGGTTCCCTTTTTGATCGCCCGTTCAATATTATCTTTCGGCATGTTTTCTGCTTTGGCTGCAAGAACGGCCGTCCGGAGCCTCGGATTGGCATTGATGTCGCCTCCCCCAAAGCGGGCTGCGACCATAATTTCTTTGATAATTTTGGTAAAGACCTTCCCCCGCTTGGCATCGGCTGCCCCTTTTTTTCGCTTAATCGTGCTCCACTTTGAATGTCCCGACATATCGCTTCGCTCTCGCCTTCCACCTTCTACTCTCTACTTTCCACTTTCGAGAATATGGTGGGCGCTAGAGGATTTGAACCTCTGACTTCCTGCGTGTGAAGCAGGCGTTCTCCCCCTGAACTAAGCGCCCGGTGCAAATTCTATTTTATAAGACCTTCCTGAAAAGTCAACCCTCTGCACTCATTCTACCAGAGT
>DATHCH010000222.1:0-5636 GCA_035319625.1 Thermodesulfobacteriota bacterium
GATTAATAACAATCGGAACAGTTTGGAATTCATGTTAGATTCCTCCTTCCAGAGTTAGCGTTCCTGCCACCCATGCGCGTGGGACCCGATGATCCAGGCCCATTGCAGGTAAATGGCATTATCATCCTTCAGGCCGGACAGGGCATTGTGAGTGGTGTATGTGTATTGAAGGCGCAATTGATTCCAGTGGCTGAGGGCCCAAGTGATGTATGGAGAGTATGCGCAGGTTTTATCAAAATGGTTCTGTGGGTTCTCCATCCAGTCAAACAGGAACCCCACTATCCACTGCCGATGGAGCTTGTAAGCAAGATACGAGTACAGACCATAGGAGCCAACGTCTCGGTTGAGCAGAGGGCCGCCCGGAGTCCCGGTAAGATAATCGAGATAGCGGTTGTCGCTGTAAAGGATTTCTGTCCCCCAGGTGAGGCTCCGGAACTGATTGTTTTGCAGCGGCTGGTAGCGCACCATCACGTCTGCTCCCACCACGAGGCGCCTGCGCTCGGTGAGTATGCTGCCGTCAGGTTGAACGAACTCGCCACCACGGTCCTTTTCGCTCGGGGTCCAGAGGCCTGAAACGCCGGTTTCGAGTGAGACGTTAGGTGTCAGGTCGAAATACGTGGACCCGCGGCCCCAAAAGTTCAAATCATTGAAGTGACGGAAGTTACCGACATCGTTTGGTGTATCGCCGAACTGATCTCCCACGCCCGCTGTCAGGCTTACGTAATGTGAAATGGGCAATAAGTAGTTGAGCTGCATCCCGTACGTCTTTGATTCACCGCCGATATAATTGTCAAGCACCAGCGGACGATTCACAAAAGGTAATTCATGATCGTGGATATACGACAACCGGCCGAATTCACCGAAGAAAAGTCCGCCTTTAAGCGTCAGGTTCCACGGCAGTGAGGTCGTTTGGATCGCACACTCTTCCACCTGCGCCGTAGCTTGGCCAGTCACCGGGTCTGCAGAAGCATTGATCACCGCATAACCACGGGCAAACGGATCGACTGATCCGGCGAGGTTCAGTTCCACCGAACGCTGGTTGAAATCGAACCCGCCAGGTTGGTCACTGCCTGTCTCATTGGATGGCTTGCTTCGATAGGAGAAGATCGACTCGCCCACGAGCCCGATGGCGGGATTGAACACGCTCAGAACGTTCTTCTTCTGCGTCTCGACCACCTGACCCACTTCCTCTTTCAACTGCTCTACCTGCTGCTGTACCTGCTCAAGGGTTGACTTTTTCTCCGTTTCCTGCGCCGCAAGAGGTGGAGCTTCCTTGGGTTGGGCCACTTGCTGCTGTTCTGGAGGCTTTGCTTGTTTTATCTCAGCCTTTAAATCTTCAATCAGCTTTTGTTGCTCCTTGATAGTCTGCTCCTGTTTTTTAAGTGTCTCTTCCAAGATCTTGATCCGTTCATCCAAAGTCTGGGTGAACCCACTGGAGTAAAAAACAAAGACCATAATGATGGAAATAAGAGCCGTCTTCATTTTGATCCCTCCTTACATTCGATACCTCGATTTAAGATGAGGATTATTTCCACGTAATGTAACCATCAACAAGAAAAAAAGGAGACCGGATGACATCACATGGTCCTATAACATTGAGGAGTTATATTCTGGTCTTGTCCTTTATGCAGGAGGCGCTCGATTTGAATAGGGGTGGTAATGTAGGTATGAGATGTTGACCGTGTTTTCTATGGAGTTGGGGAAAATATTACAAGGTAGTAATGAAATGTGAGGAGAATCCTGAATAACCGAACTTGAATCGTAGGAGACAAAAGAGCAAACAGAGCAATTATCATGGGGGACTCCATCCGCATGGTGATGAAATGCAAGTCCCAGAATAGAGAGAGAAAAAGAAAGAAGTAGGAGGCAGACGAGTTTTCTGTTCATCAGCCTAATAATCTACCCGTACGTAAAGTAAAGTAAATGGGGTATACACTGTATCTTTTGACTAAGGAGACTGTACTCTTAAGCCGAACAATAACACAGATTACAAGAAATACAAGAGCATCTATCCATTTCTGGGTGATTGATTTCTATCTCATTATTTCCATCTTAAACCTTAGGCTGAGTTGTCACGTCCACCGTGCTTTTGGTCTTTAACTCACAACCCTTTTGACTTTTCATACAAATTTCACTTGTTCGACATCTTTTTGTAACATTCGAAGGGTATTCTGTCAGTAATGACTGAATGGTTACTGACCGATCTCCACATCCATACCACATTGAGCGATGGGACCATCCCGATAGAAGAAGTGGTAAAGATTTATGGGGAAGCACGCTTTGATGCCATCGCTATCACAGACCATGTATTTGATACCCAATCCCCGAGAAGTCTCGAACTCTACGATGAAGGAAAGGCGATCAAGGATCTGAAAGGCTATTTCCAAAGGATCGAAGAGGTCTCGCGCTGGGCCCAAGAGACCTATGATCTCTTGGTGATTCCGGGCCTGGAGATCTGCAATTTGTTAGAAGATTACCATATCCTTGGCATTGATTTGAAGGAGGCAGTCGATCCGAACCAGAATGCGGAGGCCGTGATTAATGAGATCCATCGCCAAGGTGGACTTGCCATTGCTTCTCATCCTCATTTGAAACTCTCCTATTTTATAGAAGAAGATAAAGTTTCGATTCAAAACCATCCCCTTCACCTTTGGAAGCATAGGGAAAAGTATTTCGACAAACTCGATGCATGGGAGATCGCCAATCGTGAAGACCTCTTCACGGTTGTGAGTTTGGCGCACTATCCCTTTGTGGCCAGTTCCGATTTCCACGAGCGCCAGCACCTCACTGCTTGGAAGTCACTCATCTTTGCAGAAAAAGAGAAGGAGGCCATAAAACAAGCCATTCTTCAAAGAAAGCTCTCTCTCTTCTTTTTTAATGAGAATGGCTCAATGGGAAAGCGGGAACTGCCCAAAGTGTTCAATGAGGAGACAGGGCAGGCTGAACAGACGGAAGGGGTGGGCGCAGGAAAGATATTAATTGTGGATGACGAGAGAGACCTTGTTGCGATGCTGGCTTACAACCTTGGCAAGAGAGGATACCAAATTTCAACTGCGTATAACGGGTTTGAAGCTTGGGAGAAAATCGAATCAGGAAAACCGGAACTATTGATCCTCGACCTGATGATGCCAGATCTCGATGGTTGGGAACTCTGCCGTTTGGTCCGCCGGAGTCAAAAAAAGGAGATCAGCGATATTGGAATACTGATGCTTACGGCTAGGGCCATGCCGGAAGACAGAGTTTACGGTCTTGAAATCGGGGCGGACGATTATCTCACGAAACCGTTTTCTCTCAGTGAACTGGTTCTACGAGTAGAAAAGCTGGCCGCTAAGAGAAAGTCCGTGTATCAGCTAAAAGAAGAAATGGAGTACCTCCAGTCTTCGATGCACAGGAAAGAAACCGATCTCAAAAGAGTTGTCCACGATCTGAAAAACCCGCTCCTTTCCATAGGAGCCTCTGCCAGGAGGATGCTCCGTAGGAGTCAAAACGAGGAGGAACTGAAGATTCTTGGGATGATTTATGACAGCAGTGTCCGGTTGACCGGATGGATTGATGATACCCTTTCTTCCAGTAAATTGGAGGCTGAAATAAAGGAGGTTGATATCCAACATCTGATTCAACAAGTGGTCAATTTAGTGAAAGAAACAAGCGAGGAGAAGAACGTGGAAATTCGTTTTGATTCTTCGGCTTCCATTCCACATCTATTCTGCCACGAACAATTGATGTTCCGGACCATCGAGAACCTCTTGGACAATGCTCTTAAGTATACCCCGCACGGAGGAAGGGTGGATATCACCATCACGCCGTATCTCCAATGGAAAGAGGGAGGTTTTGTCGAGATATCCATTAAAGACACAGGGATAGGAATTTTAGAAGATGAAATTGGAAGAATTTTTGAGCCTTTCTATAGGGGAAGGAACAATTCCTCGCAGACCGGAGTGGGCTTGGGCCTTTCCTTTTCCAAACAAGCAGTGGAATTCCACAGAGGTAAAATATTGGTTCAAAGCGAGCCTCTCAAAGGGAGCATTTTTTCCATCCTATTGCCCGTTAAGTCAAGAATTAAATTGGCCAAAGTAGCGGATAATTGAAATTCTCAAGAAGGCGTTGGATTGGTCATCGCTTCCCCTACATAGAAATTTAACATCCCTATCATGAAATCGTGACATCGGTCTGTTTGAATAAAGGTAATCCACAGATTAAGGAGGTTCACATGAATTGTCAACGCTCTATGAATTGTCCTCGGTGTGGCAGTACCATGATCTTCAAAAAGTTCTTTGACTATGGTGGGCATTCTTGGGGCTGGGAATGTTTTTTTTGTAAAGAGATTATCGATCAGATCCCGGAGGTCCATCGACCGTTAAAAGAAGAGTGGAACAGGAGGGAGAAACGAAGGAGTGGGGAGGAATGGGTCTGAATCCAAACAAGACGAATCCACCAAATAATCACTTCCCCCATATGATGCGGGAGGGCGAGGGTGGGGGTGGATGTCCAGATGACGTTCCCCCTCACCTCGATCCTCTCCCTCCGAGGGGAGAGGAGGTACTGGGTATCAAGGAGGGAGGATTGAGATGCATAAAGACTTTGTTCCGGAAAAATATGGGATGGTGATCTGTCCAGTTTGCAATGGGAAAGGGTTTTTGATTAAAAGTCCTGACCTGACTGACATTTTCAGTCGAAGCGTTTGCATCAAATGTGGTGGATTTGGCGCCGTAAGAAAGGAGGAAGAGGTTCTTAGAAGTCTGGAAAATTAGTTCCAACGAAGCAAAAGAAATCAGCTTGGGCGGGAAGAAACGCTTTGAGAATGGGGAACTTCAAGCGATGATCCGGAAGAGAGTAAATTCTTTTTTATTGAAATTACGATATTTAAAACTGCTGGCGGAAATAAATATCTTGATTGGTCTTAACGGAGTAAAGAAGGAGTTGGATTTCAGAAAGGCAAAAGCTTAATACCCATTAGGACATCACATTTTCTACCCTCTCACTTGCCAAGGGATACCTCAAATTAATGGAGATCGGAAGAGCTGATGGACTATTTGAATCAAGAGGAAGAACTCTAATGAATTATGAATTTGTATGTGAAGAGGGTTTCTTGATCGTGAAGCTATCCGGCAAGGCCGGGGTAAACGAACGTCTATTGGTGAAGAAACGTTTGATCCCTCATCTTGAACGGTCGTGCAAAAAGGTCATCGTGGATCTGAAGGGTCTGGGCGAATCAGAAGGAGTCCATGTCTTAGGCGTCTTGAATACGATCAAGAAGGAATGCGAGCTCCTGGGTGGTGAGGTGAAACTCTGCCACCTGGAAACGGAGCTTTATCGTTATTTCCGAGAAAATCGTTTAGATCAATTATTTGAAATAGCGCAGTCCGTAGAACAGGTCAAACAGAGTTTTAAGGAGAAAAATCATGGTGGATAAAACCGAAGAGATTCAAAAGGATATCTATCTTTTAAGGGGAGAAGGAAAAGGGAGCCATAATTATTTGGTCCGTGCTTCTTACCTGAATGTTTTAATCGATTCAGGTCTGGATCAAAATTTTCATTTTCTTCAGGAACAACTCCTCAGTTTGGGCTTGAAGGTGAGGGACATCGACCTGGTGATCAATACCCACGAACATCTGGACCACATTGGTGCCAATCGA
>DATHCH010000223.1:0-13667 GCA_035319625.1 Thermodesulfobacteriota bacterium
AAGATTCCAGAAGATCGGAAAACTGGAGATCGGTATTCTGAAAAAATTCTTGGAAAGAAACACTGTTCTCGACCCCCGGGTCGTCATCGGTCCGGAAATTGGCGAAGATGCCGCGGCGATCGATCCGGGGAGAAAGACCGATCGTTATTGGGTAGTCACTTCAGACCCCATTACCTTTACAACAGATAAGATCGGATACTATGGAGTGGTGGTCAACCTGAATGACATTGCGACGATGGGAGCAATTCCCAAATGGTTTTTAGCCACCCTTCTCTTCCCCGAAGGTTCGGATCTAAAGGGCATCGAAAGGATCTTTAGGCAGATCCGCGATGCCTGTCACCGATTTAAAGTTTCCCTCGTCGGCGGACATACAGAGATCACACCCGGAATCAAGAAAATGATCCTTTCTGGCCATATGATTGGAGAGGTTAAAAAAGATAAGCTAGTGACCACCGGTGGCGCAAGGCCCGGAGACCTCCTTCTCCTGGTCAAGGGAATCTGTATTGAAGGAACCTCGATCATGGCAAGAGAAAAGGAGGCTGCTCTTTTGAAAAGGGGCGTTTCTCCTTCGGTGATTCGAAAGGCAAAGAGATTCATCTTTGATCCGGGGATCGAAGTCCTTCGTCCGGCGCGGATTGCTTGTGAGGCCTCTTCCGTCCACGCGATGCACGACCCGACAGAAGGAGGATTGATCAATGGGATGATCGAGATGGCATGGGCTTCTGATACAGAGATAGAAGTCGATTTAGAAAAAGTTTTGATCTACAAAGAGTCGCGCATCCTCTGTCGGGAATTTAGAATGGACCCTCTCGGCACCATCGCTTCGGGTGCATTGCTTTTAGCCGTGCCTCCGTCGGACCTTTTGCCGCTTCAAAAGACCTTCAGAAAAAATTCTATTCCCCTCGGAGTCATCGGCAAAGTGAAGAAAGGGCCGGCGAGGGTTTTAAGAATAGATCAAAAAGGTCGTAAAGAACTTAAACCTCTCCCTCGAGATGAGATTCTAAAGATCCATTCCGGTTTTTTTACTCCATTACCCCGGAGAGCGGGACAAGTTCGATTCCCATCTCCTTCATCTTAGGGATCATCTCTTTGAGGGACTTGATCGTTGAAGGATGGGGGTGGCCAATCCCGATCGCCTTTCCCTTGGAGAGGGAGATCTGGATCAGCCGCTCCAGTTGCTTTTTGATATCTTCTTCAGCCGATGAATTGTCGATGAAAATGCTCCTTTCCATAGCCTTCAAGCCCACGGATTGGGCAACCTGGAGACCGATGGTTTGGGGAGTCGTCCGGCTGTCCAAGAAGAAGAGCCCTCGTCTTTTCAATTCTGACAAGACAATCTTTATCTTCTCGGGATCTTCCATCAATCGAGATCCCATATGATTGCTCACCCCATTGATGTAAGGAACTGCCTCAATATCTTTGGAGAGCTGGCGAAGCAAATTCGTTTCATCCATCTCTTCAAGGAGAACTCCCTCACCCGGACGGACCTGCGGATAGCCACGAGGCTCCATAGGAAGATGGAGGATGATCTCTCTTCCCTTCCGATGAGCCTCCCCAGCAAGGGTTTTCGAATACGGAGTGAAAGGAAGAATGGAAAAGGTGACCGGGAGATCCCAACGAAGGAGTTCTTGAGAAATCTTATTTTCTCCCCCGAGGTCGTCAATGACAATAGCGATCTTCGGGTGAAGACCCATTTTCAGACCGGGTGGGATGGAGCAGACAAAGGTAAGCTGATGAGTGACTCGACCCAAAATCCTGACCTCCAACTGGAGAGATTCGGATTTTTGGGAGGACTGAATCGAAACAGGTCTCCCGAGCGCAGTAAGGCTTCGCCTCAAATTTCCTTCGACCAGGGAAAAGGGAAGGGAGGGGAGAACTCGGACCTTCAAGGAAGACTGTTTCCAGACAAGGCCCCCTTCTTTCTTTAATGACGATTGATGAAGGAGGATATTCTTTTTCTGAATGCCGAACTCATACAGCTGGCTTTGAATAATCTGGTCGACCAAAAAAACTTTCTGAGAGAAATCCTCCGGGGAGAGAGCTTTTTCTCGTGTTAGGTAGACGTATCCGCCGAGACCCAGTAGGGCACCGAGGAAGAAAGAGAAGAAATAACCCATCCACCTCTTCGATCCATCTCCCCGGCGTGGTCGTTTAGCCATTGAACCCCGTAAAACCCTCGCATGAGTTTTGAGTTCTCGTTTTCGAGTCCTTTTTTCCCCGAACTCCCGACTCCGAACTCTGGACTATTTATTCTCTTTGGCTACCTTATTAAAAATCTCCCAGCTTTTGAGGAGCTCAAGCGCCCGCTCCAGCTGATTGTCGACCGGCTTCTTTTCCTTGACCTCTTCTTTCTTGGACTTTTCTTTCTCCTTAGACATCCCCTTTTCCACATCTATCAGATGCCTCTCCAAATCCTTTTCTGCGGGGAGTTTGGGGATAACGGCTTCCTTCTCTTCTTCAGACCCCAAAGGTTTGACGATGATGTCCGGCACAATCCCTTTGGCCTGGATGGAACGGCCATTCGGGGTGTAGTATCTTGCCGTGGTCAACCTCAACCCCGACCCATCCTTCAATGGGATGATCGTTTGAACCGATCCTTTTCCAAAGGTCTGGGTTCCAACGATGATGCCACGACCCTGGTCCTGAATCGCGCCTGCCACGATCTCCGCGCCGCTGGCGCTCCCGCCGTTGACCAAGACGACCAGCGGATAATGCTCAAGATTCCCGTCAGGGTGAGCATAAAATTTCATCTTCTGGTCCTCTTTTCTCCCTTCCACGGAGACAATTAGACCGGAGTCGATGAATCGATCTGATATCTTGACGGCCTGATCCAAGAGACCGCCAGGGTTGTTCCGAAGGTCGAGGATTAAGCCTCTCAGGGTTCCCTTGCTCTCTTCCTGCAATGTCTTCATCGCTTTCTCAAATTCATCATCCGTTTTTTCTTGAAATTGGGAGATTCGAATATACCCATAATCTTTTTCTAACAATTCATGGCGAACACTTCGGACGGGAATGACCTCCCGGACCAACGTGAAATCTTTAGGTTTGGTGAAGCCTTCCCGCAGGATGCTAATCGTCACTTTGGTTCCCCTCGGGCCCCGCAATCGTTTCACGCTATCCATGAGGGTGAAATTTTTTGTCGACTCTCCGTCGATCTTAACAATCTGATCTCCTGCCAGGATCCCCGCCTTGTAAGCGGGCGTACCCTCGATGGGAGAGACCACGGTCAGGACGGAGTCCTTTATGGTAATTTCGATTCCCAATCCTTCAAACCGGCCTTTTGTCTCCTCCTGCATTTCCTTGTACATATTAGGTGGCATAAAAGCGGAATGGGGGTCCAGGGTTTCCAACATCCCTTTGATCGCCCCGTAGATCAGATCCTTTGAATTCGTCTCCTCGACATAATCTTTCTGAACGAGGCCGAGGACCTCTGTGAAAACCTTTAGGTCCTCATACGTGTTATTGGAAAGGGCCGAGACCTTCTGAGAATGTCCCGACCCGATGAGGACTCCAACGAGGAAGACCGCGAAGATCACCAAAACAATCCTAACATTTCCTATCCTTTTCCATTGAGACATATCGTCCTCCTTTATAATCTCTTCTTCCCTTTTCTTATTCTCTTTCAGCAACGAAACGATTCGATCTCAGTGAGAGAGCCATTCCATCGGGTCCTGGGGCTTTCCATGACGGCGAATTTCGAAATAGAGACAAGGGCCTTTCAATGATCCTGCGCTTCCGATCATGGCGATCGCCTCCCCCTGGAGGACACCGTCCCCGGGTTTCTTCAATAACGCTGAGCAGTACCCGGAAACGGTGATGGTCTGATCCCCATGATCGATGATCATGATATTCCCAAACCCCTTGAACCAATCGGCATAGAGAACTTTCCCGGAGAGGATCGCTCGAATCTCGGCTCCCATCGGGGCTTTGATTTCTATCCCATTCTGTCCCTTTTCCTTAAACAAGCTGATCACTTTCCCCCGGACAGGCGGGGTCAGTTTCCCCTTGAGGGTCTCATGTTTCGATTTCCCGTATGCCAGAAGACTTTTCTCCCGTTCCAGTTTAGCGACGAGACTTTGAAGCTCCTTCGCTCTCTCTTCTAATTCCGAGAGGACTTTCTGGTAGACTACCTTTTGATTTTGAATGGACTTAAGCAATGCCCGTTTCTCCTCACTGACTTTTGTGATCTCCTTTTTCTTCTCTTCTATTTCAGAAATATTTCGCTGCCATTGGATCTGATCCTGCATCAGCTCCTCTTGATATCGCTCTTTCAAAAGCACTTGATACCGATAGGTCTCGACCAGGCGAGCATCGTAATCGATAATCACCCTTAAGTATTTGTCAAGCCTCAAGAGGTCGGGGTAGGAGTCTGAAGTGAGAAGAAGGCCCTCCACGGGAACCCTTCCCATCTTATAAAGGGCGATCAGTCTGGAGAGGAGCTCTTCTTTGGTGGAATCCATCGCCTTGCTGAGCCCCACGGTCTGGTGCTTTGTCTGTTGGAGCCTCTCCTGGGTCTGGTCCAGCTGCGTCTCCATCCGTTTTAATTCCTTTTCCTTCTGGTAAAGCTCCACTTCCAGGAGATGGAGGGTTCCCAGGATGGAGGATTCTTTTCCCCGAGCTCTTTTCTCCTTCTCCTTGGTTAAGTGAATTTCTTTTTTAACGTCTTTGAGATCCTTCTTTTTCTCAGTGATGTCCTTATCAATCTGATCGGTTTGGACGGCACTCGGTTCCGGGGTCCCGAAGAAAAACATCCATCCTATCAAAAAACATCCGATCCATATCCATCTTCTGCTCAAAGCCTCTTTCATTTATATCTCAGAACCCTTATCGAAGCGACGAAGCTTCCAAAAAAACCAAGAACCGTTCCCCCCAATAATATCCAGGCGATGGTCTCCGGCGGCAAAAAAAGAACGGGAACTCTTGCAAGCCACGCCTGCATCGATGGGGGGATATGGAGAAAAAGCCCTCGATACAGTAAAAATAGAAAAAGAATCGCCAGTCCTCCTCCAAGGAGACCTTGGATGAGTCCTTCGACGTAGAAAGGAACGCGGATAAAACCAGGGCCTGCTCCCACCCAGTGCATGACTTCGATCTCCTCCCGTCGCGAAGAGATGGCCAACTGGAGGGTGTTGGAGGTGATGAACACGATCGCGATGAGGAGAAGCCCTCCCAGTATCCACTGAGTGAGACGCAGGATATGAACCAGCGCAGAAAAGGTATCCACCCACTCCTGTCCGTATTGAATCTCCTCAAACTGCCCTATTTCTCTCAGATGCCCGACCACCTCGTCAATCTTTGCAGGATTCCGATAGTCCTTCTTCAACTGAATCTCAAAAGAAGGCGGTAGGAGGGCCGGCTGAATCCCCTGGAGGAGGTTCTTCTGCCCACCCAATTTCGTCTCCATGAAGGTCATTGCATCATAGGGCGATACATACCTTACGATCTCCACCCCTTCGAGGAGTCGAGTTCTGTCTAAGAGGGGCTCCACTTCACTGGAAGGGGTCCCCCGCTTCAAATACGCAATGACCTCAATTTTGTCTTCCCAGATCTTGAGGAAGTTGGTCAAATTGAAGGCGAACAGAGTAAAGGTCGAAAAGATGAGCATGGAGACAGCAATGATGCCGATGGTGATGAGATTGGGGAATAAGTTTCCCATCATATTTTGAAAGGCCCGCCTCATCACATAACGAAGGAAAAAAGTCATTCCCCTGCTTTCACCTCTCGAACCTCGTTGGAAGCCACTTTTTTTCCATTCGAGACCTGTCCATTTGAAATATGAATCACACGATATGGAAAACGTTTGATGAGTCCCGTGAATTGAGTTGCAAACACGATGGTGGTCCCTTGATGGTTGAGATCGCTGAAAATCCCCATCACATCCAGGGTCGTCTTGGCATCCAAGTTCCCTGTGGGCTCATCGGCGAGAATTAACGACGGCGAATTGACTACGGCCCGCGCGATGGCCACTCGCTGCTGTTCGCCGGCTGAGAGGGCGAGGATTGGGGCTTCCTCCCTTTCTTCAAGCCCGATTTGCCTCAACATATCCGAGACTTTGCTTTTCGCCTCCCCTCGGGCATGGCCTGTTACCTCCAGAACGAAAGCGACATTCTCCTTTACAGTCCGGTCACGTAGAAGCTTGAAATCTTGGGAAACGATTCCCATCCTCCTTCTCAATTGGTGGATTTTTTTGAAACCGGGATGGGTGATCTGCACGCCATCAACGACCACCTCGCCGCCCGTTGGTTTTTCTGCACAGCACAGGATTCGAAGAAGCGTGCTTTTCCCGGAACCACTGGGACCGGAGACGAACGTGAATTCCCCTGATGAAATCTCCAGCGTGATATCCGAAAGAGCGGAGATCTGGCTTGGATACGTCTTGAATACATGAACCATCTCAATCATTGGCTCGTGCATAGTTTAAACAAAACTAACACGAGTCCTCGTTTTTTTCAAGAAAATGAGGGGGTTAATAATTTGTCGCAAATTTTTTGCGACGGATGCTACCGGTCTTGACAGGAAAGTTTTATCGATTATTTTTTGATTAGAGACATTAAAAAGGTAGCTTACTGGCGGCTCTATTCAGGCAACCGAGCTGACTGGATCAAGAAAAAAAAGCGCTCCAGAGTTACCAGGGCGCTTTTAGTTTTTGAGGAGGTGAAACAGAATGAAAAGTCTGTTTTATTCCTGGACAGTATTTCAGATGCTGGTAGGAATCTGGTTATTCATATCACCATTCGTCTTCGGTTACGGGGAAACTCATTTTCCTACTAACAACATGATCTTGGGAGCTATTGTGGTCATCCTCGGAGTCGGAACGATCTTCTGCGAGATATACCACAAGGAGAGATTCGAAAAGGAAGCCGTGGGCGGAATGAAACGTGTCAAAGAGAGGGCGTAAGCCACTCTTTCTACAAGCCGGGCCGGGACTGGTTCTCCCGGCTTAATCCGAGTTAAAACCTTCGAGCTCCGGCTCGAAGGTTTTCTTGTTTCTGAATCGCCGAGACCTCCTGCCGTCTGATCAACCGAGCCTCGCCTATAAATTTCTTCTCCTTTCAACAGCGGCCTTAAGGGCATCGGGGTTGTATCCTCTGATGATGGTCCCTTCAACATCGATTAAAGGGACGCCCGTCGAGCCGCCGCTCTTGCTCAGCATCTCTTCTTTCCTATTTTTATCTCGTTCAATATTGTATTCGATCAAATGAACGTCCAGAGAATGAAGATAATTTCTCACCTTGGCACAATAAGGACACCATGATGTCATGTACATGATGACCTGAATATCCCCGTAGGGCCTTTTCTCTTTCAAAGCTTCTCTTTTCGACCTTTGGGGGGATTCTTTTGCCTTTGGTCTTTCTGTCGCGTCTTCCTTAAATTCCTTTACCTCCGCGTTGACTCCGGGCGGGGGAGGCGTATCGGAGAAAATAACGTTCCCGTCCTTATCTTTCCATTTATAGATTTCACCGGACACCGTAGAAGAGACCGGAGATAAGAAGATTAGCAGAAGAAGGATCGGAATGATCCGTCTCAATTGGCTTCTCGTCTCTTTTTTACAAACAATTCCTTCGACCAGCTTCCGGTACGTACTCCATTTTCAATGGCCTGGACCATCTTACCTTTTCTCTGGTTTACTTTCTGATTTGTTTTCCTGCGTTTTCTCTTTAACCGAGACCAGTTCAACTTCGAAAATGAGGGTCGCATTGGGTCCAATGATGCCGCCCATTCCACGCTCGCCGTAGGCGAGATTCGAGGGAATAAAGAGCTCCCATTTCGCACCCTCTTCCATGAGCTGTAAAGCCTCGCTCCAACCCTTAATCATGCCACTGGAAACTGGGAACGTCACAGGTTGTCCACGTTTATAAGAGCTGTCAAACTCCGTGCCATTAATCAGGGCCCCCCGATAATTCACTGTGACCGTATCGTCTGCTTTCGGTTTCTTACCGGTCCCCGCCTTAATTACTTTATACTGCAAACCATCTGGCAAGGTCTTAACCCCTTCTTTCTTCTTGTTCTCAGCGAGAAAAGCCTCTCCTTGCTTCTTGTACTTCTCCATCATTTCCTTCTGAAAAGCCAGCATGGTTTCCTGGATCTCCTGATCGGTCAATAAAGGCTTCGCTCCAACAAGAGCATCCTGAATCCCTTTCGTGATAAGGTTCGGGTCAATATCGATCGACTGTTTTTTTAGGTCGTCCCCTAATTTTCTCCCAATATTCAAGCCGATGCTATAACTCACTTTTTCTTTCTGATTTTTGAGCACCAGCTTTTCCTCCGCACTCACCAGGCTGACAAAGAACAGAATCCCTAAGACGACGATCAGTTTTGATCTCATTGAAGCTCCTTTCTTTTTATTTATTCTTTCCATGGATACTAAACAAGCTGTATCATAACCCAGGACATCCCCTTCATGTCAACCCTTCACGCCTTTAGAAATGATGATTCGCTGCGTCGGCACTTGAACGGCGAGTGCCCTGCTCAACTCGGTCGCAACGACTTGAATTTCTACTGGGGTTGGCTTCGGGCGATCTTGCATAGCTTCATATCCAGTGTCTCGATTAAATCCCTCGGCGAAACAAAAATTTGGGAACCCCGAACCCCTGCGCTGATCGAGATACACGGAAACGTCACGGCACTCTCGTCCAGGAAGACGGGATAGTGTTTTTTTGCCCCAATCGGCGAGACGCCTCCGCGGATATAACCCGTGATTTGCTGAATCTCCTTCACATGGACCATTTCCACCTTTTTATCTCCACTGACCGCAGCCATCGCTTTCAAATCGAGCTCCGAATTCCCTGGAATGCAAGCCATGAGCACCCCTGTCTTGTCACCCCGGGCGACTAGTGTTTTAAATACCTGCTCCGGCGGCAGGTTCACTTTCCTTGCGACACTTCCAGCGTTCAGGTCCGTCTCGTCGATCTCATACTCCACAAGTTTGTAGTCAATCTTTAAACGATCTAACAACCTTGCCGCATTCGTTTTCTTCATTAAGAACTCTGTGTATTCCATTCTAAAAGTAGTTTCCCTATAGCCGTGGGTAGCTACTGTAGTGAGCTAAAAATCCCTTCACTTTGCTTGTCATCCCGGACTCGATAAGCCTGCCCCGTGCTTGACACGGGGGAATCCAACCTTTTCAACTGGATTCCCGTTTTCACGGGAATGACACCCAAGAGCACAGCAAGGGGTAGAATGAAGAAATGATGCTCTGTCAAAAATTAAGAGACAAAGTGGTTTACTTCAGCTTCAAATTATTGAAAATATCCCCAAGAGTCCCAAGCTTCCCGTCCTTCTCGTCCTCCTCCAGAAACTTTCTGTAGGACTCTCGGTCTTCTCTCTCCTCCATCACTCTTTGGGATAGTCGGATTTTTCCCTGGGCATCGACGGAAATGATCTCCACCTGGATCTCTTGACCTTTGGGAAACTTCTTTTTAACATCTCCCTTTCTGGAATCCTTCATCTCCTCCACAGGGAGTAAACCCCTCACCTTTGGGCCGAGCTGTGGAAGGCGAACGAAGATACCGTAGGGCTTACTGTCTTCAACAATCCCTCTCAGGACTTGTCCCACCTCAAGGCGCGCCTTATCCGAACCCTCCTCTTCCATTCTCTTCTTGACCGTCGCCTCTCTAATTGATAGCGAGATGCGATGCGTCTGGCGATCTATTCCCATAACCAACACATCCACTGCATCTCCTTCGTGAAGCAATCTGCTCGGGTGAGAGACATGGTCGTAGCTGATCTCTGAAATGTGGACAAGGCCGTCCAGCCCCGGCGCTACTTCGACAAAGGCGCCGAAGTCGGTGAGCCTGGAGACCTTCCCATGAACGATCTCCCCTTCTTCAAACCCAAGGCCCTTCTCCCATGCGTCAGGTTCCAGGGCCTTGATGGAGAGGGAAATTTTGGACCGGCCGTCTTTATCCGTCTCGAACTTCATCACCTTCACTTTCACCTGCTGGCCAGGTTTCAGAACCTCTGATGGATGCCTGATCCTCGCGTGAGATATTTCGGAGATATGGACCATCCCCTCGATGCCTCCGATATCAACAAAGGCGCCAAAGTCCGTCAGTTTCGTCACCCTCCCTTCACATTCAAGGCCAGGCTTGAGTCTCGCCAAGGTTTCTTTTGACTTTTCTTCACGCTCTTCCTCCAAGAACCCGCGTCTGGAGACAATAATATTCTTCCCTTTTTCTTTGATCTCCATGATTCGAAACGGATATTTCGCTCCAACATGCTCCTCAGGTTTCTCGCAGAACTGGAGGTCGATCTGGCTTATAGGGCAAAAGGCACGAACACCAGAGAGATTGACCTCAAACCCTCCCTTCACAACACCGGCAACTCTTCCTTCAACAGGGATGAGGTTTTCTTTTGCGTCCAGGAGCATCTCGAGAGAATCCGCTCCCTGAACCTTCATTCCCTTGGTGAGATGGATTCCATCCCGCGTCGATGCCACCCTCATCTCGACCCAATCTCCTTGCTCGACGGTGAGGTTGCCCTCCTTGTCCAGGAATTCCTGAAGCTCCGCGATGCCTTCGCTCTTTCCTCCTAAGTCAATAAAGATCGTATCCTTACTGATTTTCAACACCTTTCCTGAAACCTTATCTCCGGGGAAAAGCCTGCGACCGGGAGCTTCAGAACTGGCTCTCAAAAGCTCCTCAAAACTGGGCTCTCCATTCATATCCTTCTCTGCCATCGCACCACATCCTTGAAATTTGATTTCTTGCTACGTTATATCAAACAGTCTGAACTTTGCAAAAGAGATTATAACCGGTTCCACTGATCAAAAAAAGAGAATCACGAATCCTTTTCCCACTTGCCCACCCCCAGTTTTTGCCCTCAGATACGAGGCTTACTGAAAAAATTTTCCTCTCTCAGGACACAGAGGGGCGGGTTGGAGAAGCTTTACACCGAAGAAGGGAACAAATCGGTGGCTGATATGGTCAGTGTTAGCGCACCAAAGACCACAGGGATGAACGAAAAAGCTCCTTCTGAAAAGGGCTATTAAAACAAAATAACCAGGAAGTCATTCCCGTTTTTTATAAAAGGGCACGTCCCATTCTGGAACGTGCCTTTTTTTGTGTATCGGTCCGAATTTGTCAGACACTGTCTGTTAAATCCGATGAGAAAGATAAGGAAGACAGCGAATGATATCAATCCGGGAATTGAATTTGGAGTGAAGAAACCAAGAGTCGAACTTATTGCTCCTTCAAGTGGATTTCCTTCTATCCTTTCCGGATCTCCTGTCTCTTCCGCTTCTGCGTTCAGTACCTTTGTAGTTCGGATCGGTAATTTTCCTGCGATCCGAACCTCTCCTTCTATCTTTTTTAGATCGACGTTCTTTTTGCACCATAGTACTCTCCTCTCCCAAGAAAGTTGGTTAGGTGAAAAGACAGCTTTAGTTTTGTTGAATGTATTTTATGAGGTTAATTGAGGAATTAAAATGGGTTTCTTGAAACTTTTTCCATTTCCTACATTAACCCGGCGATGGACTTCTGAGCTAAGGAGAGCACATTGGAGGGAAAGATCCCCAGATAGAGCGTTCCGATTACAGCCAAGATCAATGCGAGCACAGAAGCAAATGAGAATTGGAGGCCAGTGATCTCCCGCTCGGATTCCCTGAAATACATGAGCACCGTGACCCGGAGATAATAGTAGACCGATACTGCGCTGTTCAGAACACCGAGGATGGCCAGCCAATAGAATTTTGACTTCACCGCTGCGCTGAAGATATAGAATTTGGCCATAAATCCTCCCAGAGGGGGAATGCCTGCCATGGAGAGAAGAAAGATTGTCATCGATGCGGCCAGGAGGGGATACTTGAATCCAATTCCGGCATAATCACTGATCAGAGTATTTTCCTCCCCCTTCTTCCCAAGGAGAATGACCACGGTAAAGGCACCGATGTTCATAAAGGCGTAGGCCATGAGATAGAAAAGGATACCTGAAATCCCTAAATCATTCCCCGCAACGAAGGCAACCAAAATGTACCCGGCATGCGCAATACTCGAATAAGCCAGCATCCGTTTGATATTGGTCTGGGAGATCGCCACAATGTTTCCAACCGTCATCGTCGCGACGCAAATCACCCACATGATCGAGGTCCAATCAGGACGGAAGGCCGGTAGCGCGGAAAAGAAGACCCTGACCAATGCCGAAAAAGCGGCTGCCTTCACCCCCGTGGCCATGAAAGCAGTAATCGAGGTCGGAGCTCCTTCATAGACATCTGGCGTCCACATATGAAAAGGAACAGAAGCAATCTTGAACCCGAAGCCAATGGTAAGAAAGACGAGACTCATCAGAAGCATCGGGCTTCTCAGCAAACTTTTTGAGGCGATATAAACAGCGATGTCCTTCAGATGAAGTGATCCCGTGGCACCGTAGACGAGGGCAATGCCATAAAGTAGAAACCCTGTGGCAAAGGCGCCTAAAAGAAAGTATTTCAAGGCCGCTTCCACCGACCTTTTGTCTTCTCGCATCATCCCAGCCAGGATATAGATCGAAATGGACATTGTTTCCAGTCCAAGGAAGATGATGATCAAATGAGAACCTGCCGCCATCAGCATCATCCCGAGCGTCGCAAAAAGGATCAGGGCATAATACTCGCCAAACTCGATCATTTCCCTATGGATGTAGCCAACAGAGATCAGGACGATTAGAAAGGCAATGATCAGAAAAATCATTTTGAAAAAGAGAGCGTATCCATCCGAGATGAACATCCCTTCAAAACCGGATCGGACAGATTCCATCTGGGGGAAGGTATAAAGGCCGGCGAAAAAGATCCCGATAAGGCTGATGATTCCAAGGTAGCCCTTTCTCTCTCCTTTGGGTAAAAAGACGTCCAACAGAAGCACCAAAAAACCAAAGGCAGTGATGATGATCTCCGGTGCAATGAGATAGAGGTCAATCTCTGGTAGTTTCATCAAATAAATCCTTCGATGAAAGGGTTCAAGGATTCGAGGGTTCTAGGGTTCACGCGTGTTTCTAATTGATTTTACTTCTTCAATTCCCTTGATCACTTGAATCCTTGGCCCCTTGAACGCTATTTCTTCATTTCGGCCACTTTTGGCGCAGGAAGGTCAACCTTCATTTCAACCCTTCCCTTGAAATCCTTTATAAACTTGTCCACGCTGGCGTCCATCTTGCTAAAGAAAAGCTTGGGGTAGATCCCCATCAGAAAGATCATGATCACCATCGGGACGAGAATCGTAATCTCTCGGGCGTTGAGGTCCTTCAGCTTTTCGTTCTCGGGCCGGGTGATCTTCCCAAACATCACTCTCTGAAACATCCACAGCATGTAAGCGGCTCCCAAGATGACACCCGTGGCAGCCAGCACTCCGTAGACGACGTGAGATTGAAAAGCACCAAGCAGGATCAGAAATTCTCCTACAAACCCGTTCGTCCCGGGCAGACCGATGGACGAGAGGGTCACGATCATGAAGAAGACAGCGTAGATGGGCATCACCTTCGACAGTCCTCCAAAGTCAGCAATCAAACGGGTGTGGCGGCGTTCGTAGATCATCCCGACGATCAAAAAGAGGGACCCCGTGCTGATGCCGTGGTTGAGCATCTGATAGATGGAGCCTTGGATTCCCTGCATGTTGAATGCGAACATTCCAAGCATGACGTATCCCAGATGGCTCACGCTTGAGAAGGCAACCAGTCGCTTCAGATCGGGCTGCACC
>DATHCH010000224.1:0-21068 GCA_035319625.1 Thermodesulfobacteriota bacterium
TGCTGATCGCTCCATCGGCGATAGAAGAGGTGGTTCGTTCGATTAAGGGGCTGGGAGACGAGTTTGAGGTATTGGTGACCAAGAAGGGAGATTTGGACGATATTACACTCAAGATTGAACTTTTGCCGGAAGGGGAAGGAAGACGGGAAGCGATTTTGGGGCAGTTAAAAGACCAGCTTCGATTGAAGACGAATCTAGGGTATAATATCGAAGTTCACCCGTATCAATCCCTTCCGCGGTATGAGGTGAAGGCCAAACGGTTCAAAGATCTGCGGAAGCATGGGTAACCCCACCCAGCCTCCCCTTAAATAAGGGGAGGTGCGGAGGGGTTATGCGGAGGTGAAAGTGTTAAGGGAGAATGGGATGACTCGAAGGGAGATGAAAAAGCTCGATACTCGAATAAAATCCATCAAGAAGGCAGCTGAAGAACTTAAGATCCTTTCAGGAGGAATGCAGGCGGTAGATCGGAATGTCGAGCGGATACTTGCTTCTGTGAAGATGCTTGAAATCAACGTAACAGATCTTCTTTTGTAAACAGCCTCTCTATCGGGACGCTCCTCTTCCAGGGGAAACATTTCTCAATCGAGAGCGGCAAAAGGGCTCTTAGTCTGGTTCCGGCCAATCTAAGAGTACGAACAGAGAGGGATGGGATGTAGAGAGAGGAAGCGGATAGCTGCGGAGCAAAAATTTGATTAATGTTCGACAGAATGGAAAGGAGGAGAATATGATGAGGAAGGCATCTATCATTGCAGTATTCGGGATTTTCTTAATCATGGGTCTTTCTTCTTTTGGGTTTGCTGCTTCCACCAAAGAGGCTCCCAAAGCCATTAAAGTCGGCTCTTCGTGTTCCCTGACTGGGCCATTTGGTTCCGGGGGAGCCATGTGCAAGGCTGGATATGAGATAGCCATTGAGGATATCAATAAAAAGGGAGGCGTCTTTGTTAAAGAGTTTAATAAGAAAATTCCTTTAGAACTCATTCTCTTGGATGACGAATCGAATATGACTCTGACTGTAAGCCGGATGGAGACCCTATATTCAACCAACGATGTGGTGGCTTACCTTGGAGGATTTTCAAGCCCGATGCATGCGGCACAGGCTCCGATTGCTGAAAAGAATAAAGTTCCGTTCCTCATGGTAGGCACTTATCTTTATAGCGTCCACCAGAAGGGGTATAAATATAACTTTTCTCCCTTTCCCAAATCGCCTGATTGCGCCAAGGCGGTCTTCGAAATCCTTGATTCCATTCCAGCGGCACAGAGGCCCAAGAAAGTTGCTATCTTCATGGAAAAAGCACCTGTTGGAATGGAGTTGGGTGACATGTGGAAGAGCGAATCTGTTAAACATGGGTATGGGGAACCCCTTTATCGAGACCAACCTCGGGAGATGAAGGACTTTTCGCCCCTCATCATGGCAGCTAAAGCGGAAGGGTCTGAGATATTGCTCACAGGTCCCACTACCCCTGAAGGGATTACAATGACCAAGCAGATCAAGGAGCTCGACTACAGTCCCAAATTCTACTTTGCTTACCGGGCCCCCGATCCCATTGCATGGGGGCAGGCATTGGGGAAAGACGCTGATTATGTTGTTTTAGGTCCAGGGTGGAACAATGGGCTTAAATTCCCAGGGGTCAAAGAACTGAATGAAAGCCATATGAAAAAGTATGGTCGGCCAGCTGACGTCATAACAGGTCCGGCGTATGCCTGTGTTCAGGTACTTGCCAACGCCATCGAAAAGGCAGGGAGTTTGGACAGGGCGAAGGTCAGAGACGCCATTGCTGCCACCAATATGATGACTGTTGTAGGCCCTCTTAAATTTCGACCTGATGGAACAGGGGTGGTCATTTATTTCGGTGTCCAATGGCAGAAGGGGAAACAAGAGGTCGTATTTCCGAAAGAGTATGCTACTGCCCCATTAGTTTATCCTATGCCTAAATGGTCGGAAAGGTAATATTCATTAAAACCGATAAATGAATCTTCTTTCATTGAAGCTCCCCCCTTTGGGCGGGGAGCTTCAATGTTATTAAAAGATCTTTCTCCAAATGACTCATTTTAAATTAAAGAGAAAGTAGTTTTAGGATGTCCATTTTGCAGGTAGAGAAAATAGTTAAATCCTTCGGGGGATTGATGGCCCTCTGTGAAGTGAATTTCGAGGTTCATCCGGGGGAAATATTTTGTGTCATCGGCCCCAATGGGTCGGGCAAAAGTACTCTCTTCAATGTCGTCACGGGTTTTCTAAAAGCCACCTCAGGGAAGGTGACTTTTATGGGGAAGGATATCACGGGCCTCGTTCCCCATCAAATATGCAGAAAAGGAATTGCTCGTATATTTCAGTTGGTCAAGCCATTTTATCAATTAACGACCTTCCAGAACGTCATGGTTGGTCGTGCTTACGGAAAAGAACCTGCGAACAATATGAGGAGCGCAAAAGACGAGGTTGTGGAGCTTCTCAACTTTGTCGGTTTGGGGAATAAGATAGAAGTCATTGCTTCTCAACTTACGATGGCTGAGCGCAAGAAATTGGAATTGGCAAGGGCTTTAGCTGCACATCCTCAATTACTCTTGTTGGATGAATTGATGGCTGGTCTCAATTCGGCTGAAACAGAAACGGCGATGGATCTGGTAAATAAGATAAGGGATTCGGGAGTAACAGTGATGATGGTTGAACACATCATGAAGGCTGTTTTAGGAATCTCTGATCGAATCATCGTGCTCAATGCCGGCGAGAAAATTGCTGAAGGTTTTCCTAAAGAGGTGGTGAAAAATCAGCTGGTCATAGAGGCCTATCTGGGGAAGTAAAATACGATGTTGGAGATAGAGAAGATAAATGTGTCCTACGGAGACCTTCAGACCCTCTGGGATATCTCCTTCAAAGTCGAAGAGAAAGAGGTTGTGGCGCTCATCGGTCCCAATGGTGCTGGGAAGACGACCACTCTTAAGACGATCACCGGCTTGTTAAGGCCTTTCGCAGGAAGGATTCAATTCGAAGGAGTCCGGATGGAAAAGGTACCCATTCATAAGAGAGTGGAACTGGGAATCAGCCTGGTCCCGGAGGGAAGGGGGCTTTTCCCTGGAATGAGCACCTTGGAAAATTTGGAATTGGGAGCCTTTACGGCCAAAGGCCGTACCTGTAAGGATGAAACGCTTGAACAGGTTTATGAACTGTTCCCCATCTTGAAGAATAGAAAGAAACAGGCAGCAGGAACCATGAGTGGAGGGGAACAGCAGATGTTGGCCATCGGGAGAGGATTGATGTCTAAGCCGAAACTCCTTCTCTTCGACGAACCCTCTTGGGGACTTTCCCCTCTTTTGTCGAAGGTGATTTATGAGGTGATTGGGCAGATTAACCATTCCGGGGTGACCGTTCTTCTAATTGAACAGAACGTCCGAATCGCTTTGGAATTGGCCAATCGTGCTTATGTTGTTGAGAACGGACGAATCGTGAAACAGGGCGATAGTCGAAATATGCTTGATGATCACCATATCCGAGAAGCTTATCTTGGCACGGAATCAGTCTAGGGGGATTAATAAGTAGTGAATTTGCAAGTGTTTGCACAGAGTTTAATTTTTGGTATCTTCGTGGGAGGCCTTTATGGGCTGGCGGCAGTGGGGCTTTCCCTCGTCTTCGGGGTGATGAAGATGTTGAATGTCGCCCACGGTGAGTTGCTGATGCTGGGAGGATATGCGACCTTTTGGTTCTTCTCTCTCTACCATATTGATCCTTTTCTCTCCTTGCTTCCATCGGCATTCGTTCTCTTCCTGATAGGAATGGGCCTTTATAAAGGGCTCTTTTCTCCACTGGCCAAACTTCATGAAGAGGCGAAGATAAAAAATTCTTTGCTCATTGGCTTCGGCCTCTCCTTGATCTTCCACAACCTTGCGATCCGACTCTGGACCGCTGACGAGAGGAGCGTGAGTGTCCTCTATTCAGGATGGGGGTTCAGTTTATTCGGACTCCGTTTTCCCTTTATTCGTTTTTCCGGTTTGGTCTTGGCCACCATTGTCATTCTTGCTCTCCACCAGTTTCTCACCAAGACCTATTTCGGTAAGGCCATCCGGGCGACCACGGAGAACTGGGAGTCTGCAGCTTTGATGGGGATCAATATCGAAAAAACCTCGATGATCTCTTTTGGTTTAGGTGCGGCTTTAGCTGCAATGGCTGGCACCATCGTGAGCGTAGGCTATGCCATTCATCCAGCCATGGGTTTGGAGTGGACGCTGAAGGCCCTCATCGTTGTGGTCTTGGCTGGATTGGGGAACATTGGAGGAGCCTTTGTAGCCGGGGTGCTCTTAGGAGCAGCTGAGTCAGTCAGTACTTTGTTCGTAGGTCCCTACATGGAAGTCGTCGGCCTGGTCATTTTTCTCTTAGTTTTAGAGTTGAGACCCCAGGGTTTGTTCGGTAAAAGCATGGGTTAAGGAGGATAAGTTGTTCGGTCAGAGGAAGACTCTTTTCTTAAGTATAGGAATTGCCATTTTTCTCGCTCTTGTCCCGTTGTGGACAAAACGAAATGATTTTATCAATATAATGATTCTCATTTTCTTATATATTTGTTTGGCCCAGAGTTGGAATATCCTCGCTGGCTATGCAGGACAGGTGAGTTTAGGACACGCTGCCTTCTTTGGATTGGGAGCTATCGCCACACGGTTTTTATGGGCATGGGGATATCCTTTCTTTTTGGCCTTTCTAACCGGAGGAGTTGTGGCTGTGGTCTTTGCTCTGATTATAGGCCATCCTGCTCTTCGCTTAAAAGGCATTTATTTCGCCATTGGTACTCTTGGTTTGGGTCAAATATTAAAGATCACAGTAGGGAATGTGCTTCCGACAGTGGCTGGTTTACCCGAAGATTACATCGCCACGTACAATCTGATTCCCCGTTATTATCTCTTTTTGATCTTAGCCGTCATCATTGTCGCCGTGGTCTATTGGATCAGTCATTCCAAGTTGGGATTAGGAATGATGGCTGTCCGGGAGGATGAAGAAGCCGCAAAGGCTTCAGGGGTGAACACCTTCCGGCAGAAGATCATTGCGTTGTTCATCAGTAGCTTCTTCGCTGGATTGGCAGGAGGGGCTTTTGCTTTTTATCAGGTCAGTTATTATTATGAATTACCTTTCAGTGCTACCTGGACCTTCGATACCCTTCTGATCACTTTTGTAGGAGGCGTAGGTACCATTGCTGGTCCGATTGTCGGTGCCTTCTTTTACGCCATCTTCAAAGAATTATTTGCACGGACCTTCCCGGAGCTCCATGTCTTTATCTTCGGCCTCCTCTTCATCCTGGTGGTTTTACTTCTGCCCGGGGGGTTGGTGGAGATGGTATCGAGAATCCGTGGACTCGTTACTGCCAAGAAAGCTGAGGTAGGTTTTTCCTGAGCGGCTCCCAGTTCCAAAACCGGCAAAAGACGTGGATGATCAGTCTTGCTTACCAAACAACTTTTGTTTAGTGTATCTATACGTGTCAAAGGATTCCCAGGAGTTGATGAAGAGAAGTTATTTTCCATTTCCTTAGACGCGAGTCACTGGATTTTCGTTTTCCATCTCGTCCGATTTTGGCCATGAAAAGTCCGGAGGACTTTCGTACCCGGTCTTTTCCCCTGTTCCTGATCCAATATGAAATTTAATGAGAAGGGAGGTGTTGATACGGAACGGTAGCAGATGGAGAAGATGAATGGAAGAGCGTTCGAAGAAATTGAAATGTTAGGAAAGGAGTAAATTTATGAAAAAGAGCTGGATTGCTTTTTTGACGATGGTATTGTGCATAGCCGTTATAAGTCCTGGGTGGGCAGCCCATAAGATTGGTTTCTTAACCGCCATCACAGGTCCCGCTTCTTTGTTGGGCGAACCACAAAAGAATACCGCCATTATGCTTCAGGAGTGGATCAATGCCGCAGGCGGGATCAGGGGCGTACCCATCGAAATCGTCATTGAGGATTCAAAAAGTGTGGAAGCCGATGCCGTTTTGGTAACCAGGAAGTTGATTGAGAAGGACAATGTTCTGGTTGTCATCGGATCCACTACGACCGGTGAATCGATGGCCATGGTCCCCATCTGTGAACAGGCTAAGACACCGATGATCTCTATGGCCGCAGGTTTATCCATTGTCACACCTGAGGATGAAATGAAGAGGATGGAGGCTTCAAAAACACCGTGGCTTGAAGTCCCAAAGAAGCAACGCTACTGGATTTTTAAGACTGCTCCAACCGATGCCTCTGCTGTTGAAAAAATTTATATTTATTGCCAGGCTAAGAAGATTAAGAGAGTGGGTATCATCACGGTCACCGCGGGATTTGGGGTGGAAGGCCGTCGGCAATTAAAGCGACTGGCTCCCAAATATGGTATTGAAATTGTTGCGGATGAACTCTATGGGCCAAGAGATACCGACATGACCACTCAATTGACGAAGATCAAGGCCTCTCCCGCTCAGGCGGTGATCAACTGGTCTGTCGGTCCCCCCCAAGTGATCGTGACAAAGAACTGGAGTGATCTCGGAATGCGAGGCAAGATCCCCTTGATTCAGAGTCATGGGTTTGGAAATAAGAGTAATATCAAATTGGCGGGTGGAGCTGCAGAAGGGGTTATTACTCCTCTTGGACGTGTCCTCTATGCTGAAAAGGTTGACCCCAAGAATCCCCAGAAACCCGTTATCATGAAGTATAAAACAGAATATGAGAAGCGATTCAAAGCCGATGTCTCCACCTTCGGTGGCCATGCGTATGATGCGATCATGATGGTCGCGGATGCGCTAAAAGCAGTGGGCCCGGATAAGAAAGGCATCAGGGACTATCTTGAAACTAAAATACGTAACTGGCCAGGTACAGGTGGAATATACAATATGTCGCCTACTGATCACACAGGTTTTGGGGCCGATGGCTTCGAGATGATCGAAGTCGTCCATGGCGAGTGGGAGTTTGCGGAATGATTAATGTGAGGAGAGGCTGAGTGATCAGCCTCTCCTTTCTTTTAGTGAGGTTTGTTGAACAATGAGCTTGTTCAGCGAGATCCTTCAGTTTGTGTTCACCGGTTTAACGATTGGGTCGATCTATTCCATGGTCGGTCTTGGTTTCAACATCATCTATAATGCGACGACCATTATCAACTTGGCTCAAGGAGAATTTGTGATGTTTGGTGGGCTGATCATGGTCTTTCTCACGGTGGTTCTCAAACTTCCTCTCTTTATCGGTTTTCCCCTGACAGTCATTGTTGTAACAGCAATCGGAGCCCTTTTTGAATGCTTTGCTATCCATCCTTTAAGGAATGCTTCGCTTCTTACCTTGATTATTGTCACGATTGCTGCCTCCATTCTTTTTCGAGGGATTGCAATGTTCATCTGGGGGAAAGACCCCTATACGCTTCCGCCTTTTACCCCGGGGAGCCCGGTCATGATCGGCGGGGCAGTGATTATGCTTCAGACCTTTTGGGTATTGGGGACGACGCTGGCCATTGTCGTATTAACGAGCCTCTTTTTTGGGAAGACAATCGTCGGGAAAGCAATGAGCGCCTGTTCCTTCAATCCAATGGCTGCGAGTCTATTGGGTATCCATGTGAGGAAGATGATCCTCATCTCATTCGTATTGAGCGCTGGCTTGGGAGCAGTGGCAGGGATAGTGATCACCCCTATCTCCTTGATGGATTACGATCGGGGGCCCATGTTGGCGGTCAAAGGGTTTTGTGCGGCTGTCCTTGGGGGGCTGGGCGTGGGTTATGGTGCGGTGCTGGGAGGGTTTATTGTCGGATTACTGGAATCCCTTACAGCAGGTTTAATCCATTCCGGGTTTAAGGATGCCGTGGCGTTAGTGATCCTTCTCTTTATCCTCTGCTTTAAACCCAGTGGCATCTTTGGCAGTGAAGAGGTCAGCAAGATTAAAAAGTTTTAGAGGCGAGGCAAATGGGGAAGGAGAATAGGAAAGCCCTATTCATTCTTATGATCTGCTTAGGCATTTTCCCCTTCTTTATCCGTAGCGATTATTACCTCAGTATCATGATTTTTATTGGGATCAATGCCATCATCGTGATGGGATTGAGCCTCCTGATGGGCTATGCGGGTCAGATCTCATTGGGCCATGCTGCCTTTTTCGGGATCGGTGCTTATTGCAGCGGGGTCCTTACGGTTAAATTGGGGTTCTCGATATTTGCGGCTTTCTTTTGCGGCATTTTTCTATCTATGCTCATGGCGATGGCCATCGCGATCCCTACATTAAAACTGAAGGGCCATTATCTCGCGGTGGCCACCCTTGGCTTTGGTGAAATCATTTATGTCATCTTCAATGAGCTTTTAGAAATTACGGGTGGGCCTTCCGGACTTTCTGGTATCCCCTTTATTCATTTTTTCGGTTATTCCTTTAAGGGAGGGTGGAGATACTTTTATTTGGTCTGGACCGTTGCAATCCTTCTTCTTATTTTCTCTCTGAATATCATTCATTCGAGGATAGGAAGGGCTTTGCGGGCGGTTCACGGGAGTGAAGTTGCTGCACAAGCGATGGGTGTGAATGTGAGCCTGTTTAAAATTCAGGTTTTCGTGCTCAGTGCCATCTATGCCTCGGTTGCAGGGACACTCTACGCTCATTTTGTTACCTTCATCAGCCCTTCTACCTTCAGTCTTTTTGTCTCAATCCTGTTATTAATGATGGTGGTGATTGGGGGAGGAGGGAGCATTTGGGGGGCCTTATTGGGAGCAGGGATACTGACCATTCTCCCGGAGTTGTTAAGGGCCTTTAAGGATTTTGATATCTTGATTTATGGAGTCATACTGATGGCCATTCTTCTATTCATGCCGGAGGGGATATTTAAGGGATTGACTCTTTCGGTGATATGGATGAGGAAAAAATGGTGACGCCTCAGCCTATTCTTGAAACCTCACGATTGAGGAAGGTCTTTGGAGGGCTAATGGCCATCGTTGACCTAAATTTTAAAGTCATGCCTGGTCAGATCAAGGCGATCATTGGGCCAAACGGTGCGGGGAAGACCACGCTTTTTAACATCATTACTGGAATCCTCCCGCCCACAGGAGGAACGATCCAGTTTAAGGGGAGGGAGATTAACGGCGAGAAACCCCATCGCATCGCGGAGAAAGGGATCTCCCGAACTTTTCAGACCGTTGAACTCTTTGGGAATATGACCGTTTTGGAAAATGTGATGGTGGGTCGTCACGTCCGAACAAAAGTGGGCCTTATTCAATCTGGGCTGAGGCTTCCAGGAGTAAAAAGGGAGGAGAGGTTCGTTTTAGAAACGGCACAAGAGAAACTGGACATCGTTGGTTTAATGCGAAGAGCCAATGAGCCGGCTTCTGGCATACCTCTCGGGGAACAGAAATTGCTCGAGGTTGCAAGGGCCCTGGCCACCGATCCACAACTACTCCTATTAGACGAACCTGCGGCTGGCCTGAATGAAACCGAGGTATTGAGGATAGCGGAGACCATCAGAAAAATTCGGGAAAGTGGAACTACTGTACTTCTGGTAGAACACCATATGGATTTAGTGATGAACATTTCGGATGAGATCGTCGTTCTGAACTACGGAGAGAAGGTTTCCGAAGGAACACCGGAGGAAGTGAAAGGAGATGAGAAGGTGATCGATGCCTATCTGGGAGTGGAGATCGAGTATGCTTGAGGTGAGGAAGTTGAATTCCTTTTACGGAGCGGTTCAAGCCTTGAAAAACGTGTCTATTTCCGTCAAAAAGGGGGATATCATCACCATTATCGGAGCCAATGGGGCTGGCAAGACGACCCTGCTCAAAACCATCTCTGGACTCATCCGCGACCATAAAGGAAATATTCTTTATGAAGAGAAATCCCTCTCAGGGCTCCTTCCAGGTGAAATCGTGGCTTTGGGTATCTGCCTGGTGCCAGAAGGAAGGCAACTTTTTGGCCACCTATCTGTTCTCGATAACCTAAAATTAGGAGCCTACCTATACTTTGATAGAAGGCATAAGGATGAAATTGGGGAGAACATGGAGAAGGTCTATGCGATCTTTCCGATTTTGAAAAACCGCCGCAGACAACTCTCTGGAACATTGAGCGGGGGGGAGCAGCAGATGCTGGCTATCGGCCGAGCCATGATGTCACGGCCCAAATTAATGATGATGGATGAGCCTTCCATGGGTTTGGCACCTTTAATGGTCAGGGAGATTTTCCGGGTAATCCGGGAACTGCATCATGCTGGAACTACGATCCTCCTAGTAGAACAGAATGCGAGAGCCGCTTTAAAGATGGGTGTCTTCGGATATGTGTTGGAGACGGGTGAAATCGTTCTTCAGGGGGATACGAATATTCTTTTAGAAGATGAGAAGGTGAAACATGCCTACCTGGGGAAGTGAGGCTCCAAGATGTTTGCCACCTTTTCCCCGCGTTGTTATTCTTCCTTCCATAACTTGCTCGTTGGCTTCCCATCCGACTGACGAAGTGGCAATGTTATTTCTGGGTGGTACATGCACTCTGAGCCAAGGGGACCGAGGCCCGGAGTCTTACACTCATAGGGTCCGACGCCTCTATTTATCCCTCTCGTGTCTCCTTCTTGTTTCTTTTGGCCACCAGGGTAATAAATCAAAGGATACCGTATTTCGGAGCATACGGGGGACTTTCTCCCCCTTTGCCTGGGCCTCTATTCCGAAGAGAAGAACCGATTCTCTGAAATATTTCTTCATCCTCAGTCTCTTAGGAATGGCGCCTGTTTGTGCCGATTTCTTCAAATTGGATTGGGCCATTAGAATCTGGTAAGCGATCTCTTTTGCCCCTCTCGGGAAAGAGAATGGAGTAAGAATTTGGTGGATAGCCCAACGGATCGTCTGTGCCAGGTAGAGGTATTTCTCTCTTTTCCCAAGAAAGGGATGTTCGGGGGTGACGGCTCGAAGAAAAGGAGTGAGAAAAATGGCAAGAAGAATCGATTCGGATACCATTCTCCCTGTTTTGATCAATTGATCCACAAGATCGAAGAGGCAGAGAAGAAATTCCTGGGTCTTTTCCATGAAGAGGCTGCGATTTCCAAGGGCTCTCTCCAGATCTGGGAAAAGAGAAAAGAGCAGGCCTGTTTGAAGCATGAAGTGAAGAGAGGGGTTTGCCGCGCCTTCCCTCAATTCTCGCAGAAATTCGTCTCGAAGGCGAGACGGAGGACATTGTCGTATCTCTTCCCGATGCCGGAGGATGGCCTCATACGTGTTTTTTTCAATGGAGAAGCCCGTTCGGGCGGCATGGCGGATGACGCGAATCATTCTGACAGGATCTTGCTGAAATCGCTCGTCCGGATCGCCGATGGTTCGGATGACCCGCTCGTGGAGGTCGGCTATCCCGCCAACGTAGTCTATAATGGAAAAATCTGCGATATTGTAAAAAAGGCCGTTAATGGTGATGTCGCGCCGCAGGGCATCCTCTGCCGGTGTTCCAAAACTCTCTTTTCGTACGAGCTCACCTTGCTCGGTTTCTGTTTCTTCAAATTCCGATCGGCTCCGAAAAGTGGATAGTTCGATTATTTTCCTTCCTCTGAAAAAGACGTGGACCAGTCGGAACCGGCGGCCGATGATGCGACTGTTCTTAAAGAGGCCGCTGATCTCATGAGGGTGAGCATTCGTGGCCACGTCGAAGTCTTTGGGGACCTTACCGAGAAGCAGATCCCGAATGCTGCCACCGACGAGATAAGCCAGAAACCCGTTTCGGTGAAGACGGTAGAGAACCTTCAGCGCCTCTTCATCGATCATTTTTCTCGAAATCGGGTGTTCGTTTCTTGTAATAATGGTAGGAGTCATAAAGGATTAATCCCGATGGCGAAGGAATTCGATGATCCCGGGGAGAATAGAAAGAATTATAATTGCAAAGATGACTAACGAGAAGTTTTGTTTGACGACAGGGATGTTTCCGAACATGTAGCCCCCGAGAACAAGCAACACAACCCAAGCAATCCCCCCGGAAATATTGTAAATAACAAAACGCCTGTAAGTCATGGTTCCAATGCCCGCGACAAAGGGTGCAAAAGTCCGTATAATGGGAATGAATCGAGCAAGGATAATCGTTTTTCCTCCATATCTCTCGTAGAACCGATGAGTGCGATACAGGTACTTTTTGTTCAGGAAGCGTGATTTCTCTTTATTGAACACTTTTGGACCGACTGAGTACCCGATCCAGTAATTCACCGTATCTCCTGCAATGGCAGCCATGGATAGAGATATGATCAACCACTTCATATCTAAGGAACCAAGGGCAGCAAACGTACCTCCGGCAAAAAGGAGGGAGTCTCCTGGGAGAAAAGGGGTGACGACCAATCCCGTTTCCAAAAAGATGATGAAAAAGAGAATCCCGTATGTCCAAGTACCATAGCTCCGAATGACCAAGTCGAGATGTCTGTCAAGGTGCATTAGAATTTCAATAAAGGCATTTATCAATTCCATGAATCCCGCCATCATTATTTCTTATATCTCAAAAACTACAACGTTTCAGAACATCCTTGTTGGTACAAGATCTAAAAAGAGCCCTTACGAGTTTACCTCAACTTCTTAATCCATTGGTGAATTTGCTCATGGTAGATGTAGAAGACTAAGATTACCAGCGCGGAAATTCCCGAAAGTGCCAAAAGGAGCTTGTACTGATGCTCAAAAGCCTTCGCTCCCTGTAGAGTAGCCATCAGCGTCCCAGGTATCCTTCCAATAGTGGAAATAATCAGAAAAATACCGAGATGCATCGGTGTCAAACCCAAGATGTAGCACAAAGCGTCTTTTGGAAATCCCGGTATTAAGAAGAGAAGGAAGCTGAGAATGAGGCCTTCATGGCCGATCAAATAATCGAATTTTTTCATCGTCTTGGGTGAAACAAATTTTTCAACTGCCCACTTCTCAAAAATCCTGGCGATGCTGAAGGCAAGCCAGGACCCCAGTATGAGCCCGATCATGGAGTAGAGCATCCCACCCCACACCCCAAACAGGTAGCCTCCTAAGAATTCTATAGCTCCTCCTGGAATAGGAGCAACAACCACTTGGATAACTTGAAGTAGGATAAAAGCGAGGGGAGAATAGACCCCGAAAGAGGAAATGAATTCTTTTAATCGGTGGTGACTCTCGAAGAGATCCCAGAGTCTAGCGGATAGAATCCACAACTGGGAGTGATATTGATAAATAATAAGAGCGAAGAGTCCTGTGAGGCCAACAATTCCTGTCCACATCCATTTTGATCTGAGGGATAACTTCATCAGCCAAGTTTTAATCTATCCTGTCAAAATTCTCCATCTTTCTATTAAAGAAGTAATCAAAAATCATCCGGAGAAAAGCTTAACACCTTGATTGCCATCCTTTCCCTTAGATGAACCAACGCGGCAGCAGCTCATTTCGTATTATCTGCAAGAGTTTCCTCCGGTCCCTTCGGGAATATTTTACAGAGCAGAATGCTCACCTCATAGAGCCCCATGAGAGGAAGAGCCATGAGCACCTGGGAAATGATATCGGGAGGAGAGATAATGAAGGCAAAGATGAAGATCAGAAGAATCGCATACCTTCGCTTTTGGACCAACATCTTAGCGTTGATCACTCCGATCCTTGCCAGAATGAGTAAGAGGATAGGAAATTCGAATACCAAGCCGAAAGTCAACAAAAATTTGACGCTAAAAGAGAGGTACTCATTCATGTCCGGCATGGGCTTGATCGTGCTGGAGGCGTACCTCAAAAGGAATTTACAACCAAAGGGAAGGGCAACGAAGTATCCGAAAAGAATACCCAGTGCGAAGAAAAGGGAACCGCCAAGGACAAAAAGTAGAACGTATCTCCTCTTGCCCTGATCTAGTCGGCTAACGACCAATCCCCAGATTTGATAAAGAATAAAGGGCGAGGCCAACATCAGGCCCGCAACGAAGCCCACTTTCATATAGGTAAAGAAGGCTTCCGCCACGCTGCGGAAAATCAAAGTACCCTCACCATGAATATTTTGGATATTATTGATAAGAGGGGCAGTCAGAATCTCGAAAATGGAATCGGATAAATAGTAGCAAATGAGGAAACCCGCTCCCACCGCGATAAACGAAAGAATCAGCCGTTTCCTTATCTCTCGGAGATAAGTCGCAAGCGGGGCTTTCTTGTCAACCATCCCTTAGCCCCCCGGTTTCTGATTCTTTTCTTCTCTCCCATTTCCAGCGGACACGGAAGCTAAGGGTGCCGTCTTCTCAGAGACAAGCTCCTCTTGGGACAATGGTGCGTCTTTGGTACTGTCGGAAACCGCCATGTATTCTGATGTTTTTTCAGCCAAATCAGCCAAAAGATCCAATCTAGTCAAGTTGCTTCTCATCTTTTCCAAATCTTTAATTCCAATACTCTCCTTCATCTCTTCGGTTGTCTTCCTAAGCTCTCCCATCGCCTTGCCGATGGTTCTGGCCAATTCCGGAAGCTTTTTGGGCCCGAAGACAATCAAAGCAATTGCCAAGATGACCAGCAAATCCGGTCCTGCGAGCATAAAACCCCTCCGTAAATTCGAAAAGATACAATTCAAGCGATGGAGGATGCAAAGAAACTTCTACTGTTTATTCCCCCCTGAGATCTCATCAGGTTTCTTGGGAGTAACATCGATCTTCTCTCTTTCGGTTGTTGCGCTTTTGAAATTTCGGATCGCTTTTCCCAGGTTTTCCCCGATTTGAGGAAGCTTTCCTGCACCGAAAACGATCAGAGCAATGATTAAGATGACTATCAATTCCGGCATTCCAAGACTTCCCATTTTTTTCCTCCTTCGAATCATTTAAATTAAGTCAATGTGGGCTCACGTTAAATTATGCTATATGGGAATCGTCCCCGCCATGTCTTTGCCGTTTTCGAACGGATTAAGACATGGTAGGTTGGGTATTCAAAGGTAACCCATCTTTTTAACAGCGAAGTGGCGACACCTCTTGATCGATGGAAGAAGCTGAGAACTGGAGGCGGACGTAAATGGAAACAATTCATTTTCTTCTTTACTATCTAGCTATTTACCACAATTTCTTGTCACTGTCAACGAGAGGCCTTCGGTAAGCGAATTTGACTTGACAAACCGACAGAATCGGAAAAGAATAGTGGTTATGCTTCTGATATTTTAGGAGCTCTGAAAACAATGAAAGGAGGGCTTGTTATGGGAAAACAGATTCAGTGGGAGACCTCTCTCACCGCAGCTAGGGCAAAGGCGAAGAAGACGAAAAAGCTAATCCTTATGGACTATTACAACAATCTCTGAATCGGGTGTCAACAGCTGGCAGCTGTTACTTATCCCGATCCCAATGTCTGTTTCTCAGTAGAGAACAACTTCATCCCCCTTCAAATCGATTTCAACAAAAACAAGGCCTTGGTGAAGCGCTATGCGGTTAAGTGGACTCCTACGATTATCATCCTGGATTCCGATGGGGAAGAACACCATCGTTTTGTCGGATATTTGCCTCCGGAGGACTTTATCGCTCAGATCCTCCTCGGCAAAGGCAAGGTTGCATTCGATCTCGATCGTTTTGAACAGGCCATGCAGTGTTTCCAGGAGATCCTGGTCCGGTTTCCCAAGGCGGACGCAGCACCTGAGGCGCAATACTATTTAGGAGTTTCGAAATATAAGGCAAGCCATGATCCGAAAGAGCTAAAATCAGGGTTGGAAATTCTTCAAAGGGATTATCCGAATAGCGAGTGGACCAAGAAGGCCCAGGTCTATTCCCTGATCCCTTAACCCTCCTTTATTTCCCCGTTAGTCAGAGGGGGCACCGCCGTCCAGAGCCGCCATAATGATGTCGGCTCGGCGCTGGGACTACGACGCCGGAGGGATGAAGGGGGGTAAAGATGAGAAAGGTGAAGCGGCGGTGACGGCAGACGGTTTTCAAACTAACTTCGAACGAAAGGAGATCAAGATGAAAAAGCGCGTGGCATGGACATGGATGTTGGTCTTATTGGTTGTGGCTGTATTGGGAATGGGTCTTCCGATCTACGGACAGGAAAAAGCCAAACAAGAACCCCCTGCCAAGGAGATGGGGAAGGAGGCAGCAGCCTTCGCAGTGAAACGGTTGGTCGTTGGAACGGGAGTGGAGAACGGTGAGCCCGTAGGAGTTGCGGAGACATTCCCCGCCTCAACAGAGAAGGTCTATTGCTTCATAGAGGCAACCGATATCACTAAAGATACAGAGGTCTCCTTTGTCTGGTTCAATGGCGACAAGGAGCTCTCAAAATTCAGTGTCCCGCTTAAACAGGGGCCGAGATGGAGGACCTACGCCTACAAGAATTTAAGAGGGCTAAAAGGTAACTGGAAAGTAGAAATCACGGATTCTGAAGGAAAAGTGGTGAAAGACGTCAAATTCAAGGTGGAATAAATTTGTACCTCTGGGTGGCGCCAGGGTACGCTGCTAACCCCCCTTGATATCCCCTTAATTTAAGGGGGGAAATAGGGAGGTTATAAGAGTGGAGTAGTACCAATAGGAAGGGCCTTTTTTATCTGGCAATCACGAATTGATGCGTGGCACTTGATTTCTTACTCGGTGAAAACGACAGCGCAGAAGTGACGCCGTGGCAACGGCATGAGGTGCTGATCAGGATGGTGCGACCGGGTTCCATCCTTTTTTTTACATTCTCGGATAAGTCTAGCAATACCTCTGGTGAATACCCTCCCACTCCGGGCGCCAGCTGTCGGCTGCGGATCACGCGTGATTCAAAATGTCCTTTCATATCCTGTAAAATTCGATAAAGAGGTTCTGGCCGCCTTAGCTTTGTAACGGTGCAATATCGAGCGGGTTCTGGACAGTCCTCTGGACAAAGGAAACCCGCAAGGCCGGTAAAGAGATCACCTGTTTTGCCTACCATGGGGTTGGGCAGCCCGGAAAGGAGAGGGACCTTCGCTCTTTTTCCACCCCAAGGCTTTGACTGAGAGAGAATGAATTCAAAAGCGAGGTGGAAGGGAACCGAGGGAATGATATAGTTGACCTTTCGCCCCTTTGATAGAAATTGTTTGAGATATAACGTTCCATTGTAGACCCTGGATTCTACGGGGAGATGAGAAACTTTCTTGAGAGCCTTTTTGCTCCGATCGACAACGATGATTTTCGAGCGGGGATTTTTCTGAAGCAGTTTCTCTGCAGCCCGGCTTCCAAAGCGACCGCATCCGATAATCAAGTAAGTGGCGGGATTCTCGTTCATCTGAGTGACTTAGAAGGTGAGAAAAAATTGTTCCTCTTTTGTCTCGGCCCTTTCAGGATGGCTCTCTTCGTCAACTTTAGAATGCGTGGCATCATAGGTGTGCAACCATTCGTGGCAGTAGGCACGTGAAGCTACTACGATTAGACCGCCAAAAGTTACCGGTAAGAGGTTCTGCTCTAAAGTTCTCCAAGAGAACCATCCTTGCGGGTCCGATTCTCTTTTTATCGGTTTTCTAATTTTTTTACACGTTCTCGGTGGTCTTTTGGGAGTTCGCAGAGTTCGATAAGGACACCGCTTGAGGATTTGGGGTGAACGAAAGCGACTTTTGTGTCGTGGGCCCCGGGTCTTGGTTTCTGATCAATCAGCGCCGCTCCTTTCTCGAGAAAAGCCTTCACCTCTGCTTCCACGTCAGCCACCTCGAAACAGATGTGATGGATGCCCGGACCTTTGGTCTCCAGGAATTTCACAAGAGGAGAATCTGGTTCGGCAGGCTGGACTAATTCAATATTGGACTCCCCGATTTGAAGAAATCCCACCCTCGTCTTTTGGGCGGTAACCACCTCAACCCCTGAGAGAGTTAGACCCAAGACGCTCTGGTAGAACTTCGCTGCGTCTTCAATGTTATTCACTGCAATGGCAATATGGTTAATCTTCTTAAGCATGCAGTCCTCCCTTACTTAATTAAGGAACTGAGGAATTGAGGAATTAAGGAATTCAAAATCCCTAAATCCCTAAATCATCGCTCCACATTTTCTTTGATATATTTAATAATATCTTCTGTGGAGGCGCCGGGTTGAAAGATCTCCCGGATTCCAGCTTTTTTTAGCCCAGGAATGTCATCGACCGGGATGATTCCTCCTCCAAAAACAAGAATGTCCTCGGCTTTTTTTTCCTTGAGAATCTGAACAACCTTTGGAAAAAGATTGTTGTGGGCGCCCGAGAGACTGGAGAGACCAACGATGTCCACGTCTTCCTGGATGGCTGCGCTTGCGATCTGCTCGGGGGTTTGTCGTATACCGGTGTAGATGACTTCCATCCCGGCATCCCTCAGGGCCCGTGCAATCACCTTTGCCCCCCTGTCGTGACCGTCCAGGCCAGGCTTCGCAATAAGTACTCGAATCTTTCGGGCCATTTCTCTCCTCCGTCGAGAGTTCGGAGTTTTACTTATAAATGCTCCGAACTCCGAACTAATAACTCCGAGCTTTCATCTTTCTCTATATTCTCCGAACACGTCTCTTAAGGTGTCCGAGATTTCTCCTAACGTCGCATAGACCTTCACCGCCCCCAAAATGGGGGGAACCAGATTGTCCGTGCCCTCGGCAGCTTTCTTTAGAACGGTCAAGGTCTTCCTTACCTTCGCATTATCTCTTTCCTTTTTAACCCGTGTGAGTTTTTCCTTCTGGTATTGCTCCACCTCGGGCTTGATACGAAGAACATCTCTAAGCGGTTCCTCTTCGACCTGGAACTGGTTCAATCCAACAATGACCCGCTTCTTGGTCTCGATCTCCTTCTGATATTGATAAGCACTTTCGGCAATCTCCTCCTGAATGTAGCCTGCCTCGATGGCCTTGATCGCTCCTCCCATGGCTTCGATCTTACCGATATACTCCATCGACTTTTTTTCTATCTCCTCCGTAAGAACTTCCACAGCATAAGAGCCTCCCAGAGGGTCGATCAAATCGGCGACGCCGCTTTCGTAAGCAATGAGTTGCTGGGTTCTCAGTGCAAGCCTGACGGAGCCTTCGGTGGGTAAGGCATAGGCTTCGTCTCTGGAATTGGTATGAAGCGACTGTGTCCCTCCTAACACAGCGGCCAGAGCCTGGAAAGCAACGCGCACTACGTTGTTGTCGGGCTGCTGAGCGGTGAGTGCGCAGCCGGCCGTCTGGGTATGAAAGCGCAGCATACACGACTCGTCTTTTTTTGCTTTGAATCGTTCCTTCATGATTTTTGCCCAAAGCCTTCGAGCTGCCCTGAATTTTGCAATCTCTTCGACGAAGGTATTATGGCAACAGAAAAAGAAGGCGAGTCGGGAGGCGAAGGAATCCACGTCAAGACCTGCCTTAATGGCTGCCTCCACGTAGGCGATGCCGTCGGCGATCGTAAAGGCCACTTCCTGGACAGCCGTGCACCCTGCCTCACGCATATGATACCCGCTAATGCTGATGGTGTTCCACCGGGGGACATGGTTTTTACAAAATTCAAAAATATCGGTGACGATGCGCATCGATTCGAGCGGAGGATAAATGTAAGTTCCTCTCGCGGCATATTCTTTCAAGATATCATTCTGAATCGTTCCTTGTAGGACTTCGCTTTTCACCCCCTGCTTTTCTGCCATAGCGATATACATCATCAAAAGGATAGCCGCGGTGGAATTGATGGTCATGGAAGTGGAGACTTTATCCAGGGGGATTCCGTCAAAAAGGATTTCCATATCTTCCAGGGTGTCGATGGCAACGCCAACCTTTCCAACTTCCCCGGCAGACAAAGGATGATCCGAATCGTAGCCAATCTGCGTGGGAAGGTCGAAGGCAACGCTCAAACCGGTTTGCCCGTGTTCCAAGAGATATTTGTAGCGTTTATTGGTTTCCTCGGGCGTAGCAAATCCGGCGTACTGGCGCATGGTCCAGAAGCGCCCCCGATACATGGTCGGCTGGACTCCGCGAGTGAATGGAAACTCCCCGGGAAACGCCAGGTTGTCACAGTAATCTAAGTCAGCGGTGTCCCTTGGAGTATAAAGGCGTTTTAATTCAATATGGGAAGTGGTCTTGAATGTAGCTTGCCGCTCAGGAGACTTGGAGAGGGTTTTGTGAAGGGTCGTTTTCTCCCAACGATCCGATTCCTCTTGAATGTTCTTGGGCATATTCACTCCATTTTCTCGAAATAAAGGGCTCAAGGGTTCGAGTGTCTTCTTTTCAAGAATTTAACTTGGCCGCTTGAACCTTCGACCACTTGAATCCTTTTTTCAAAGCGGTATATTTCCGTGCTTCCGCCAAGGATTCGTATCGACTTTTGTCTTCAGAATATCCAGGGCCTGGATGATTTTCGGACGGGTCTCCTCGGGTTCAATGATCTCGTCCACGTACCCGAGCTCCGCGGCCTTATAGGGACTGGCAAATTTTTCCTGGTATTCGGCGACCAGTTGTTGGCGTATCTCCTTGGGATCCTTTCCCTCCTTGATTTCGTTCCGGAAGATGATATTCACCGCCCCTTCGGCGCCCATGACTGCGATTTCCGCGGTGGGGTAACAGTAATTGATATCCCCTCGGATATGTTTGCTCGACATTACATCATAAGCTCCCCCATACCCCTTACGGGTGATGATCGTAATTTTGGGGACGGTCGCTTCGCAGAACGCGTATAGGAGTTTAGATCCGTGTCGGATGATTCCTCGCTCCTCCATGTCCATTCCGGGAAGAAAGCCGGGGACATCGACAAAGGTGATAATGGGAATGTTGAAGCAGTCGCAGAAGCGAACAAATCGGCCAGCCTTCACCGAAGAATCAGGGTCGAGGGACCCGGCCAGCCAATTAGGTTGATTGGCGACAATCCCTACAGGCATCCCGTGGTAGCGGGCAAAACCGACGATGACGTTCTTCGCCCAATCTTTCTGGACTTCAAGAAAGTAAGCGTTGTCCACTGTCGGCAGGATCACTTTTTTCATGTCGTATGCTTTTTTGGAATCTTCAGGGACTGCGGCCTTTAAGGATTCGTCCATTCGATTGGGATCATCCGTACATTCGATGATGGGCGGCTTCTCCCGATTATTTTGGGGAAAAAACCGAATCAACTCCTTGATCAGGCGAATAGTATCCTCGTCATTCTCTCCCGCAAAATGGGCCACGCCGCTTTTTTCCATATGTACCTTTGCTCCACCTAAGCGTTCGGAGGTGATCGGCTTTCCGTCCGGGGTCTCTGTTTTCCCCAGGGCTGCCCGGATAACGTCTGGGCCAGTGATATGCATGTAGCTTGTCTTCTTCGTCA
>DATHCH010000225.1:0-3437 GCA_035319625.1 Thermodesulfobacteriota bacterium
AACAGAAGGGAGCTGAAGGTAAGCACCGACGTCAAAGGATTATTGATCTCATGGGCGATCCCGGCAGCCAATCTCCCGATGGAGGCCAGTTTTTCCGAACGCATCAAATGCTGCTCGGTGAGCTTCCGAATCTCCTCCTCCCTCTTTTGGAGGGAGGAAGCCATCCTGTCAAACGTCCTCTCCAGTTCGGCAATTTCGTTGATCGAACGCACCTCTACCTTCGCTGACAAATCCCCCTGGGAAATCCGGCTCGACACGTTTCGAAGGTAGGCGATCGGTTTGACAATGGAGCTCGAAAAGAAATTGGCGATGAAAAGCGAAAGGACCATCCCGAGGAGTGTGATCCCCAAAAAAATGAAGAGGGTCTCCCTTCTCATGTCGGCAAATTTCTGTTCAGGCATTCCAGCCGCAAGGATTCCAATCCTCTCGTTCTTTTGATTTCGAATGGGCTCATAACACGTCACATACCAGTCATGGATGACAAGCGCTCTCCCCGACCACTGCTGCCCTTCTTCTATGACCCTCTTATAGACTTCGTTGGAAACTTCTGTTCCGATCGCCCTCGAACCATCATCGTTCTTGTAATTCGTCGCGATCCGAATCCCTTTTAAAAAGATGGTCACCACGCCAATGTCTTTCCCTCCATATTTCTCATTTTGAAAGACGATATCCCGCACCTTATCGACGATCGAAGAATTTCTATTCAAAATTTCTCCTCCGAAAAGGATCCCGACCACTTTTTCATTATCATCGTGGACAGGTGACGCGGATATCAGGACCATGGCAGAGCCTTCACTTCCCTTTTGGGGAAATTTCGTTTTGGCTGTTTCGATCAATGGGATAGCGCATCGTAAAGCAATTTCCTTTCCTTCTTTTTGGATATATTCATAGGGAATGATTTCAATGGATGAGACGGTTCTTTTTGATGAAAGCGCCTGCTGGATAATCCCACAATCCGAAACATTGTCGCCAAAAACCTGAGGGCTTCTTGTCCTGAGAACGACGTTGCCCTTCTTGTCGGTAACGGTGAGGAAATCAATGCCTCCCCTTTTCCTTATATTCTCAAGAAATTCCTCTAAACCCGCTCTGTCCTTTTTTAAGAGACCTTCTTTGGAATTAATTCTAAAAGAAGCAACGTAGATGGTATTCCTGATATTTTCAAGCCGATGATTGAGCGTCTCTCTCGCCGAATTCAATGAATTTCTCACTCTATCCTGGGCTTGTCCTACGGTCCAATTGCTGATGAGTAAGGTCCCAACAACCGAGGAAATTAAACTGGTGAGAAAAATAACAGTAATAAACCTCCGGATTAATTGGGCCTTTAACGTTGTTTGCATTAGAAATTTGTCCTGTCGAAGCTTTCCACCGTCTTGTCACGCGATCTTTTTCACATCAATAGACATTTTAAAATATCCCCACATGATGAGCAAATGCCCTTTTTCTGGCAGTCAGTTAAAAAAACCCTCCCCATGGACATTTTTGCGCATGACGCTATAAATGGGGGTTGTCTCTCCGCAAAGTAATTGAAAGTACCTCTGATTCTACTCATGGGTTTTCGAATAACGCCATAAGGTCGCGAGGGCCTTTGCTGCTGGTTCCGGCGAAGGGAAAATGGGTATAGACGGGCCGCAAAGGGAGGCTATATCCTCTGCAAACTCAGGGTAGCCGATAACGACACCGACCAGAGGTTTTCCCGGATGTTGCTCGCGTACCGATGCGATGTCCCCAAATACATCTCTGACGGTGACCCCGGCACTCTTGAGATTCCTGATAGCCACATACGGGAGGACCATAATCGCAAGGACCATATCAATTTCTGAATCGGCCAGTAGCATCGGCAATAGCCGGTTGAACTTCTGCGAGGGACCAAGATCAAGGGGGTTTCTAACGTTCATCCAGTCCGGCGCGATGTCTCGAGCCTGATTCACTGTGAAAGAGGAAAGGGGAGGCATGGTGAGTCCACCGGACACCGCCACATCCGTTGCCAAGGCCCCCAGGCTTCCGCTTGTCGTGATAATGCCAAGACGATTGCCTTTGGCCAAAGGCTGAGTAGCAAATACTCGAACCGCATCAATCAGCCCAGAAAGGGTTTCTGCTCGAATTGCCCCGGTCTGAGCGAATACGGCATTGTAGATATGATCCTGCCCTGACAGGGAACCGGTATGCGAGGCCGTTGCCTGTTTGCCGGCATGAGTCCTGCCGCTCTTTAATATCACAACGGGCTTATGCTTAGTCACCTTGGCAAGGGACTTCACTAAACGAGGGCCATTTGCAGCCCCTTCAAGATAGACCATGATGACTCGCGTGAAGCGGTCTTCATCGAAATATTCCAGTAACTCCGATTCATCGACGTCCAGGCGGTTGCCCAGAGTGACCGCTTTTGAAATGAAAAGACCGTGCTGGGGGAGATGGTCGAGCAGGATATTGCCGAAAACCCCGCTCTGTGCGATGACCGAAACAGCTCCCGGAGTAAGAGCCTCCTCAATCAATTCCACTGAGGCAAATCTATTTTCCGTGTTGATCACGCCCACGCAGTTGGGCCCGATGACTCGCATCCCGTACCCCATGGCAATAGTTTTCACCTTTTCCTGTAACGCCAGACCGCTCTCACCCGTTTCAGCAAAACCGGCGGTCTCGATGATGGTGTGTTTGATCCCTCGCTCTCCGATCTCTTCCATCACACCGGGAACGGCCTCAGCGGGAACGATCACGATGGCCAGATCAAAGGGTTCAGGGACATCCCGAACTCCTTTGTAAACTTTCTGGCCGTGCAGCTCCCCTCCCGCGGGATTGACAAGATGGAGACGATTTCCCCAGCCGTGATTCTGTAAAAAGGCAGGGATCCCATAACCGAAACCGAAAGACCTTCGCGCTCCCACAATCACGATGCCTTTCGGCTCAAAAAAATTCCGAAGGCTATCCACTGACATAAGATTCGCTCCTCGAAACATCCACATTGAAAGATTACGGCTTTCTATTCTTTATCCCACAAGGGAAGCACGGTCAATAGCCTTGTCGAGCCTGCTCCTCTCTCTGAGGATCGAAGAGGCTAGCGATGAAGATTCAAAGTGAGGTTTAAAACAAATGTTTGAACTTATCAAACAAATGTTTTAAACTTTTATTAGAGAATGGTCGTATAGATAGTGTTAGGTTTTTGATGATGACGAAAGTGAACGACAATAGAAAGGATGTGATGTCATGAATACTAAATTAATATTGACGGTGCTGATGGTTCTGTTCGCATTGGCATTATCGGGTTGTGTAGGGTACGCCATCTATGGGTATCCCGATTATCCATATTATTACGATTATGGTATTACCCTTATGGCTACTTTTCGTTCCATCATGATTTCGATGGCTTTCATCATTTCCATCATGATGGCCACTTTGATCGTCAGTTTGGTGGACATCTTGGTGGTGGTCATGGGGGGAGAGGT
>DATHCH010000226.1:0-14171 GCA_035319625.1 Thermodesulfobacteriota bacterium
TTTTGTCCTCTCCAGGGTAAACCCTTTCGCCACCTCAATTCCTCTATCTACGCACTTCGCTCTCAGGTTTTTGTCTTCGATAAAAGCGAGAACCCCCTCGGCAATTCTATCCGGACGATGAATCGGAACGAAATAAGCGAAATCTCTTTGTACATCAAAATTCTTATGACTTGAAATTTCTGTGAGAATGCAAGGAACACCACTGGCAAGGGCCTCCATGGCTGGCAAACCAAATCCTTCACCCTCAAGCGAGGAAGAGATAAAAATGTCCACGCGCCGATAGAGTTCTGCCATCTCCTGCTCTCTCAAGTTCATGCAATAGTAATCAACCGCTTTTCCGACTTCCTCCCTTTCTGAAGGAGGATAAGCGGAAACTCTTGTGAATTCCAGAGGGATTCCTTTATCTCTCAGTATCTTTATGGATTGGAGAACATCTGGAATACCCTTAGATCCAACCTGCATCGGGCCCACTGATAAAATCTTTATCCTTCCATTCTCACGCCAAGCCCTCCTTTCACGAGGATAAAAAATATTCGGATCAATACCGTTTTGTATAAGAAAACATTTCTGGCGAAAGCGCCTTTCGAGCAATTCCACCAGATGTCTTGAGACAGCTGCCTTGATCGTGGGTAAGGCATAGAGGGATTCGATCCTCTTAATCCTTCTTTTAAACTTCAATAGATCTGCGTGCTTTAATAATATCGAAAATATCCCTTTTCCTAAATATCTCTTTTTGTTTACCTCTCCTTTAATTCGCAATCTATAATCAATCGGTTCATAGCCCTGACAAAGATGGACAACCATTCTTTTCCTTTTTCTAAAAAGTTCCTTGACGTCACCGAGCGCTGTCCCAACATAAAGGTCACACTCTGGGAAATCACCGGCCGCCTTTACAACGGTTGGTTTTTCATATAAATTTAACTCCGCCAGATTCAAACCAGCCGGTAAATATCTTGTAATGAGTAATGTTTCATAACCCATTTCGTTTAATAGCTTCACATGTTGAGAAAAGATTTTTATTCCACCCGAAAATCCTGGCTTCCCTTCCCTATCTTTTCCGACATAGGTCCTGATGAAATATCCTATCCTCATTTCCTATCGCTCTTCTGTTCTTGTTTCTCTCCCACCACAATCAATATATTTCCCCCCATGATCAAACGGTGAGAAAGTGTATCGCCCAAATGATAGTCTTCTTTTTTCTCTTTAGGCCAAAAGAGACAGCAAAGTCGAATGCCCCACACTACCGGAAGAAGCCATTTCATCCGTTTTTTCTCTTTGTCCTTTTCAATACAAATGATTTTAAACCCCGAATTTTCCATTGCCAATTTTAGTATCGGGTAGGTCAATGAATTGAGGTGGAGCATCCAGAGATTTTCATAACGCTCTTTTCCTAATTTCTTAGGTGAAGGAACTTTTGAAAAGAGACCAGTGATGAGAAACTTTAACCTCCTCTCGATATTGAGATAATTGGGAAGGGCTAAAATCACTTTACCCCCGGCCTTTAAGAGTCGATGGAATTCGCGAATCGCATTAAACGGATTCTCCAAATGCTCTGGACCCTCGATACAAGCGATGAAATCAAAAGATCCAGATGGATAAGGAAGGGAATGGTTCAGGTCGCCAATCTCAAGGGTTAAATCAGGGATTGAAAAATATCTGGGATTGATATCACAACAGGAAACATCAAAACCCCTTCTTCTCAGACGATCTGCCAAAATACCGGTACCTGTAGGAACATCCAAGACCCTTCCTCTGGGCTCTTTTTCCATCAACTGAATCACTTTATCGTGTGTCCCGGTTCTCGATAAAGGAATAGCTCCAAAACTCCATTGAACATCGGAATGATTGGGTCCAGTCAAGGTAGCCTCCTTCTGACCACGTCTTGGGGCAATGAGTAAAGCAGTTCTAATTGCTTGCCCTGGATCTCATCATAATGATATTTGATATAATACTTGATCAAATCCGTCCTCACCCTCTTTTCCACAGTTTTTCGTTGGAAAATCTAAATTTCACTTTTGTCTTTTACCCGTTCGTAGGTAATTTAAATAAGATTGAGGATTCTCTAAGAGTTGCGTCCTTTCATGCCAATGGATTGGCTTATAGAACATAGGAAACCCTATGTGCTTCCATCCCAGACCTAACAGATGTCTGGGAATAACAAACCTTTTCGGCCCCACTAATTGTTGCTGTGTTTTTGACAACAATATGATGCGAAGAACATGACTCCAGAAGTACCTCCATGCCCACTTTTTCGCCCGAATGAACCTTGTACTCGCAACAGGTTCATTCTCGGAATAAGCCGCCGCATTCAGGTGAAAGACTAAATCGTCATAAATGCTGCTTATAAATACAAAGTGGGCATTGCCTTTATTAGATTCCAACAAAGGATGCCAAGACAGTCTCTCTGAATAGGCTTTGAAGAAGTAGCCAACACCCGCATGCGGAATATGATCAAATTTTTTACAAAATTCTCTATATTGCTCGGAGGAAAGGTCCCTTTCCGAAAGCCGAAACGCGGGCTGATACTCGACGTAAAAGTCTCGCGAAAAAAAAAGGCATGCCGTATAGTTGCCATAATAAGGCGCCGCGAATACACACGTCTCCGAAAGCTTCCCGGCCAATATTTCAGCCCAACCTGTTTGGACGGGGAAAGAATCTGTGTGCATCGTCACGATATGGCTGACGCCATCTCCTATTGCCTCTCTGATCAAATGGTTCAAATAATAGACTTGCTCTTCATCACTCCGTAGGGCGGTTGTCGGACACTCACAAATTTTTACCTTTGGATGGCGGTCCAGTTTTGCGCGAAATTCTGGCAAAAGCCGATTGACACTCCCGTAGATGGCATAGGGAACATCTGTAAACCTTTCGATCTGATTCAGATGAAGGTCAAGGAGTCCTTCGTTCTCCTTCTTGAGCAGATAAACGACAACAATCCCTAACTTCATGACTGTCATAACTCTGTGGCTTTCGTATTTAACTCAAGCTAAATACAAGTCTCCTCTCAACCAAATTTTTTTAGAAACAGATCAATTGAATTACTGCAGATCAGATGGATATTTTCCCTAACCTTTTCATCAGGCCAATCCCACCATCTGATCTGCAAAAGGTTTTGAACAGTCTGCTCATTAAAACGATAACGAACAATGCGAGCAGGATTTCCGGATACGATGGCATAAGGGGGAACATCTTTTGCAACAACAGAGCCCGTACCTATGGCCGCGCCGTCTCCGATGGTCACCCCTGACAGGATCGTCACATTATACGCAACCCAGACATCGCTTCCGATCACCACATTTCCCTTGGTGGAAGGATGTCCTGGGATTGATCTGGCATCTTCCCAAAGTGCAGGAAAGGGATAGGTGCTGATCCAATCCGTATGATGTTCACTTCCAAGGAAAATAACTACATTCCCCGAAATGGAACAATATTTACCAATTTTCAACGACGTCCCTTCATCCAATGAAACCACACTCGGGTTTCCGTAAGTGTGATCGCCAACGGTGTAACGGTCACCTAAAATATCCTTCGTATAGAAACCCTTCTCTGATGATACAAAGAGTTTTTGTTTAATTTTTCTCCTAAAGGCCTTTATCCGATGTTTTGGTCTCATCTCTTGCTCGTAAATCCACCTCCTTCGCTTAGGTCTTTTTCGCCACCAGAAGAATCGATTCCGAAAAATCAATTCCTAAAAATCGAAATAGAGGAGCTAAAATATACCCTTTGAGATAGAATCTCAAAAAAGACTCCCTGAAAACCCTTCGGATCTCGATAATTTCAAACCCTTCGCTGAGAAACAACGCTCCCAGTTCCTCATAGCAGTAAGGAGTTAGATGCGTGATATCCTTATAGTACTGCCCAGGGGTATGCGTGTTTGGAGTAGACAGGATGACTCTGCCTCCTCGGCTAAGGACTTTAAAGATATTTTTCACCATTTCTCTTCCTTCATCCAGCCCAAGGTGCTCGATCACTTCAAACAAGAGAACGATATCGAAAGTTTCTTCAATCTCTTTGAAAGAAGAATAGTCATGAGGGTACGTCGGGTCGATATCCAGACTTTTATATACCACATGGGGGTATTGTTTTTTGATCCTCTCTTCAAGATGGCGCCGGAACGCTCCGATGTCAAGGACACGCTCGCCGTCTCTTAAATAATTCAGGACGTAAGGGAATCCTCTTCTAATAAGTTTTAAATCCCAGAGGTCATGATACTGTTCATGAACTTTCTCGCGCCATCGAAGGCGCTCACTCCAGTATTTAAACCCCATCCCTTTATCTTCTCCAATTTTTCTTCTTAATTTGTTTCCATGAGGGTAATACCCATCCCCGAGAATGATATTATCAATAACGTTTCTTCCACCGGCCAAACCTCCTTTTCAATTTGGCCGTCCACCGATCGTCACTGCTCACTATCCTTAACGGAGGGAGTTTCCCCCATTCCTCCTGGTGTGATGTTTTCTGAGCAGTCACCCAGATTCCCTTCGGCCTTTTTAGACCTCCCTCTAAAGTGCAGTCCAGAATCTTAAATCGATTCAACAGAAGCTCGATGCCATCCGGTGTAAATCTCCAATAGTCCTTAGGAGCCCGATGGATTTTAAAATGCATCACCGTGGTGAGGATGAGAAGGCCGTTTGGGCGAAGTACACGGTAGATCTCCTCAATCCCCTTTTGGGGATAGGGAAGATGTTCGAGGGATTCAAGGTTCAATACCAATCCAATGCTCTCATCGGAAATCGGCTTCATGTCTGTAATATCACAAATCATGTCAATGCAGGGCGGATCGAAGTCCCTCATGTCCTGTTTAATATACCGTTTCCCTGGAAAGAGGGGCTGGTAAAAATTTGGTTCCCATCCTGCACACGTATCGAGGATGGGTTCCCCAAACGAGAAACGCTCAGTCGCCCATTTTACATAGTTGACAATCGCTTCTCTCAATGAGATCTCCTTCCCTGTGATGGTCCCTCCACCATACGAGTCAGGATCGAAAAGAGACGAGGCGCACAGACTTCGTTGGTATAATTTTTCAAAACCCTCCTCCTCCCCTCACGGCCCATCTGCTCCCGCAACTTAGGGTTTTTAATAAGGAGCGAAAGTTTTTCTTCCCATTCTCTGGGAGTTTTCGCCCAAAATCCGTTAGCCCCGTCCTCGACTAAATCCTTGTTGATCCCCACAGGGGTACAAACCACGGGAACACCTACTCCCTGGTACTGGATGATCTTGAGGCCGCATTTTCCCCATGACCAAGGATCGTCAACAAGAGGCATCAGTCCGACATCAAATCCCTGAAGATCAGCCACCTCTTCCTCCGAACTCCAGTTTTTCTTGATCACCTTCATCCGATCGCAGTCGAAAAAAGTGTCACAGACGATCTTGAGCTCCACCTGAGGATATCTCTCGCCTATCCTTTCGAAGATGGGCTTCATTTTTTCCAAATAATGAATGGAGCCATGATCCCCGATCCATCCGAGGACCACTCTTCCGGGCTGAGCCGGATAGGTTTTTAATTGATATCTTTCCCCAATAATCGCCGTAGGGATCACGTCGACATTTTGATTCAATGGAAGCACCTGGCTTTTCAAAAATTCATTTCCCGCGATGACGAAGTCCGAGTTTTTGGCCATCTGGATAAAACGTCTTCTTCGAGTGGATGACAGTGGGTCTTTGGCCTTTGAGTTTCGATACATCACCGAGTCATCGAAATCATAGACGATCCTTTTTGCTTTCTTTCTCAACAGCGCAAGCCGGGGCTGGCTGAACCTTTTTCTTTGAAGAAAAACGATATCATACTGGGACAGTTCTTTGAAGAACCGAAAATTCTCTTTTAAGGTCCTCGGATAGAGGCGGACCTCGGCCTTCACCCCTCTGGACTCCAAATACGGAATGTATTGGAGTACTCGATACCGACTGGCGGCCACGGAAAACCCTTGGATCAGAAACAGAACTTTCATTTATCTTCCACCCTTAACAAGCTCCTGAAGAACTTGGAAAAACTTTTCAGAGGTGACTGTCAGCGAGTATTCCCGCTCTACCGTCTTTATCCCCTTTAACCCCATTTGCAGCCGAAGATCCGGATTTTGGATGAGGTTCGACAAGCGATCCACCCATTCTTGATGACCCATCGCCCAAAAACCATTCTCCCCGTCTCTAACGATATCCGAGTTGACTCCCACAGGAGTGCAGACGACAGGCACCCCAACGCTGAGATATTGGATGATCTTCAACCCACACTTCCCTTTCGACCATAGATCATCATCGAGTGGCATCAATCCGATGTCGAAGGAGATGAGATCTTCATTCTCGTCCTCCAACTTCCAAAGTTTCTTGACGACGGGGAGATGGGAGGAATCATAAAAATCGTTGCTGACAATCTTCAACTTGGCCCTTGGAAATCTTTGACGAATGGTCTGAAAGACAGGTTCCAATTTTTTTAGGTACTTCAGGTTTCCTTTAGTCCCGATCCATCCCAATATGATTTCGTCACGGTTAGAAAATTTCTTTTTTCGCGGATAAAGATTCGTATCGATAGAGGTCGGAATGACAAAGACCTTTTTCTTCGGATCCACCTTGAGGACCTGGCGCTTTAAAAACTGGTTTCCCACCGTCACGACATCGCTTCCTTTCACCATCGATCTGAATTTCAGCCACCTGGATAAAGAATGAGGGCGAGAAGAACTGGAAGACCGGTACATGACAGCATCATCGAGATCAAATAGAATTTTCGAAGACTTTTTTCGGATCCAATAAAATTCAAAAGGAGACAATAGTCTCCTTTGAATACAGACCGCGTCGAAGAGGGGAAGCTGCCGGTAAAGGATGAGCCGTTTCTTCCATGAACCGAAGAGGGGTTGCCACTTCGGTTCCACCCCGTGGGCGATCAGATAAGGGAAATATTGCTCGACTCGGAAGCGATGGCCCTGATCACTGGAATGGGTGAGGAAGATGATTCTCAATTTGTCCCTTTCGATTTCTTCTCTGCGATCACCAAAATTGATTTGGCGAAGTCGATGCCCAGATACCGATGGAGAGGGGCCATGACATAGATCCTGAAGAGATAGCGGTGGAAGGCATCGCTGTAGGTTCGATACATCGCCTTGATTTCAAAACCATGGGCGAGAAGAAGCCCCCCCAACTCGTCGTAACAATAGGCCACCTTATGCGTAGCATCCCTCCAAAACCTGCTGGGATTGAACACATTGGGAGTGGTCAGGATCAATCGTCCTCCCTCACTAAGGAGATCATAAATCTTTCTGATAAGTTGGATCCCCTCTTCAAGGCCCAAATGTTCGATGACCTCAAAAAGAAAAACAACATCAAAAGACTCTTGAACCTCCTCCAGGCTGTAGAAGTCGTGAAACTGCTCCCGGTCGATATCCATACTCTTATAAATCAACTTGGGGAAATGGCGTTTCAAGCGGTCCTGAAGATTTCGGTTTGAAGCTCCGATGTCCAGAACCTTTTCGCTGTCCTGAATTGTCTTCATCATTATGGGAAAGCGCTTCCGCAGGATTTTCAGATCCCAGATCTCGGGATAGCGGGAATGGATCTGATCCCGATACTCAAAGAGCTTGCTCCAAGAGATCCTTTCATTCATTTAACTTCACCCATTCCCTCTTCTCAAAATCGAACCGTTTCACCACCTTGGCTGGGGAACCGACGGCTAAAGAATAAGGTGGAATGTCACGATTCACCACGGAGAGGGCACCAATAATGCAATGTCTTCCGATCGTCACATTCGGCAAGATGCAGGCTCCATAGGCAATCCAGGAATCGGCTCCAATGTGAACATAACCGATCTTCAAGTCTTGCTCCTTGCTAGGACGACTGATATCTCCAAGTTTTCGTGAGTTGTCGATAATCATCACGTTCGGCGAGATTCCCACATTTTCCTCAATGATGAGGCGGTTGCAGGCACTGATAAAACAACTCTCGGAAATGATGACATTGTCTCCGAGGAAAAGAAGGATTTCTTTTGATTTCTTATTTTTCGGATGAAGGTTAATGCTCGTATTCCTTTTAATTCTGACATGATCTCCCACATGGACAAACCGTGGCCGATTGATCACCACTCCGGATTCGATATAGACGTCCTTTCCATAGGAGCCAAAGAAAAACCGATTTTTCAAATTGGAGAGTGGGTACCAGAATGGTTTTTTCCTTATCATTCCGATGGACCTCCCTTCGGTAAATCATCCAGCAGGATATGCTCCATCTCTCTCCAATTTCTTTCAAGAGAGTAGGATTCTGCCAGATGACGAGCGGCAATCGAGGCCCTCTCCAGCTTCTCACGGTTCAAAAAGAACGAGATCTTTTCTGCCAAGGCTCGATCATCTCGGGGATCATAAATGACAAACCCCTCTTGGCCTTGGGTGACAATTCCACTCGCTCCATTGCAACGGGTGGTGATCACCGGAATTCCACTTGCCAAAGCCTCTAATACGGTGAGCGAGCAGGCGTCGTAAAAAGTGGGGTGAACGAGAAGATCAGAGGCACCATAGTATTTTTCTGGTTCATTCGTGGAACCGGCAAAGATCACATCCTCGAAGATTCCCATGCTCCTGGCCAGACCTAAATAAGAACCTTGACGATCCCTTCCCAGAATAAGAAGTTTGATAGGAGGAGGGGCTCCTTCCTTAATTCTTGCCAATGCCTTGATCAAAAAAACCAGCCCCTTCATCCGAAAATTATTTGAGACAAAGAGAATCACCATCTCCTCTGTCCCAATACCGTGCCGGCCTCTGATCTCCTCTCGATATTGACGATTTCTGGGACGGAAGCGTTCGATATCAACCCCATTATAGACAACGGAAATCTTTTCCTCGGGGATCCGATACCAGCGCATCATGTCCTGCTTTACCATGTCGGAAATGGCAATAATCTTACGAAAATGTTTTTTTTTGTAAGGTGAACTTTCGATATAACCCTGGACCCATTGTTTTGGGCTCAACACCCTTCCTAAGAATTTGATCACCCAAACCAACGGCTGGTCGTAGACTCTCAAGCTCCTCCAGAACCACGCCCAGTGTACGCCTCCATGGGGTTGAAGAATATCCGCCTTGAGCGTATTTCCCACCCCGAAGGTGATGTCATAATTTCCATTTTCCATCGCTTCCGTCGCCCTGATCGCAAAAGAGAGAAGCCGAATACTCTTCGGGAACGGGATCGTCTTGACGGAATGGAATAAGATCCCTGGGTCTTCCACATCCTGGCGTTCCGCATAGACATGCACTTCGTGACCTTCGCTGGCCATCCGGGCACATAAGTCAACCAGATATCTTTCAGCTCCTCCCCTCTTCTTAGAGAAGTCCCGAAGACCTATGGCAAACCTTATCTTTTTCAACCCCTCACCCTTCCCCTCTTCCCTCAGGGGATAGGGAGGGGTGAGAGGTGCCATCGGCCTTACTCGCTCGTCGTGAAACATCGGATCCCTTCAGCCACTTTCTCCATCTCGCATTCCCTTATTTCCGGGAAAAAAGGAAGAGAGAGAATCTTCCGAGACCACTGGTCCGTCAGGGGAAAGTCTCCTCTCCGATATCCCATTTCCTGGTAAGCCTTCTCCAGAGGGATGGGAATGGGGTAATGAATGAGCGTCTCGATCCCCTTTTTTTTCAAAAATGCTTGAAGAGCGCCCCTCTTCCCCGTCTTAATCGTATAGAGATGATAGACGTGCCGGACTCCTTTTTTCTCTGACGGACATACCAGTCCTAATGGAGAAAGCAACTTTGCATAGAGCTTAGCCTTCCTCCTCCTCTCTTCATTCCATTGATCCAAATATTTCAATTTGACTCGAAGGATAGCTGCTTGGATTTCGTCCAACCGGCTGTTGTGTCCCTTAAGGATATGCTGATATTTTTCTTTCTGTCCATAGCAGCGGAGAAGCCTAAGTTTTTGGTCATATTTTGGGCTATCGGTCACCACCATCCCACCGTCCCCATATCCTCCCAAATTCTTGGTCGGATAGAAACTGAAACAACCCATTGCCCCAAATGAACCCACTTTCCTCCTTCCAAATTTCGCCCCATGGGCTTGGCAGGCATCTTCGATGACGACGAGATCATAACGATTCGCAATTTCTATGATCGAGTCCATGTCCGCTGGGTGGCCATAAAGATGGACGGGAAGGACCGCTCTAATGTGTTGTCCGCTTTTTTTTGTCTTCTCGCGTTTTAGAAGAAGCTCCAGGCTATTGGGATCCATCGTATAGGCTTTGGGATCGATATCGACGAAGAGTGGTTTTGCCCCTGTAAAGGAGATGGCCAAGGCCGTGGCCACAAAAGAATTTGCCACGGTGGCGACTTGATCTCCGTCTCCAATGCCGGCTGCTTTCAACGCCAGATAGAGGGCATCCGTCCCGGAGCCCACTCCAACCCCATACCGAACCCCACAATAACGAGAGAATTCCTTCTCAAAACCGGAAACTTCCTCTCCAAGAATGAAGCGGCCTTTTTCATATACTCTTTGAGTTGCCGAAAGGATTTCGCTTTTGATCTTTTCATACTGCCTGGTTAAATCCAAAAAAGGAACCATCTTCACCTCAATTGCGGATGTCGGGATTCGGAATGCGGAGTTTATACTCTATTCCGCAATCTACATTCCCCCAATCCGTATTACCAATATTCCTTCTTGCACCTCCTGTAGAACTCGATGGTTTTCCGGAGCCCTTCCTCCAGATCGGTCTTCGGCTCCCAGCCAACGATTCGTTTGATCTTGGAGATATTCGTATAATAATCTCCCGGTTCGACTTCCTTTCTCTCTTGAGTAAAGTCGGTGAAGGCTGCCTTGCCGGCTCCGGCAATCTTTACAATCCGTTTTGCCAGGTCGATGAAGCTGACGGGAATGCCGGTCCCCACATTAAATACCTCTCCGTAAGCCTGATCGCAGGTGATCACTTGCAAGAAACAATCAACCAGGTCATCCACATACAGAAAATCCCTCAAGATCCGGCCGTCTCCAAAGACAGGAATGACTTCGTTATCGATGGCCTTCCGGATAAACCAGTTGAGGACGCCATATTCATCGTGGGCCATCTGATGCCGTGGTCCATAGGTGTTTGTAATCCGGAGACAGGTTCCCGGAATTTTGTGAACATCGTGATAGACGAGAACCATCTTCTCGGCCGATAAATTGGTTACCGCATAGATTCCCTTGGGATTGGTGGGATGATCCTCCCCCACGGGCAAGGTCACACTGGCCCCATACTCCCCCCGGGTCCCTGCAAAGATGACCTTCGCCCCTTGATTATTTTTTCGGCAGGATTCGAGCAGGACCAGGGTCCCCCGACAGTTAATATCTAGATCCTGAATCGGATTTCGGATGCTGTCCACATGATTCACCTGACCAGCAAGGTGAAAAATGATCTCTTGTCCCTTTACCAAATAATCCATCGAATGACTATCTCTCACATCGGTGAAATTGACATGGACACGATCGGCGATCTCTTTGACATTGAAGAGATTCCCTCCAAGCCGGGGCATCATATTATCCACAATCGTCACCTTTGCCCCCAATGCAATCAACCGGGCCGACAGATTAGAACCAATAAAACCCAAACCGCCTGTCACCAATACCCTTTTTTCTCTGAAGGCCTCTTCATAAGGAGTCATCTTCATTCTCCCTCCACAATCCGCAGCTTGAGATACTCATCCAGGCCTGTCTTATAGAGATGTCGAAACAAGTTCTGCATGACACTTTCAGGGTTAAATGATTTGCTCCTGAACTTGCTCCAGGAGGGCAGGATCTAACGATTTCAGAGTCTCTGAGATACCTATTTCTTCCTCAGTGGCTACGGATGATGCTCCTTCCTCTCGAGCTGCAACTCCCATAATTTGGCATATTTGATAAAAACATAGAACATGGTTGAGACAATGATGATGAACCCTGGCAACCCGTCTCTAAATCCCGACTTGAAAAGGTACTCCTTGATGAATCGAAACGGAGGGTGAAAGAGAAGTTCGGAAAGACGGAATTTCTTCCCACTCTCTAAAAGATCCATGGCAGCAATTTTCGAATACTTATCGATCGTCTGAATCTGATCAGAAATGTCTCCATAGGTATAATGATGATACTGATTTTTTAAAACCCCCACCTTTCCATCCACGACCAACTTGGCATGAAGTCCTCCCTCCCATTTGCCTTTGTCCCTTCGATAGAGACGAATCTCGCCATCTGGATACCATCCTCCGTATCGAATCCACCTCCCCAGATAATAAGTACGGCGATACACAAAATACCCGTCTAAATCCTTCGTCCCTCCGTTCAATTCCGCACGAATCTCTTCGACCAACTCCCCTGGAATTTCTTCATCGGCATCCACAAACATGATCCAATCCTGGGTGGTGAGATCAGCGGCATACTGATATTGATCACGATGTCCCGTCCACTTCTTCTGAAATATTTTATCGGTATATTGCTTGCAGATTTCGCACGTCCCGTCCTGGCTGAAGGAATCAACAACCACCAATTCCTCAGCCCAGGAAAGGCTCTTCAGACATCGCTCAATCGTCCTGCGATTGTTGGTGGTGAGGACATAGACTGAGACCGGAACCTTTTGGATCATTTTCTCTTACGCCTCAACTGTTTATCAACTACCTTTTCGACTTCGTCCACTGTGATGAGTTCCATGCATCGATGATCTTTTGGACAAATCCTCTTCCAACACGGACTGCAAGGGACATCCCTTCTAACCACCATATGGCCTTCCCCCCATGGACCCGTGGCAAGAGGGGGCGTTGATCCAAAGAGAGCGGCAACAGGAATTCCGACGGCAGCGGCCATATGCATCGTCCCGGTATCGTTCGTCACAAGGAGGGCACAGCGCTCCAAAAGAGCAGCCAGCTGGAGTAAACCGGTCTTCCCCGTCAAGTCGATTCCGTCCGTTCCCAAGTGGTTCAGAATCTCATCCACGATGGGACGCTCTTCCTCCTTCCCGAAGAGAAGAATTCTAGCCTCCCATTTGTCAGCGAGCCTCTTTCCCAATTTGCCGAATCGATCCGGATACCAACATTTGGCCAAACCATAAGTGGCTCCGGGATTCATACCGATCAGAAGCTTTCCCTCCGGGATCCCCAGGTCTTTCAACACGCCATCGGCCCACCTCCGATCTTCCTCTCTGAGAAATATCTTGGGAGAAGGAAGGCCTTCCGCTTCTCCTAAAACCTCCACCAGCTTTCGGTAATAATGGACCCGGTGCCCTTCAAGGACCTCTTTGGTTCGACGGATTCCGTGGGTAAGAAAGAGGGAACGACCCTCCGATTGATAACCAATTCGGATTGGAATGCGGGCCAGAAAGATATGGAAAGCAGAACGGAAAGACCTCGGAAGGATGACGGCCAGATCAAAATTCCTCTCCTTCAAGGATTGGCTGAGGTTCAAATCCTCCCAAACAGATCCGATTCCTTCCTTCTTTTGAAAAGGAATAATCTCATCCACATAGGGAAACGTTTTCCACAAATCGACCAGATGGCTTGGAATCAGAATGGCTAAATGGGATTTGGGAAAGAGCGTCTTTAATTGTTGAATCGTTGGATAGCTGAGGACGGTATCCCCTACCCAGTTCACGCCTCTTACCAGTATACGGTTGATCCCACCACCAGCGGGAATAAATTTGCGTTTCAAGAGGTATCCTCCTTCCTAAACGGTTCGATTAAGATTATTACAGCAGTCTATCCAAGTCAACCTTGGACTCCCCCTATAATCCATAATAGTAGGCGCAGGCTTTAGCCTGCGCAAATCCCCATCCGTCGCCCTATCCCTAAGGGAAGCTTGATTCCTCACTTTGGATGCGTTCGCCTGGCATAGAGATATCCACCGCCGTTCGTCTTAATCTCAAAACCCAATTCTTTGAGTCTCAGAGGAATATCGATGGAGAATTCCGATGGAACATGATGCGTTTCCATAGCCATTCCCATTATTTTAGCAGCAGTTTCCAAACTCATATTCCTCAGGATATCATGTTCAGCGCCTTCGCAATCCAGTTTCAGGAAATCAATTCGGGACAGACCCTCTCGTTTGAAGATGTCCTCGACCGAAATCGTGCGAATACGTCCTGCCCTAATATTCGTGATCCCCATTTCGTACAGGGAATAATCCGCCGAAGAGCCACCTCGATAGCTATAAATATCTTGATAGCCGCTTTTACCAGAAACTGCCATCTAAAAGATAGACAGATTCTCCAG
>DATHCH010000227.1:0-22542 GCA_035319625.1 Thermodesulfobacteriota bacterium
TGAAAAACACTTAAAGAAATTGTCTGTTGCCTGCATTTAGGATTAGGGCAGACTATTATCGTCAGGAGGCCGGAATAATGACCATATTCTTTCGAGATAAATTCATGACTCCAAATCTGGCGAATGTCATCATCGCCGATAGTACAATTGCGATTGCAGTAGGGGCATGTCCATAACTTGGCCATCCTTCGATCCTTTCATTCCCAACCGTTTTTGTCGCTATTCTATGTCTGTTGCAGGAATTGTGAAAAGTGAAATTTACAGAATAGACTCTACATCTTTGCAGGAAAACTGTCAAATCCTCTGAAGACAAAGGAGTCCGGGGGGTCATCATACCACAAAAACACGTATCTCACATCACGCTCGATGTCCTCGGCGCGGGTCTCCGCGGAGGGTCGCTCCGACAAGTACGGGGTAAAATCCAGCGGGAATCCAGTTCAGAAACACTGGATTCCGGATCAGGTCCGGAATGACAAACAAAGTAAAGGGACCTTTGAGTAGAATGTTTTCATGCAAATGATGGGTGGACCGTTGGGAGGATGGGTCAATAGAGCAAGTATTTCGACCGGAGCTTGTAGAATTGTTCCAGTGGCTCCAGCCAATTCTGTGCGATGGCGGCGGGATCCTGGCCATTCTTAATGGCCTGTAGAACCTCGCGAGATCCAATGAGGCCAAGTGTCTTGCCAAGCTGGAAGTCCTTTGGATAGAGCCGGTAAAGGGCGCTGACGATTTCTACCCCAAGAGCAGGAGAGTCCAGGATCTGTCGATCGAGTAGGGCGATCTGGACGCCGTGACATAATTGATTTTTAAAAGGACTGGTTGCGGGTGTAAATTCCACCGGAATGAATCGGATCCCCTTGATTCTGCGGTTATTCAGGTATGACGCAAGTTCCTCTCCGGCGATCCAGGGAGCGCCGAGAAGCTCGAATGGTGTTGACGTTCCCCGGCCTACGCTTACGTTCGAGCTTTCAACCATCGCAACTCCCGGATAGAGAATCGCTTCCGACAGAGTACGCAAATTAGGCGACGGGTTGAGCCAAAGCAAGCCGGTGTCGTCATACCAGTAGTTACGCTCGTAACCACGCATTTTGATGACGTGTAATTTAACGCCAATCTTCATCTCGACATTAAACAATGTTGCAAGCTCACCCACTGTCATCCCATGCCGGACTGGCAGAGGGAAATATCCAGTGAAGGATCTCAAGTTTCTGTCCAGGATAGGCCCCTGAACCAGTGAAGCAGTGATCGGATTTGGCCTGTCGAGAACATAAAACGGAATTCCCTTCTTAGCACACGCCTCCATCGCATAACCCATGGTGGTGATATACGTGTAAAAGCGAGCGCCTGCATCCTGGATGTCGAAGACGAGCGCGTCCAGGCCAGCGAGCATCTTTTGCGTTGGGCGAACAATGGCTCCGTAAAGACTGTATACGGGCAGGCCTGTCAACGGTTCTTTCGTTGATAAGACCCTCCTGTCCGCCTTGCCAGAGAAGCCGTGCTCCGGGCTGAAAATCGCCACCAGTTTTACGTTTGGAGCCTTATGGAAAAGGTCTACAGTACGCCTCCCTGCGGAATCGATGCCCGAATGATTGGTAATCAATCCCACACGCAGTCCAGTGAGGGGTTCGAACTTCTCTCCAGTTAGAACGTCGATTCCTGTTTGTACCTTCTCGTTATTGTTCTCACCTGGTTCATACTGGCTCGGCAAAGGCTTCCTGGCTAAAACGCCCTCCACTGAAACCGGTTCAATTGCTTCATTAACAAAGGAGAGTATCTTGGTTCGCAACGGCTCAACCTTTCCTTTGCCATTTGGGTGAACGCGATTGGTCAGGATAATGACATAGGTATTGGAAACCGGGTCAATCCAGATTCCTGTTCCGGTGAAGCCTTTGTGCCCGTACGAGGCTTCCGAGGCGAGGGATGAATCGATATTCCAGCCCAATCCCCTTAAAGGTAATTTGTCAGGTGGGGATTGCGGAGTGGTCATCTTCCTGATCATAAGAGGGCTAAGAATCCGCACACCTTTTCTGCTGCCCCCATCGAGGACCATCTGGGCAAAGATGGCAAGGTCATCGGCCGTAGAGAAAAGCCCGGCATGTCCGGCGACACCGCCCATGCTGTAGGCCACTGGATCATGGACCTCTCCCCAGAGGATTATCCCCGTCGTCCCATGCTGGTATTGGGTTGGCGCGATACGAGGCCTGAGAAGAGGGGAAGGCTTGAAGCCTGTGTCCTTCATTTCCAGGGGTTTAAAGATGTGATTAGCGCAATAGACGTCAAGAGTTTCCCCAGAGATGCGAGAAACAAGCTCGCCCAGAATGATAAAATTGATGTCACTATAAATGAAACTCGTGCCAGAAGGGAGAATGGGTTTCTCTTCTTCGGCCATACGGAGAATCGTGTCGTAACCCGACCCATTTGGTTTTGAATCCAGAGACGGCCGAAGGCCAGAATAGTGCGTGAGCAGATCGCGCACGGTGATCGCCTCTTTGCCGTTTACTTTAAACTCGGGCCAATATTTGGCGACCGGATCTTCGAGGTTTAATTTTCCCGTCTCTACCAGCTGCGCCACCGCGGTGGAAGTTGCAATCACCTTGGTGAGGGAGGCGATATCGAAGATGGTATCCGTTGTCATGGGGACCTTCTTCGGTTTTAGCGCGCGAAGGCCGAATTCCCGTCGAAAGACAACTTTTCCCCGATTCCCGATCAATATGACAGCCCCCGGAATCCTGCCGGCTTGAATCTCTTTCTTGGCCAGCTCTGCAATGGGGACCATTTGCTCTTCCTGAAGCGCTTGAGCGGACGCTGACGTGGGGATGACAGCAGAGAGCATGAGTGGGAGGAAAATCCTCCACCACTTCGCAGTCTTCTGCCCCTGTAAATTTTTCATCTCGAATTCTTGGCAAATGAATCGAACGAATCTCAGCCGAATGGCTTTTCTTTTTTCAGGCCCGCTGACGAATAAGCGTTCCTCGGATTCCAGAGCATCCAACCGTGGGAACCAAATCCTTCAGCCGCTTTGACCTCGCCCATGATCTCTCGATCATTGAAGAATCTCCTGTCAAAGGCATAGTCTCTAAATGCCTGCAGCCATGGTCTGAAACGATGGGATGGGAGATTGGTTCGTTCCTGGGCTCGTTTGAGGGAAAGATAAACGATTTCATAAGGGTTCGCAACAGGATTTCTGTAACCGGGTATTCCATACTGAAATCCGGATGGATAAAGCATAGGACAAATATAGTCAAGGTGGACGACAAGGTCTTCAAGCCTCTGTCCGATCTTGGTATCATTGAGATTCCAGCAGACGTAACCGAAGATATCTGCCGAGACAAAAACATTGTAAGGAGTCAACCTCCTCCTCGCCTCCATAAGAAATCCGGAGACGGCTCTTACCCTGTTCTCCTCTGTATTGGACATTGAAAATTGAAGGCCGGAAGCATCTGGAAACCGGAGATAGTCGAACTGGATCTCATCAAATCCGTATTGTGCTGCTTCCACAGCAATATTGATATTATAATCCCATACCTCCTTCTTAAAGGGATCCACCCAGGCCAGGTTTTCCCTGTCGCGCCATATCTCTCCCCCTGGTGTCTTCACCGCCAAATCAGGCCGTGCCAGTGCGAGGGGATTATCTTTGAACACAACGATCCGTGCGATGGTATAGATCCCCTTTGCCTTCAAGGATTTCATCAGGGGAGCCATCTCTCTTACCGTGATAATCCGTTGAGCACCCACTTCAGCGGCAAGGGGAATCGCGCTTTTATAAGGAATCATACCCCTGTCCCCCTTCACGTCAATGGCAAGGGTATTCAGCTCGGTTTCCTGAAGAAGTTTGATTGCAGATTCTCGCAGGCTTCGGTCGCCTATTCCAAAAAAGGAGAGGTAAAGGGCTTTCGGATTAAAAGGGATGAGTTTTATCTCTTGGGGCACACCGTTGAGAGGGAGGACGATCCGCTCGGTTCTTCCGTATCCAGGTGCTCGCACCCCCACTTTACTGGACGCGGTATTCGCCGTGAAAATTCCATTCTCATCCGCCAGGACGACATCATTATTTGAAGTGACAAAAGCCCCCTTGACCGGTTTACCGGTGAAGAAATCAACCACTCTCCCCGTTGTATACGCCATGGCATACGCAGGAATCCACAAGGAAAGGGTCACAAGCAACGTCATCCATGCTTTACTTCCTCTGCTGATCAGCATCTTTCTACCCCCGCGGTGAATCTGCCAGGATTGTGGCAAGCCTCCTTCCTCCGTCTCCGTTTGTCATAAGATAACGAGGAAGAGCCATCACATTATCCTGAGTGCCTGCAGGATGCCGCTCCATCGTAAATGTGGCCACATATCCCGCTTCTTTGGCCTTATGGATGAGGTCATCATCATAGATACCAAAGGGCCATCCGAGCATGTCCACCCTGACATTCAGTTCCTTTTCCAGTTTCTCCTTTGATTTTCTCAATTGCATGGCTACAAAATTTTCATATTCAGCCGGTGTTAACCTCTTCTTCTCTCGCTTGAAGTTAGGATGCCAAAAGGTATGAGACTGGAAGTCAAAAAGCCCTGTCTCTTTCAACTCTCTGAGCTGAGCCCATGTCATGGCATAGGATGCGTTTGATATTGCCGAGGGGTAGATGAAGAGGGCGGCTGGAATGTGGTATTTCCTGACAAGAGGAAGCATCTCTCTATAGACAGAAATGTGGCCGTCATCAGCGGTAATCACAACGGAATGGGGTGGGGGGGCCTGTCTTTTCCCAAGGTAGTAGTCCACAAGTTCCCTGAGAGGTATCACTTCGTACCTGTTGTCTTTGAAGTATTTCAGCTGGGACTCGAAAAGGGCTGTTGTCACCGTCATGCTGTCGGTAACCACAGGTCCAAAGCGATGATAAAGAAGAATAGGGACATGAACTGACCCTTGGGCTAACGCTAATCCAGATGGAGAAAAAATGAGGAGTAGTGTGAAAACTAAGATGGTTAAGCTTTTTTCCTTTTGCATAGATCGCAATGCAAAGCTCTTTTCAATCTAATTATTTGTCTTGGTTCTTGTTTTTTTCCCCTTGAGATACAAGCGTAATGCGTCGTCAACGACTTCCTTTATCTTCTTTCTTTCCCAGTAGGCCAATGCCTTAAGGTTCTCTAGGTAAGCCTTCCTTAGAATGAATGTGGCCCTGATCCATCCATCTTTAAGCCCTTTTTGTGAGGCGCTATTTAATACCATTGCTGTCAGCGGTCATGTCTGTAAACTTTGTAAACAAACTAAACTTTTTCTATGACCTTGCATCTTGTGTGCCATAAAATTAGAATTCAATCGTAAATGTATCTATTGGAATTTATGAATTTTTTCTTGGCCCCTCAAAAATGTAATTCGTCTCAAGATTTGAAAAGTAACAAGAAAAGACGCCGGAGCGACAAAATGTGCCAAATTTTCCTATGGATCTCAAAAGAAATTGACTGGAGACAAAGTTAGAGAGGTAGAGAACGTGGGTGAGCGGATGCCGGTTGAATACTTGTTGGGGACAATCGATAATCGGAGTGGGAAGGGAGATAGGGTATTTGAATGAATTTCTTTATTTTCGCTTCCTCCTGTAGTACTCCAATTTTGCTCCTTTGATCAAAACCTCACGCAAACTATTCCTTAACTCTTTATCATCCATCTCCTGGAGAAGGCTTTCAATTCGGTTCAAGGTTGCTTTATCAAGTTTCGCGTCTTCCGTCGAAAGGGTTTTTGGAGGAGCTGGGATGGTCGGAGAAATCTTCCCCAATTTGAATCGAATGTCCTGGATGAGTGATTCGCCTAAAAAGGTGTTGATCTTTTCGAGAAGCGTAGGTTTAAGAAACTGAAGCTGTTGCATCCAGGTCGGATGGGCGACATCGATGAAGAGGATTCGGTTTCGAATGGAGTGGGGTTGAGAATGAGCTGCCACGGACTCACCTACAATTTCGTTCCACGCTCCCAATATGGAATAGGTCTTCAACGGGACATCGATCTCCAAAGACTTTATGGTTTTTTCAAGGATGGAGCGGATGGGTTGAGGTTTCTTCACGGCTACACTTTTTAAAGCACCAAATATCAAATAAATTCCAATTCTTCAATTCCCAGATCTTAAACAAAAGCGTTTCGGTCATTTAGAATTGGCAATTGGAAATTATTTGGAATTTGTAATTTGGGATTTTACGCACCGTGCGCTTTGCGCTATACACTTTGCGATATCTTTGAGGGATCCAGCCGCGGGAACAAAGGACTGGGTTGGACCACTCTCCTTCCCGGCTTCAGACCTCCCCACTTTCCGTTCTCCTTTATATTTTGTTCCCAAAGGTTTTCCTCCACCCCCAGCTGGGACCACATCTTTTCAGAAGTAGACGGCACGAAGGCGGCTGAGAGCAGAGCGATAAGTCGAAGCGATTCCAGCGCGTGGTAAAGCACTGTGCCAAGGCGGGGTCGATCTTTGTCTGCTTTGGCCAAAGCCCAGGGTGCGGCTTCATCAATATATTTGTTGCTCGCATTGACGATCTCCCAGATCGAGCCCAATGCTCGATGAAAGGCTAAATCGTCCATTTGTTTCGACAGTTGGGGAAGAATCTTTTCAGACACCTCTTGAAGTCCTCGATCCACATCCCGAAGGTCGGAAGGGGGTACGATGAGACCATCGAAATATTTGACGACCATGCTGAGAGCTCGGCTGAAGAGGTTGCCTAGATCATTTGCCAGATCGCTATTGATCCGATGGACTATGGCAGCATGAGAAAAATCGCCGTCCGTTCCGAAAGGAACTTCGCGCATGAGAAAATACCGGACGGCATCCACCCCGTAGGTGTCAATCAAGCGATTAGGCTCCACCACATTCTGGAGGGATTTCGACATCTTCTTACCCTCGATTGTCCACCACCCATGGGCGAATACCATCTTAGGAGGCGACAAGCCGATGGCCTTGAGCATGGTCGGCCAGTAGACCGCGTGGGTGGTAAGGATATCTTTGCCGATGAGATGGGTCGCCTGGGGCCAAAATTCAGAGAAAGTATTTTCCCGAGAACTATAGCTAATCCCACTGAGGTAGTTGATCAGGGCGTCAAACCACACATAGGTCACGTATTCGGCATCGAAAGGAATTTCGATTCCCCACTTTAACCGCTTCTTCGGTCTCGAGATACAAAGGTCCTCCAATGGGTTGCGGAGAAATCCTAATACCTCGTTTCTTCTCGCTGTAGGGAAGACAAAGCGATCATTTTTTTCGATGTACTCGATCAACCAGGATTGATACTTGCTCATCCGAAAAAAGTAGTTTTTTTCCGAGATCTGAATCACCGAACGAGAGCAATCCGGACATTTCCCCTCTATCAGATCCTTTTCAGTCCAGAACCGTTCGCAGGGAATGCAGTACCATCCGTCATAACTGTCCTGATAGATCTCCCCGCGATTGAAGAGATCTTGAAGAATGTTCTGGACCACCTTTTGATGGCGCATCTCTGTGGTTCGGATGAAATCATCGTTAGAAATATTCAGTTTCTTCCAGAGCGATTGGAATCGCAAAACCATTTCATCGCAGTGAGCCTTTGGATCGACCCCTCGCTCCTGGGCCGCCTTCTCCACCTTCTGGCCGTGTTCATCCGTGCCGGTGAGGAAGAAAACGTGATAACCCTCGAAGCGCTTGAAGCGGGCGAGGATGTCCGCAGCGACGGTGGTATAGGCATGGCCGATATGGGGAACATCATTGACATAGTAGATGGGAGTGGTGATGTAGAAGGATTTTTCAGAGCTCGGATGCATGAATGGTAATCTCTCCCCCTTCCTCTAACTCTACAGTCACCGTTCCGCTGAGGACATTTTGACGGATCACCTTTCCCTTGCCGGAGCGAGTCAAGATATACTTGCCCACCTTGGGGAGATCCTTTTTTAGGTCAACATAGGTGGGAAATTCGTAAGACAGGCAACACATCAAACGGCCACAAACTCCGGAGATCTTCGTCGGGTTGAGGGCTAAGTTCTGCTCCTTGGCCATTTTGACGGAGACGAGTTCGAATCGATTCATGAATTTGGCGCAACAAAGCTCCCTTCCGCAACTCCCAAGACCACAGACCATTTTCGCTTCATCCCTTACCCCAATCTGCCGCATCTCGATCCGCATCCTGAATTCTGCGGCCAAATCCTTGACCAGCTCCCGAAAATCAATCCTCTTTTCAGAGGTGAAATAGAAGAGGGCTTTAGAACGGTCCAAAAGGATTTCCGTTTTGACCAGCTTCATGTCCAGGTGTTTCTCCCTGGTTTTCTGAAGACAGAATTGAAAGGCATCCTTCTCTAATTGTTGATTTCCTTTGAATTGCTCCAGATCCTCAGCTGTGGCTTTCCGAGTTACCTTTCTTGGAGATTTCAGAAAGTAGCGCTTTTCCTTTTCATGAGGCGGGGAGAGAACCCTTCCCAGGACCAATCCCTTTTCGGTCTCGACGATGACGTTTTCACCCGCTTCGAGGGACAGCTGTGTCGCGTCAAATTCTTCCGTTTTTCCGTTAGGTAGTTTGACAAAAACTAAACGAATCATCTTCTCTATCCTTCAGCCCATGAGAGCATCATGGCCTCGAGGGCCAGGCTCGTATTGGCATTGGCCTTGATTTCAACGATGGTCTGGTGCAGATTCTCCATCCTTCTCAAAAGGGAGGAGAGGCTCCAGTTTGTCGCCGTGCTCTCGATCTCTCGCAGAAGATCCGAATGGATCAGTTTCGGCCCCTTATTCAACGTCTTCACCATAATTAAGTCTCTCAGCAGGGTCTTGGCCACTTCAAGTATCAGAAGGAGGTTTTCTCGCTCGGAGGGTAAAGATCCAACCCAACTCCCTATCCTTTCAAAGGAAAGCGATTTCAAACCCACCCAATCCTTCAGGAGTTCCTTTCTCGGGATCTGAAGGATCTCCTCTTGGATCTCCAAAGCCTTGCCAGGACTTCCTTCTGAAAGGGAGGCGAGGAGGTGGGCTTCTGCTTCATCGAAGCCATTGCCCTCCACCAGCCATTTCGAGACCAGAGGAATGGGCAGGAGATTGAAGCGAATTGGCTGGCATCGTGAGAGGATCGTGGGTAACATGAATCTGGAGTTATTTGCCAACAAGACGATCACTGTATGGAGCGGAGGTTCTTCCAATGTTTTGAGAAGGGTATTCGGTATGTGAGGAGCCATCCGATCTGCAGCTGTCACGATACAGACGCGATACTTCCCTTCGTACGGTCGATATGCCAGTTCCCTTTGCAGCTGTCTTATTTGCTCGACCTTGATATTCTGTCCCTCCGGTTCAATGACCAAGACATCGGGATGAAGGCCATGGTCGATCCTCTTGCAGGAGGTGCAGTGATCGCAGGCATCTCCTCCCTCGGCCTCTGCTCCAAGGCAGTTAAGCGCTTTTGCGAATTGAAGAGCCGCATACTTCTTTCCGATTCCTTCATTCCCCAAAAAAAGGTAGCTCTGAGCGATCTTCCCATTTTTGATTGCTCTCTGCAGCAATGCAATAGGCTTAGCATGTCCTATAACGTCTCTGAATGCCATATTCTCTCAAAAAGGGTTCCGGGGTTCGAGGATGCAGGGGTTCGAGTTTCGAAGGTTGAAAGTGGAAGGTGGAGTGTGGTCTTGACCACTTTCTACCCTCTACTTTCTGCTCTCTTATCTTTGACCCCTTGAATCCTGGACTCCTTGACCCCTATTAATAAATTATCAACGATTTTTCGAATCTTTTCAAAGACCTTCTCTTCGCCCGCTCGGGTATCAATCACTTTGACCCGATGGGGTTCTTTTCTGGCGATGGCAAGGTATCCTTTCCTCACGCGGCGGTGGAATTGAATCTCCTCTCTCTCGAAACGCTCCTCCCTTTCCTGTTTCAGTGTTCGGTTCCTTTGAAGGGCCCTGTTCAACCCTACAACAGATGGACAATCGAGGAGGAAGGTGATATCGGGCTTGATACCCTGAGAAGAGAGGCGGTTGAGACGATCAATCCATTTCAAGTCAATCCTCCGGCCGTAACCTTGATAGGCAAGGGTGGCATCACAGAAACGGTCGCAAAGAATGACCCCTCCCTTCTTCAAGAGCGGCTTTAGGACCTCCTTCACGTGTTGCGCCCTGGCGGCTTCGTAGAGGAGGAGCTCCGTCGTCGGGATCATCTCGCGATGGTCCGGGTCCAAAAGGATTTTCCTCACTTTCTCGCCGATAGGACACCCTCCTGGCTCTCGTGTCACTTTGCAGGGAATGCCTTTTTGGATGAGGTATTTTTTCAGGCGTTGAATCTGAGAGGTCTTACCGCTTCCCTCGACACCTTCAAAAGTAATAAAGAGAGACAATGATCGCTCCAATAAATATCCGAAATTAAAATAAAATATATTTCAGGGGACCATGGATTGTCAAGGGCATGACGTCGGTGCCAAGTCAAATGGCCTTGCAAAGGAGGTTAGCCCATTATAAAATTTGCGTACATGTTGCCGTTCGTAGGTAACTTGGCTCACTCCCTCTCGCCCCATTTGGCAAAGGGAAGGTGTGAAAAAATTGCCCCCAGCGGAAAGGGCGGGCAGGGATGTCGAGAAAGTTTTACAGCGGCACCTCTTCACGTTGACTACCTGGAATGAAAAACTTAGCAGCTATTGACCCCTTACAGGCCTTTGTTAGCTTTACCCTCTCAAGAAACCGCATTTGTAAAACTTTAGAGATATTCTTGCCCGCCTGCTTCCCGAATTTTTTCACACCTTCGGTGGGAGGGGGATATTAGGAGGAAAACATGGCACAGGAAGGAAAAAAAGTGGACGGGTTTCGGTTTCTTCCTCCAGGCTTAAAAGCTTGGGTCAGCACCTTCATTCCGGAAGAAGAGTATCAGGGCTATATCCCGTGGACACCAATGGCCAAGCCCTTGAATCAAACGACCATCGCGTTAGTGACGAGCGCCGGCATCAGTTTGAAGACAGATCCTCCTTTTGATATGGAAACAGAGAAAAGAGAGCCTTTTTGGGGTGACCGTTCCTATCGGGAGATACCAAGGAGGGCCACTGAGAAGGATATCGAAGTCAATCATCTGCATATTAACACCAACTATATCAAGCAGGATATCAATGTCATACTTCCTCTTGCGCGGATGGCTGAATTTGAGAAGGAGAAAATCATCGGTCGTCTCGCCCTCACCTCCTATTCCTTTTATGGTTTTCAATGGAAAAGTACCGATTTCCTAAAGGAAGCGATTGAGCCTATTTCCAAGAGGATGAAGATTGAAGGCGTCGAGGCAGTTCTCATGACACCTGCCTGACCCTTTTGCTGCCAGTCCGTCGGACTGGCTGCAAGGTTCTTGGAGGAGGGTGGATTCTCAACCGTTGTTCTCACCCCGACCTATGAATTTCATCGGGCTATAGGCATCCCCCGATCCGCCGCCATTGAATTCCCATACGGGAGACCCGCGGGGCAGGTCGGGGACGTGGCAGGCCAAAGGGAAGTTCTTCTGAAAACCCTTGAGGTGCTTGAAAAGGCCAAAAAACCAGGCGAGGTTTGGCATTTACCTTTCACGTGGCCGGAGGAACCCAAAAAGACAGATTGGCAACCGCCTGAGATGTCGCCGTTAATTAAGTTCTATTTGGAGGACATTAGAAAAGCCAGAAGGGGATAAGAACGGCAGGCGGCAAAACAAAAAAGTTGATTAGGAAAACATCATTACATACATCCGGACTGGGACTTTCACTAATCCTCAATCGAGGCGTAGTTAAAGAGTCGAGGATTTCCGATAGAAATTATCAGGCCGTATGGATATATGAAAATCAAATCCAAACTTTTTGGGTGATCTAAAAACAGAAGATTTATAGCAGATATACGCAGTCTAGGAAGTGGAGAGTTCACCTACTTGCACGACAGCAGGTTAATGTGGGCGTTGACGATTATCAAAGGAAATAAACGAAAAATGCCGGATCACCTGCGAACCCTGCCTCTACCCTTCTCCAATTTATTAATCAATTTACATCTTCAAGAACCTCTTCCTTCCATACCCTACCAATGAGGCCGAAAAGAGCGCTTCCTTTTAGGACAGGCAGAGGCCGGCGCATCTTTTCGTTCCCACTCGTCACGGGCGGTCGCTAGCTCCAGCTACCAGGTCAGGCCGGAGAGCATGTATTCCTTGGCCCCCTGGATCGTGGAGAGGCAATAGAAGTTCCTTTTATCGATTCGGCTCGGAAAAGGACGGTTTCCGGTGCTCAAGGAAGGCTTGGAAAGCCTCTTTCGCCTGTGGCGAGGTTAAGCATCTTTCGAACTCGTTTGACTCTTCTTCCATGATTGCCTTCAAAATTGCCTCGCGGCCGCGTTTCATCAAGGCTTTGGTCACACATACCGACGCAGATGGCTGGGCCGCAAGGTGACAGGCTGCTTCCCAAGCCATGGGAATCAGTTCCTTCTCAGAGCACACGCGATTGATCATGCCGATCTCAAATGCTTTCTGCGCGTTGAAAGGTCTGCCCAGTAGGAATATTTCCGCCGCACGCTGGTAGCCTGCGAGCAAAGGGAGGAGAAAACTGGAACCCAATTCCGGGCAGAGGCCGAGATTGACAAACGGTAGGTTAAAGACGGCCTCCGTGCTGGCAAAGACCAGATCGCAGTGGAGCAACATGGTTGTACCGATCCCAATTGCCATACCGGATACTGCGGCAACAATTGGTTTCTTGGCTTGGCTGATGGCCGGCACAAAAGGATTCCTCAGGTGTTCCTTGCCCTGGGAGATGTTTTTAAAATCAACGAGATCGTTTCCGGCACAAAAGCAATTCTCCGTCCCCGTCAGAAAAACTACCCGTATGCCAGGATTTTGATCGGCCTGAATGAGGGCATCGGCCATTGCCTGGTACATCGCAAACGTAAGGGCATTTTTCTTCTCAGGCCGGTTTATTTGAATACGCATGATACCATCCAATGAATCGACGATAATTTGCCTTGTGCTTTCCTCACCAGCCATACTGATGCCTCCTTCCTTTTTGGCCCTATCTCTGCTTCCGTGATCCCATGATGATCCAATCGGCTTTTTTTGGCCTATCGGTTCTCTGTAGGCAAGATGCACCTTAAGCCTTCACCTTTAATGACTGGCCCGAAGCAGCCATTGCAGTATTTGCAGGTTGCTGGTCCAGTGTCTCCAGCCTTCCAGCGGTCAATCAGATTCGGTTCGCAGATCAGTGGTCGGCAAAGCGAGATGTAATCTGCCAAACCGGTGCCAACAACTGATTCCGCCACTTCAGGAGAACGAATGCCGCCCACCAACAGTAAGAGAACGTGTATGTTCTCTTTATAGCGACGCGCCGCCTCTTTGTAATAAATCTCCCGATCCTGGGCCGGTACCCCAACCCTGAAGCAGGAATAGGCCACCGACGCATATACCGTTCCACCGCTTAGTTCTATTGCACCTACACCTGCCCGTTCCAGCATTGAGCATACCAGAAGCATCTCATCAACCGTAAGGCCACCTTCGACAAAATCCTCGGAATTGATTTTAACAAAGACGGGATAATTATCACCGACCTCATTTCTCACCGCCCAAAACGCCTCAAGGAGTATTCGCGCACGATTTTCAACACTGCCACTGTAGTTGTCCGTTCGTTTATTGAAAAAGGGGGAAAGAAATTGACTGAGCAGATACCCATGAGCCCCATGCAACTGCACGCCATCAAATCCGGCTTGTCTTGCCCTCCCGGCAGCCTTTCCGAATGCCTCAACAACATGGCTGATTTCTTGTACGGTCATTTCCCGACATGCGGGAAATCTTTCGGTATGGTTAGTTGAAGGCCCCAGCGCTTCATGTCCGTTGAGGGCTGGAGGGGCATAACAGCCGCCATGTGCTAATTGTAAGAGAACTTTGCCCCCAGCGTTATGAATTGCACTGGCCATGTTCGCCAGTCCCTTGATATGTCCATCATCATTCACCCCCAGTTGCCCGGGGGCTGCTCTTCCTTCCAGTTTAACGAAAGCCATGCCGGTAATAATCAGACCTACACCACCCCGTACACGCTCCATGAGCATGTCAATATTTCTCTGGGTGCAGTATCCATCGGCATTGGCGCATCCATCCCATGTTGCCGAGCATACGAATCTGTTGCTCAGTGTTAGCCCGCCAATTTGACTCGATTCAAATAAGACGTTCATTTCTGCTCCTCCTTGTTGTTGGTCATTGATTAGTTTGACCGGTCTACTTGATATGTGCCAAAAAATTATTCTTTCCGTAGACGGGTTAAAAACAAATCAAAATACAGATGAATAAAGTCGTTCAGTGGTTGAGAGGATTTTTTAACTCTAGATAGCAGCAATGCTCCCTCGATTGACGAGATAATGTGTTCCGCCAGCATATTCGCGTTCAAATCGTCAGGAAGGGTCCCCTCTTTCTGGGCTTCAAGAAATAGTGCACTCAAGGTTTTGGCCCAACGATGCAATGCCTTCTCAAGGCGATCTCTGAAAGCCTGACTGCTTTCGGCCATTTCCAGACTCAGATTACCAATCAGACATCCGCCACTACAGTTTCTCATCTCAAATAAAACGTTCATAGCGAGACTGTCGAAAAAGTCCCCAAGCAGATTCTTGGGGGAGATGCAGAGAAAAATGACTTCACAGAATGCGCCACAATCAACGATCTCACAATTATGAAGGGTCGTGAGACCTCCAAAAATCGGGCATTAACTATACTGAATGGTGTTTCGACAGTCTCAGCAGCTACTGAGCCCCGCTTAATAAACCTGACTGGCCTTAATGGCTTCCCGCAAGGCTTTCTGGTCCATTGGCGGCGCCAAAATACCGGCCCTTTCAACTAAGGAAATGGCATCAAAAGCGCATCCGGTGGTACAAACGCCGCATCCTATGCAACGATCTAAATTCAATTCCGGCTTGTCTTCACTGTCCATGGCAAGGGCCTGGGTGGGACAGCGGTCAATACAGGTCCCGCAAGAGGTGCACAGATCGCGGTCATGCCGTGGTTTAAATCCGGAGTTCAAGCTCAGCCCGGGTTTCGGTTGGGCCAGGGCGGTCTTCAGAATCATGCAATGACAGCCGCAACAATTACACAGAAAATCGATTTCCTGGCGGTTGAGGGTCGCATGGACCAGTCCGGCTTCCTCGGCTTTATTTAGGACTTCCATCGCTTCTTCTTTGGAGATCTGCCGACCCATCTTCCGGTCGATGACGAACTGTGCCCCCATTCCGAATTGCATGCAGACTTCGTCGGGTTTCCCGCAATCGTCCTTTTCATCGATCAGCTTGGCCTCATGTCGGCAGAAACAGGTGGCAACCGCCAGAGGTTGATATTTTTCTATATAGGAAGCCACCTGCTGATAGGTACGGATGGTGTTTCCGACCTGGATCTTTTGGTTCACCGGGATGACCCGATTGATCGGATAGGTAATTTTCACCGCACCCTGCCCGGCATCCACAGCCGCTTTGTATGCGTGGATCAGACGGGCCAGCTTTTTATCCCTTTCCGTTTTGGTCCCCCTCATGAACTGGAATTCAAAGATTCCAACTACAAAAACTGGCGCACTGTAAAGGGTTGCTCCGCGCATGGAACCGGCGGTGCAAAGCCCTTTGTTCGCCATGCCTTCCAGAATGGGCCTGATTTCGTCCACCTCTTTTCCCATCCCCTTGGCAATGGCCTCGGCCGGATGAAATCCTTTGGGTATCGCGTTATAAACCGCCGCCTCTTCCGGGGTAAATAGTTCTTCTACCAGGGCATAAAACTCGGGGATATCCTTACCCGGGTATCTTCCTCCTCGTTTAGCCAGTACCTCGCATAGGCCATGATAAACTTTTTTGGCCATTTTCCTTCCCTCCTTTATATCGTTTATTTTGACAATGAGTCCATTGATGAAACCACCAACGATGTTTAGCTGCCACCAGACTTTCAGACTTTCATTGACTGTTGCGATGTCTTCGCCTCAAAACTTTTTTCAAAATTTTGCTTTTATTTTTATCTCCAAACAAATATCTGCCTAAGCGACGTAAGGGCTTTGTCCCCGGCAAGCCAAACAAGGAATTCCTGCAGCTGCCGGATAAGTTTCCTTGCAAACGGGACAAAGGGCCATTGGTCCCCGGCTGATCTTCTTGTAAACCTCCTGCTTGATCCGAATTGGCTGGTGCTCGAGGATTTCTTCCCCTGCCCGTTTAATTTGAGAAATAAGCAAATTTAAGTCCCGTTCATGCTTGGTCTTAAGCTTGATATACCATGCATGCAGCTCCGGCCAGGATTGAACCTTGGCCGGGTTCGGAAAAACCCGTACTCCTAATCCGGTGTCTTTATCAAAGAGGCTCAGCGCAAAACGGCCCAAAGGTATGATCCTGAGCCGGCCATTGCCTATGGTACATGGGGTCAATAATTGAATGGCGTCGGGAAGACACTTGGAAGTCTCGCAAAGAACTTCATATAGCACGCCGGGAGGAAAGCGTTTCATTGCCTTGCTGACCATAAATCCTCCGACCAGGAGCCCGGGCGCGGCAAAACCATGAAAGGCTTCCGCCTCCTTAATGTATTCCTCAAAGGAAAAAGGAGAGGAGGGCTCTTTTTTCATAAAGCTTCCACCCGGCAAGGCACATAACGGTGCATTGGAGTGCCGAAGCGATCGCGATTTGTGTTCTTTGTCAGACGGTTCACGTTCACCTTATATTTCTTGCCATCGTAGACGATGCCAAACCCGTGCGGGATGGCCGCATGGCCTTTACGGGCTGTATCCGTCACCTCCAGTTCGATTTCCTCAGAACCGGTTTCCGTGATTACCCGGACCGTTTGTCCATCTTTCAGTTTCAGGGCTTCTGCGTCAGCGGGATGCATGGCAAGCGTGCAGTCCCGTTTCCCTTCATTCCAAGCGGGGTTCCGCATGAGCGTATTGGCATTCATGGAGGTGTGTCTCCCGGCCATGAGTACCAGGGGAAATCGGGAATCGGGAACCAATGCCGCCTCTTCCTTTTGCGATTCGATATCCCTCAGTTCATCGAGAAGTTCCGGAATCAGGAGACAGATCCTGGTGTCCTCGGTTGCGATGTGTTCGAGGTTTTTTTCCGGGTCAATTCGGCCCACCCAGATCCCCTCAGGATGATCCATAATTTCCTGAAAGACCTTCTCTCCCAGGGCAGGTCCGGGTTGGAATCCGGCTCGTGCCGCGTTTTCATGAAAAGCCTTCGGGGCAGTCTGGAGCATACCCCAAAGGGCTGCCTTGTGGACAGAGCCCGTTGTCTTTCCGAGTGTTTTCCCGAGAATAAAGGGCATCACCTTCAAGGCTGCCGGCTCTTTTTGGGCGTAGGCCATCAAGGCTGCTCCAAAAACGGCATGCCCTTCTTCCGCCGCTTTGTATAGATTCTCCGGAATCGACGGGATTAAGCCCAACCGGTCCGCAAGCCTGAGGTGAATCTCGCCGCACTCAAGGGGTTCGCCTTCAGGCTCCACGATGGGCCTCCTCATCTGAAAATAGATCCCGGGATAGGTCACCGGGAAAAAGGTCCCGTCCCACGATTCGTATCCCGACCGGGAAGGCAGGATATAGTGAGAGAGAACCGCCGTTTCCGTCATGGCAATTTCCGCTGTCACAAGGAGATCAAGCCGTTTGAAGGCCTCCTCATATGCGGTCGTATCCGCGTAGGAACGCAGGGGGTTGGCGCCGGAAACGAAGACCGCCCGTAATCGCTCCTGATGATTGGACAGGATTTCCTCCGGCATCACATTGGGCGGAAACGAGCCGCAGACCGGAAAGGAATTGGTCGTTACGGTGCGCCATGTCTTCGGGTTTCGCTCGTCCGAGTGCGATCCGATCGGCATCATGTGGCCGTTGAATACATTGCCTCCGCGCACGCCGAGCCGCCCGCAGATCGTCTTGAGCATTATAATGAGATACGAACAGACGGCACTGTGGCGGTTCATATAGATTCCGAGATCGTGACGCATGGAGGATTTTCGGGTGGCGAACAATCGGGCTACTTCCCGGACCCGATCGAAATCGAGGCCGCAGGTCCGGACCGCCCCCCGGGAATCGAAATCAAGAAACAAAGATTTCACCTCTTCGAATCCCGATGTGTGGTCCGCAAGGTAGGCCCTGTTTTCCAGCCCTTCCTGGAGAATGATTGAGATCATCGATTTGAGCAGCAGCCCGTCCGTTCCCGGTCGGATAGGAAGATGGATGTCCGCCAGCCTGGCCGTCTCCGAGAGGCGCGGATCAACAACGATCAGGAGTTTGTCGGGGTCTTTAGAGATTCTCTGAAGCTGACGCGGGGCCTGAGGGACCTGATGGCTCTGCATTCCGTTCCAGCCGATAACCAGCAGGAGGTCCGTCTCCGCGAGATGCGGGCCATCGTGAATATACTGCCGGCCATAGGTTTTGCCGCAGACCCAGAAGTCACCGGCAAATTCCTGAGCCAGGGCGCTGTAATGGTACTGAGAACCCAAACCCCGCATGAGCCGCACGCCGAAAGCTGCCTCGAAATGGCATCCTTGACCGCCTCCTCCCATATACGCGAAGGAGCGGGGGCCATACTGATCGATGATTCGTTTGAGCTTGAGCGCTATCTCATCAATGGCTTGATCCCATGAGATCCGCTCGAAGCGGTCGCCCACCCGTTTCAATGGATACTTGAGGCGATCGGCATGATGCTGGTGATACGCGACATTCAGGCCCTTGCGGCAAGCATATCCTTCGCTTTTCGCATTGGACTTGTCGGGTTTCACTTTAACGATCCGGTTGTTTTCGACTTCCAACTCCAGACCACAGTTCTGGGCGCATAAGACACATCCGGTCTTATATGTTTTTCCCATGATGGCTCCTTTCTCCAGCCGTGATGCCGGCGGGAATTTGTTCTTCACAGGGGACACCCGTCTGACAAAACCCACAGCCTATATAACCACCGACGAATTGCTCTTTACACCCCTGATCTTTTACCTTTTGCGCCATTCCCGCGAAGAGATATGCGAAACACTTTGCCTTATCATGCCCCTTTTCGCTGATGGCACCCGCAGGGCACCGTTTCATGCATGTGCCGCAGGTCCCCTCGCGAATGAACAAGCAGTTTTCTCGGTGATCTCTGGCAAGACGCGGCGAAGGAGGGATCAAAACATTGCAGACAATACTCCCCATGCGCCCGGCCGAGCCCTTAGCTGTGATAAAACTGTCATTAATACTGAAGGTGCCCAGACCGGCGACGTAACCAACGTGGCGCTGTGACCATCTCGATGCCGGAGCCCAGGGACCTTCGCGCTTGATTTCAAACCAAGGCTCCTGCTCCGGAGCAATGGCATCATATCCCAGATCTTCGAGCAAGACTACGAGATGGCGTTGCAACCTGAAGTTGCATTCCTGGCCGAACCAGCGGGCACGATTCCAGCGCAGGGAGCAAATCTCCGATTCTTTGTGCATGCTCTCACGGATCAGGGTCGTGCTCGGTAGAAAACAAGAGATAACGCTGATGTTTTCAGGGTGGTCGTATCCAATCGTCTTTTTCTTGAGATTCATTTCGAGGGCTTCCCGCGGTGTCACGTGGAAATCGCCGATTATTTTCTTGTACTCTGTGAAGAGTAGATCATCGCCGTCTGCAAAGCCAACGAGCGGCTCATCCCACATATGCTCGCCAGGAAAGTCGGGCATGATGTTATTGGGCGAGTTCGCGATATAGTTTTTTATCTCCCCCTCCAAGAAGGTCGCCGGGTCTCTTTTCATTTCATCTGCATTCATTACACGCTCCCTAATATACGATCATTAAATTGTAGACGAGATAATTGTAAACAAGATATTTGCTCAAAAAAAATTATCGGCTGATTTTCTCCCGAAGTTTGGAAATAAGACCGCGCAGCTCCCGGCTTTCATTTTCCGTAAAGTCCGCCAGAAATTCTTTATTGGCTTCTTCGATCAACTTCTTGGCCTCAAACCCCGTTTCTTTTCCGAGCTTGGTCAGATGGATCTTGGTAGATCGTCGGTCATCGGGGTTGCCTTTGCGTTCGATGAGTTGAGCGGCTTCCAGACGATCCAAAATACCGGTTAAGGTGGCGCTGTCCAGTTCAACCTTTTTTCCTAATTCACCCGCCATAATCTGATCTTCCTCGACGAGGAATCCGATGACCATGGCCTGAACCGGCGTGATGTTAAGCCCTGATATTTTCTGGCTCAGAAATTTTATACTGGTCTGACTGGCCTTTGCTAACTGGAAGAAGATGCAATTGTCAGCTTTCATCCAAGATACCTCAATTTATATTGCTTACAATTAATTTGTATACAATATAAAAAGGGAAATGTCAAGTTTTTTATTCATCAATTCAGGTAGTCGAGGTGGTCCCGGCAAATACACATGTTGCCGGAATATGAAGTTCACCCACTGAGATCGATATCTTGAACGGGTAGTGGAGCGAGCTCGCTTTGCAAGGGCGACGGCTCCTGAACATCACAGAGAAATTGATTTTGAAAGGTGTCATTTTTTCAAAAATTCTAAAAACAAGTTACACTTACTAGTTGAGAATCTTCTCGCTTCTCGATGGCCAGATATCTTGCCAAATTTCTCTACTGTAAAAAAAGAAGGAAAGAGCCAGGTATGATCTTCAAACCGTAAGTTTTTTGCCTTCTAAAAACACCCAATCAATAGCAGCTATTGAGACTTCCGAAATGTCGTAATTCGCAGTCTATAATAAAGGTAAGTGCATCGCAGAGCTTCCTGAATCTTCTGTTAATGTCCTCTTCAATCCCCTCTTATAATAGTCGCCCCATCACGTAGTCGCAAATCCGGGGGTTCATGTCATCGATGTTCGTCTCGATGACCGCAACCCTTTTCTGACGTTAGCTCTGGGGTCCCGATGATCAGCCGGAGGACATTGGGATGGGGGAGGTCATGACGTCCGGCCCCGTATCCAATCCGCTCCACTCTCATCAAAGGCAATTCGCCGAATTCAGAGCCCAATGAAGTTAAAATAGCAGCTCCCGTGGGAGTGAGAAGCTCCCTTTCGACACCCGAGGAATAGATCGGTTTCCCTTCCATCAAGCGCAAGGTAGCAGGAGCAGGGATGGGAAGAATTCCGTGTTCGCATTTTACAAATCCCGTACCCACGTTGACCTTTGATACGTGAAGTTTATCGATCCCTAATTGGCGAACCCCCCAAACAGCCCCAACAATATCCACTACAGAGTCTAACCCACCTATTTCATGGAAATGGATTTCTTCCGTGGGCTTCTTATGAATTCTTGCCTCTACCGAAGCGATTCGCTGGAAGATCTCCTTGCTCTTCTTCTTTACATCGGTCTCCAAGTCACCTCTCTCTATTATCCTCAACATCTCTTTCAGATCACGGTGAGATCTTTTCTCATCTTTTCCCTCCACCATCACCTGGGTGGCAGAGATTCCCCCTTTGAGGACCTTCTTGACTTTCAGACGAACCTTTGGGATTCGGAGTTTCTTGAACTCCTCTCTTAATTGGCCCAAACTCAATCCGGCATCGATCAATGAACCAAGGATCATATCTCCGCTTGCCCCGGAAAAACAGTCAAAATAAGCGATTCGCATGGTCTCTTCCTCATGCGTGCCTTAGGATATTGTTTCTGGATCGGGATTCTCTGAATTGACCTTTTAATGGGTGCATACAACATGGGGAGACCTCCGACGAACCATCCGATTAGTCGATTCTCTTATTGAAGGTCTCCCCACTCTATTGGGCAACAAACTCTGCCATTTTCAGCTGAGAAACTCGGATTGACTCAACCAATTTATTACTGAATGGCAAAAGGATCTCCTGGTGAACCAGTAGCGCCCTCAAAAGGGGTCGGCGCAAAAACGAATAAGAATTCATAAACATGATCTTTTGCGAGTTGCCGTAAATCCAGATTCTGTAGCTGTCCGATTCCATTGACACATTCCAATAAACTATGTGACGGAAAAGGATAATCAGGATCTTCTCCTGGGACAACATCTAGCGCCCCCCAGGTATCTGCTCCTACAATACTGACATTCCTATCAGCAAGATACTTAACACCTTTAAATCCTACACCAGGCTCACCCGCATCATAAAATTTTTCCTCACCTTCCCAGTATTTAATATACCCGGTGTTAAATAAAACCGCATCTCCTTCTCGAATGGGAGCAATCCCCTCTCTTTTAATACAATCTTCGATATCCTTAACAGTAATAACCTCACCTTGTTTCATGGATTCTACACCTTTTAATCCTGCCACATCGATTAAAACTCCTCTGGTTACAAAGGGCCCTTGTTTTTCCACCCCAAGATGTTTCAGACCGTGGCCGCTCCCTGTAAAATCGTCATGCAGTGCGAACCCATTGTACCATCTATAAACACCATTTTTGTCTCTTAAGCCAATATGGCCGAGACCATCATATTGAGTTCCCACCTGTCCAATTGTTGCAACCAGCATTTCATCATTAAATACTAATCCTGATTTTCCAAATGGACCTCCAACAGGTAATCCAGGGATAGTAAGGTTATAGGTGCGCCCCCAAGGAAGCGGCATGTGATTAGTATAAGGTACCGAAAGCCTATATACTTTCCCTGTCTTTACTAATTTAACAGCAGCTTTGACTCTTTCCGGAGTTATTAGGTTATAAGAACCTGATTCATC